>JAZQTV010000001.1:0-3921 GCA_045630945.1 Clostridia bacterium
GGCTCACAGCCCGGCGGCCCCAAGATTTACGTTCGTCATAACAGACGCTTTGAGGAAGGCTTTATCAAGGTTAACGAGATTATTGATTCGGGTATTCTTGGTGACGTTTATGAAATCCGCCTTACAAGAAACGAATATCAATGACGTAACGACTGGCAAACCATCAAGGAGTTTGGCGGTGGTCAGCTTCTTAACTGGGGTCCCCACATCGTTGACCATTCTATTTACTTCTGCGGTGGTGCTTATACCGAAATGTTCTCCGACATCAAGCGCGTTGCTGCAGTAGGCGATGCTGAAGACCACCTTAAGCTTGTGTTTAAGGGTGTAAACGGCAGAGTTGTTGATATGGAAATTTCAGGCGGTGTTGCACTCCCCACCCCCGAATATATCATCTACGGCTCACGCGGCTGTCTTATCGGCGGTTCAAACGAGTTTAAGTTAAAGTACCTTGATCCCGACGTTGAGCTTGCTGACGTTAAGGCTGATCCTTCAACACCCGGCTCCGGCTCTGCATTCGGTAACAGTGAGGTGCTTACCTGGAAGGAAGAAACCATCACCTACGGTCCCTACGACAAAACGGACGTTGTTTGGGATTATTTCTATGATGCATACCGCAACAACAAGCCCTATCCCATTACCTCGGCACAGGCACTTGAGGTTGTCCGCACCATCGAAAACGCAAAGATCGGCACGATTTTTGAATAACGCTATTTGAAAGGCAGGTCATTACCTGCCTTTTTTATGAAAATGTTTCATTTTTTATATTGCATTTTATCAATGATATGATATCATATAAGTAAATATATTATGAGGAAGTATATGTATGAGTAATTTTCAGTACCCCGCAGACCTTAAATGTATAGTTGACGTTACAAAGCCGCCCTACAATGCGGATAACACAGGAAAAACCGACTGCACAAAGGCGCTTTGTCAGGCAATAGACGATATTTTTTACGAATACAAGCGCAATTTTGACGAAACGGTAAATAAGGTTGCCGCCACCCCCGGTAACGAGGTTTGGATAGGCTTTGAAATCCGCCGTGTAGACGGTATAAACTGTATAATCTGGCCCGAAAAATTACCCGAATCCAAAATACTTTACTTCCCCAACGGCACTTATCTTGTAAGTGACACCATAACTTATTCTCTTGAGCATTTCAGGAATATTTTCAATAACGTTCCATATCTTGAAATGAACTGCCGTCTTCGCCTTATGGGGCAGAGCATGGAGGGCGTTACCATAAAGCTTCAGGATAACTGCAAGGGTTTTGAATATGGCACCGACCGCCCCGTTATTTCGTTTATGCGCGGTGAAGCATCAAACATTGCAATGACTAATATGATAGAAAACTTCACCATTGATGTGGGTAAAAACAACCCCGGCGCAATAGGTGTTGTACATTTTGCAAACAATACGGGTGCCGCAAGAAACTTGCGCATAGTTTCAAGTGACGATAATTTTAGGGGAAGTGCAGGCTTTGCAATTCTTCACGATAAGGCTTCCGCCTGCATTGCTGACAATATTGAGGTTGTAGGCTTTGACTACGGCTTTAAGGTAATACCCCAGACGCATTTCGCGTTTTTTGAGCACATAAAGGCAACCAACCAAAAGCGCGCAGGCTTTTTTGTTGGCGATACCATCGTTTCAATAAGAGATTACGAAAGTGTAAACGTATGCCCTGCATTAAGATGCACAGGCTTTGACGGACACACCGTTTGTATTGAAGGTAACTTTAAGGGCACTACAAACAATGATTTTGCCGTTCGCCACGAATTTGGTACGTTGTATTTAAGAGATATAAAAATCGAAAATTATTTCCATTCAATGTTCGGCTACTGTGCAGGATACGTGGATGGCGACATAAAGGAATATTCATCACACGGAAGCGTTACGGGGCTTGATGAGGGCGAAGCACTTACCCTTTCCCTGCCCATCGAAAACACCCCCGTTCTGCCGTGGGATGCGCCTGAAAAATGGGTAAGTGTAAATTCATTCGGCGCAAAGGGTGACGGTGTTACTCCCGATTCAGACGCTATACAAAGGGCACTTGATTCAGGTGCTTCCACCGTTTATTTTCAAGCAGGCGCATATCTTTTTGATAAGCCTGTTACCGTGCCTGCTACGGTTAACCGCATTAACTTTATGTACAGCGACCTTTTAAACACTCCCGAAATGAAAGCCCTTGAAAGAACGGGCGTATTTAAGGTTACGGGCGATTCACAGACTCCGCTTATAATCGAAGACCTGTTTGCTTTTGAATCACTTTCGGGTATGAACACGCTTATAGATCACGCTTCAACGCGTACACTTGTTTTGTCCGACCTTCATACGCAGGCAATTTCAATGTACTTTAATTCCGTTGAGGGCGGCAAGGTATTTATGGAAAACGTAGGCTGTACGTTAGGCGGCATCCCCGGCACAGGCGGTCTTACCGACGAGGGTGAAAAGGAAAGGGAGGCTCACTTCTCATACAGCCGTTCAACCCCCTGCTATCACTTTACGGGGCAGAAGGTTTGGGCAAGGCAGCTTAATCCCGAGCGCAGTAAAACGGAGGTATTGAACGATCATTCTGACCTTTGGGTGCTTGGCTTTAAGGCAGAGGAGGAAGGCACCGCATTCAAGACTGTAAACGGCGGCAGAACAGAGGTTCTTGGCGGTACGCTTTGCATATGCTACCGCGACCGTTTCCCTGCAATAATTAACTGTGACAGCGCAGTAAGCTTTATTTCATCCTCGATAACCTATGCAAAAAACAAGATGTGGTCAACCATCGTTGAAGAGCACCGCGGTGACGAAACGAACTTCATCTTGAAGGATAAGTTCCCCATTCGTTTTATGGACGTTATCAGCGTTCCTCTTTATAAGGGTGACCTGAGAAAGCAAAAATAACTCAAGGACAGACATCATGAGAAGACTTGGCTTTAACCACACCATATACGCATCATACGTAGCTTATACCGTACAGGCGCTTGTAAACAACTTTACACCCCTGTTATTCGTTACGTTTTCACTTACATACGGAATAAGCCTCGAAAAAATAGGACTTATCGTTTCAATTAACTTTATTTTTCAGCTTATCGTCGATTTTATTGCGGCAAAGCTTCTTGATAAGGTCGGCTACCGTGCATCAATGATATGCGCGCATCTTTCATCGTTTTTAGGCTTTGCGTTACTTTCGTTTTCGCCCGAAATGATTGAGCCGTACACCGCAATAATAATCTCTACCCTGTTCACCGCGCTTGGCGGCGGACTTATTGAGGTAACCGTCTCGCCCGTTGTTGAAGCAACCCCAACCACCAACGCAAAGGAAGCAGCAATGAGCCTGTTACATTCCTTTTACTGTTGGGGACAGCTTTTTACCATTCTTATTTCCACCCTGTTTTTTGCCGTTTTCGGTATAGAAAATTGGCGGATTCTTGCTTTTTTGTGGGGAATTATTCCGCTTTTGAATAGCTTTTACTGTATGCTTGTTCCCATAAATTCACTAACAGAAAAGGGAAAGGCGTTATCTGTTAAAAAGCTTTTTTCCAACAAAGCGTTCTTGCTGTTTTTGTTTATTATGATATGTGCAGGCGCAACCGAGCTTACCGTTGCCCAATGGGCGAGCGCACTGTACGAAAAAAGCGGTATACCCAAGGCAATAGGCGACCTTTTAGGTCCCTGCGTGTTCGCACTTTTTATGGGAATAGTCCGTGCAGGGTATGCGAAATTTTCAACTAAAATCAAGATTGAAAACGCACTTATGTTAAGCGGAATTATCGGTGTTGTAGGCTATTTGCTTATAGCACTTTCACCGTTTGCATCATTAAGCCTTTTAGGCTGCGGCTTATGCGGTGTTGCTTCGGCGCTTTTATGGCCCGGCACGCTTTCACTTTCGGCAAAGACCGTAGTGGGTGGCGGTACTGCAATGTTCGCATTTC
>JAZQTV010000002.1:0-3116 GCA_045630945.1 Clostridia bacterium
TGTACAAAAGGATTGTCTTCCTAAGCCCGCTTGGCCTCCCGACTTCCGCTTAAATATACGCCAAGCATTTCCTTTTCTATCATCAAAAACTGAAGACGTGAAAATTCGCCTGTTTCGCGAATAGCCTGTACTGTGACTTCTTGCGCCATTTCGAAATCATCAAATAGCGAAAGCTGACCTTCAAGACTGTTCTTTGATCGGTTTTGCGCACCGTCAAGCACCGCTTCATAGCCGCCTAACAGAGCTTTTCGAGAATACCCAGTAAAATCGAATGCGCCTGCCTTTATCATACTTTCAACCATTCGCTTATTTACGTCGGACATATGCACCGTACGAGTAGCAAAGTCATCAAGAGAAAGGAATCTTCCGTTTTTTTCACGCTCGGCAACGATTGAATGAACACCAGAAATTCCTACGTTTTTAATGGCACTTAAGCCAAACCGTATTGAATTTTCATTAACGGGTGAAAATCCCGAAACGCTTGAATTAAGATCGGGCGGAAGCACGGTTATAGAGTGTTCACGGCAATAACGTATATAACGCGCCGTTTTATCCTCATCACCCAAAAGTGAATTGAGCATAGCCGCCATAAATTCCAAGGGATAATAGCATTTTAAATATGCCGTCTGATATGCCACTACTGCGTATGCGGCGGCATGGGATTTATTGAACGCGTACTGCGCAAACACCGCTATTTTATCAAATATAGCGTTTGCAGTTTCTTCGTCTATACCGTTTCTGATAGCACCCGGAACAGTTATTTTACCATCCTCTTCGAAGCCGTAAACAAAGACCTTTCGTTCAAATTCCATTGCTTTCTGGTCTTTTTTACTCATTGCACGGCGCATTATATCGCTTCTGCCCAAAGAATAGCCTGCAACGTCACGCACTATCTGCATAACCTGCTCCTGATACACCATACAGCCATAGGTAACCTCGAGCACGTTTTTCATTATGGGATGCTGATATTCAACCTGCTCGGGATGCTCTTTTCCGAAAATATACTTGGGAATACTATCCATCGGGCCGGGACGGTACAATGCAATACCTGCCACGATATCTTCAAAGCAACTTGGCTTAAGCTCCTTCATAAACGAGCGCATTCCGTTGCTTTCAAGCTGGAATATACCGTCGCATTCACCCTGACCGATAAGCTTATATACCTCGGCATCATCAAAGCTAATGCTTGAAAGATCAGGCTTTTTGCCTGTGCGGCTTTTTACAAATTCAAGTGTATCACGTATTACCGTAAGCGTCCTTAAACCAAGGAAGTCCATTTTCAAAAGACCAAGCTGCTCAAGGTATTTTGCAACGTACTGTGTTGCCACCATTTCACCGTTAACGCACAAAGGAACGTAGGTATCAACGGGATTTTTTGATATAACCACACCTGCGGCATGGGTAGATGAATTTCTAGGAAGTCCTTCAAGTTTTTTGGCAAAGAAGATCAAACGCTCTACCTGCGGATCACTGCAGGCTTCACGCAATTCGGGATTTACGTTAAGTGCACGTTCAACCGTCACGTCAAGTTCACGGGGAATCATTTTGGCAATCTTATCAACATCGGCATACGGCATATTCAATACCCTGCCTACATCACGGATAACTGCGCGCGCTTTCATAGTACCAAAGGTTGCTATCTGCGCAACGTGATCGACACCGTACTTGCGTTTAACGTATTCTATTACCTCACCCCTGCGTTCAAAGCAGAAATCTACGTCAAAGTCGGGCATACTTACACGCTCGGGATTAAGAAATCGTTCAAACAGAAGATTATATTTTAACGGATCAATATTGGTAATTCCGATAGCGTATGCTACAAGGCTTCCCGCACCTGAACCACGGCCGGGACCAACAACGATATCAACGCTTCGTGCATAGTTTATATAATCCCACACAATAAGATAGTATTCTACGTATCCCATACGCTTTATCATATTGTATTCGTAATCAAAACGCTCTTTTATTTCATCGGTTATGACTGCATATTTTTTATTAAGTCCGTCAATGCCCAATTTATACAGGTATTCCGCGGCAGTGAGCCCATCGGGAACCTCATAATACGGAATATGGATATTGCCGAATTCAAAGTCAAAGCTGCACTTTTGGGCAATTACCTCGGTATTTGCCAAAGAATCGGGCACGTTATCAAAAAGCGCAAGCATTTCTTCTTCGGTCTTTAAATAAAATTCCTCGGTAGAAAAGTGCATTCTTCCCGGCTCATCAAGTGTTTTTCCTGTCTGTATGCACAAAAGCACATCGTGCATTTCAGCATCTTCTTTATTTATATAGTGAACGTCGTTAGTTGCAACAAGCGGAAGTTCCAACGAGCGCGCAAGCTTTATAAGTTGCGGAAGTATCTGCTTCTGTTCAGGAATATTATGGTCCTGTATTTCGATATAAAAATCATCAGGGAACATTTGCTTAAGGCGCATTGCAAGGCTTTTTGCTTCTTCAAAATTACCGTTCAAAAGAAGCTGAGGTATATCACCTGCAAGGCACGCAGAAAGGCATATAAGACCTTCTGAATATTTTTCAAGAAGATCGTAATCTATACGCGGCTTATAGTAATAGCCTTCGGTAAAGGCAAGAGAAACAAGTTTAATAAGGTTTTGATAGCCCGTTTCGTTTTTGGCAAGAAGTACAAGATGTGCGTATTCTTTATCTGCCTTTCCTGCTTTATCGAAGCGGCTTCGGGGTGCAACGTACACCTCGCACCCGATTATAGGCTTTATACCGTGCTTTTGCGCCGCCTTATAAAACTCAACTGCGCCGTACATTACGCCGTGATCGGTTATGGCAAGGGCATCCATACCAAGTTCTTTACACCTTACAACAAGGTCCTCGATAACGGAAGCACCATCAAGCAGGCTGTATTCAGTATGTGTATGAAGATGTACAAAGCCCATATTGCCATTCCTTTCTTTAGTCTATAACTTTTCGCGCATCTGACGTATTTTTATAAAACGCTTATTAAGTGCGGATTTGGATATTCCGCTGATTTTTTCAAGTTCATTCAACGAAACGTCAGGATTATTCAATCTTAATTCGCAGGCTTCCTTTAAAGGCTTGGTAAGCTTTACGCCTGCATTGTAAAGCGCATTTATATCCTCTAT
>JAZQTV010000003.1:0-32301 GCA_045630945.1 Clostridia bacterium
CCAGCTTCTTTTCTACGAAATACTTCTTCTGCTAATATTTTCATTTTGGTATAGTTTCTTGCCATAAAAAATTCCCCCTCTGTAGATATTCTACAACAGGGGGATTTTTATTTCAATGTCTGTTTTTCTGGATACGGTCCACAATGCATCGGTTATCTTTTTTATTCTTCGCCATCCGCAAGCTCGCCCGTTGAGCCTGCAAGTATAAGTGCTGAAACTATTTCATCCATTTCGCCCTGCAAAAACGCATCAAGCTTATAAAGCGTAACGCCTACACGGTGATCGGTAACACGTCCCTGTGGGAAGTTATAGGTACGTATACGCTCACTTCTGTCACCGGAGCCAACCTGATTTTTGCGCATACCGCTGTATTCCTTATCAGCAATGCCCTTATAATAATCGTACACACGGCTTTTTAAGACCTTCATTGCTTTTTCACGGTTCTTAATCTGTGAACGTTCATCCTGACAGTCAACCTCAATACCCGTAGGAAGATGCACCATACGCACTGCAGATTCAGTCTTGTTTACGTGCTGACCGCCTGCACCGGAGGAACGGTGTGTTTCAATAAGAAGATCCTCGGTATTTATGGTAATATCAATGTCATCCGCCTCGGGAAGCACCGCAACCGTTGCCGCAGACGTGTGAATTCTGCCGCCCGATTCCGTAACGGGTACACGCTGTACACGGTGTGCGCCGCTTTCGTATTTCATATGGCGGAATACTTCCTTACCCGAAACAAGACATACCGCTTCCTTGATACCGTTTATTTCCGTTTCGGAGATAGAGGTTATCTCAAAGCTCCAACCCTTTTTTTCCGCATACTTCATATACATTTTAAGAAGATCCGCACCGAAAAGTGCCGCTTCCTCACCGCCTGTACCTGCTCGGATTTCAAGCACAACGTTTTTATCATCATCGGGGTCGCGGGGTGCGAGCAGCTCCTTCAGTTCCTTTTCAAGCTGTTCAAGCTGAGGCTTTAATTCCTCAAGCTCCGCCTCGGCAAGTTCCTTCATTTCGGGATCGTTAAGCTCGATTATCTCTTCTGCGCCCTCGATGCCCTTTAAAACTGAGGTATATTCCTCAAACTTTGCCATTATTTCGGAAAGCGTAGAATATTCCTTCGAAAGCTCCTCATACAGCTTGCGGTCGTTTATTACGTCAGGCTCGCTTAACTTCTGATTAAGCTCCTGAAACCTTATAGACATTTCTTCAAGTTTTTCTAACATATATCATCCCTCGTAAAAAGTGTATACAATACGGTCAAGTCCGGAATAATCCTTTAACACAACGTTATCAATAAAGCCGTTTTTTGAAAGAAGCGTTCTTACCGCATCAGCCTGATCAAAGCCGATTTCAAACATCAAAAGACCGCCCTTATTAAGATGTGCCGATGCTTCTGAAATTATGTCACGGTAAAAATCCAAGCCGTCGCTTCCGCCGTCAAGGGCGTTCTGCGGCTCAAAAAACAGTTCTTTTTCAAGCTTTTCAATGTCCTTTGTGGGTATATAAGGGGGGTTTGAAAGTATTACGTCAAATTTTTTATCAATATTTTCAAACAAATCGCTTTCAATAAATTCTACGTCACAGCTATTAAGCACTGCGTTTTCCTTTGCAAGCGAGATTGCCTGACCGCTTATATCCGCACCGCACACCGAAGCAGTAGTATTTTTACTTACCGCAACCGCAATAGCGCCCGAACCCGTGCCTATATCAAGCACGGTTTTATAGCCGTTTTTATTTATAAATTCGATTGCCTTTTCAACTAAAAGCGCAGTTTCATCCCTTGGAATAAGCGCACGGCTATCGGTTTTTAATTCAATATTATAAAACGGAACAAAGCCGAAAATGTACTGAAGCGGCTCACGGAGCCTGCGCCTTGCAACAATCTCATTAAGCGCTTCCTCCTGCTTTGTATTTAATTCCTTGTCGCCCTCAAAATGAAGCGCACCGCGGGTAATACCTGTTACGGCGCATACAATCCACGAAGCGTCAACGTCCCTATCGGGCACGTTATTAAGCTGTTGCTTGGCATAACCAAGCGCTTCACGCACCGTCATCACACATCAAGGTCGCAGACCTTGACCTCCTCTTCAGGCTGTTCCATAAGCCCGTCCATATAAAGCACGTTTTTAAAGCTTGTAAGTGAAACCTCAAGCATACTGTCATCCGGCTCACGAGTAGAAAGCTTTTGTAAAAGCATTCCCGGTGCCCTTAAAACGCGGAAGAAAAAGTTATCGCTTTTTGCAAGAAGCTTTAATATTTCATAAGACGTGCCTGCAACAACGGGCAAAAGAAGAAGCTTAACCATTAAGCGCACAAGGCTTGCGCCGAAGGTTACGGTAGTAAGACCGAACAGGTTATCCGCAACCGAAGCAACAAGAATACCTACCACCATAATAATAAACATAAACGAGGTTCCGCAACGGGGATGTGAGGTTGAATATTTCCTTGCATTTTCAACCGTAAGTTCCTCACCGTGCTCATAGCAGGAAATAACTTTATGTTCTGCCCCGTGATACATAAAAATGCGCTTAATATCCTTCATAAAGCCGATTGAAAGAAGATATCCTAAAAAGATAAGTATCTTTGTAACGCCCTCTATCACGTTAAGCAGAAGTTTTGTGCCAAGGGTTGCCGATTCCTTTGTTACGCCGAATATATTTGCAAAAAGTGTTGAAACAAGGGACGGTAAAAACATAAACAAAAAGAACGAAAGACCAAGTCCAAGCACGATACCTAAAATAATAGCTACCGTTTCAAGCTTTAATTTAAAGGTCTTGGAAAGCCATTTTTCAAACTTTGAGGGTTCTTCATTCTCAAGAAGATCCTCACCGTACATTTCAGCAGATTGGCTTGTAAGCTTCATTCCCGTAACAAGTGATTCAACAAACGCAACCACACCCCTTACAACAGGAATTTTTGCAATTATCTTGCGCCATTTTTTTTGCTCAAGCTTCTGTTTTTCAATTACAATAGTGCCGTCTGCGCGGCGCACGGACATTACAAGCGAGGTGGAAGATTTCATCATTACACCTTCCATAACCGCCTGACCGCCGATAGAAACGTATTTCATAAAAAAGCACCCCATATTAAATATGTTTATAGTATAATATAAAATCCCAAACTTTGCAAGTGAAGAAACTGCGAAAATTACCCCCGTATTGATTTGATTTTCTTCATATAATAATATATGTACAAGCTTTTTGCTGTTTTTTTGGTTTTTTGCTTGCCAACAAACACTTTACAAGTTATAATACAAAAAAAGAAGTTAGGAGATTTATTATGGACGATTTACTGTATTTTCAGGACGAAGCCGGTAACGAGATCGGTCTTTTGATGATTGACAATTTTGAATTCGACGGCAAGAATTATGCACTTCTTGCTACACCTCAGGATGCTGAAGACGGCGGCATCTACGTTATGCGTATGGAGGATAAAGACGGTGAGCTGTCCTTCCAAATGCCCGATGACGACGAAATGGAAAAGCTTACACCCTTCCTTATGGATATGCTTGAGCATCAGGGTGGCTGCGGCGGTGATTGCTGCTCATGTCACGGTTGCCATCACGATGAGGATGAGGACGAGGACGAAGAATAATTTATCCTTTAACACTAAAGCGCCTGCATTTGCAGGCGCTTTTTTGTGTTATAACTCCGTAAACCCAAGGCTTATTCGTAAGCCTTCTTCTACCTTATTCATATTACTTGTATTTAAACCGCCTAACTTTTCCTTTAAACGCTTTTTATCTATGGTACGAATCTGTTCAAGCAGAACTACCGAATTTTTGGGCAGACCGTGTTTTTCACCCTGTAATGCTATATGGGTAGGCAGCTTTGCCTTATCGGTTTTTGAGGTTATTGCCGCCACAATTATTGTGGGGCTGTATTTATTGCCGATATCGTTTTGCAGTATAAGCACAGGCCGTATGCCGCCCTGTTCACTGCCCACTACGGGCGAAAGGTCGGCGTAATATATTTCGCCCCTTTTTACCAATGTGTGTCACCCTTTCATAAAAGCAAGACCGCTTATTAAAAATCAGCATCCTCAAAAAGCACCCGCGAAAGCCTTAAATTCAGCTTTCCGAAGCTTTTATAGCCTTTTTTTAAAAGCGTTCTCTCTTTCATTTTATGCGTTTTAATGAAAAATTGTTTAAGCGCCTTGTTTACTATCTTGTCTTTTTCAAATCCTTTGGAAGCTTTTTTTAGTGCTTCAAAATTCTTACGGCTTATTTTTACCGTAATTTCTTTCACCTTATTTGCTCCTTTCTTATTATTGTACTTTTATTTTTCCTTCATTCATCTAATTTAATTTAGCGTATTTTTTTCTTGTTTTTCTAATATTTATATTTATGACAAGCTTTTATCATTCGTTTTTGTATATTTTGTGATAATTTGAAAACAATTATATTAAATCGCACCAAAACCGTTGACAAATTTATGCTATGGTAATATAATGACAGTACAGTTAGCACTCACCACCACAGAGTGCTAACAACAAAAGCTTCAAGGAGGGATCGCCGGTGGATGAATTAAGCAAAAGACAGCGGGAAATATTACAGGCAATAATTGAAGATTATATTTCAAACGCAATGCCAGTTGGTTCGCGCACCATATCAAAAAGCTTTCAGCTTTCCTCTGCCACCATTCGTAATGAAATGAGCGATCTTGAAGATCTTGGCTATCTTGAACAGCCACACACCTCGGCAGGCAGAATTCCAAGTGAAAAGGCGTATCGCTTTTACGTTGATAACCTATTAAAGCTTTCAACGCTTTCGTTATCCGAAATAGAATACATAAGATCCTACTACGATAAAAGAATCGGTCAGACCGGCGAGGTTCTTTCGGATGCGGCAAGGGTAATCAGCGACCTGACGCAGTACGTATCTATCGTTACACCGCCAAAGGTACGCAACGTAAACGTATCAAGCATACAGCTTATGCCGGTAAATTCGGTTACCGCAATGGTGGTATTGCTTACCGACACGGGAATGGTGCAAAGCACGCCCATAACGCTTCCGAGAAGCGTTTCGCACGAGGAGCTTGAAAGTATGTCAAAGCTTTTAAGTCGAATGTTTGCAGGCAAAAGCGTTAATGAAATTCACCCCCGCGCGCAGTATGCAGTTGAAACCGAGATTGCCGATCAAAAGCAAATTTTTGACGTTATCTGCACCGTTCTTGCCGCAAGGCTTCAGCAAAACGAAGGCAAAATGGTTATTGAGGGCGCAAGCAAGATGCTTGCCCATCAGGAGTTTACCGACGTTGATAAGGCACGCGGATTTCTTCAGCTTTTAGAAGAAAACCAACGGCTTGGGCAGATAGTGGAAAGTGACGAAGCAGGCGTAAGCGTTCGCATTGGTCAGGAAACGGGCCTTGGCGACGTAAGTATAGTTACCGCCACATATTCTTCCGGCGGCAGGGATCTTGGCAAAATCGGTGTAATAGGTCCCACACGAATGCAATACGACAAGGTTCTTTCGGTGCTTGAGCAGGTAGGTAAAACACTTACCGACATTTTTACCGAAACACAGGGATTGGAGGATAACGACGATGAGTAAGAAAAAAGAAGAAGTTAAAGAAGAAATCAAAGAAGAAGCAGAGGTTAAAGCTGAAGCAGATTCCACAGAGGATTACGTTCAGCCCGAAGATGTTAAAGAAGAGGAAGAGGTTAAGCCTTCAAAAGAGGAAGAATACCTTGCCCTTGCACAAAGAATACAGGCAGACTTTGATAACTACCGTAAAAGGAACGTTTCGATGCGCGCCGATGCACTTACCGAGGGTAAAATAGATACGGTTAAGGCATTTCTTCCCGTTATGGATAATCTTGAACGCGCACTTGAGACCGAGCGCAAAAACGGCACAGAAGGCTCGTTGATGGAAGGTCTTGAAATGGTACTTAAACAGATGGCACAAACACTTACTTCACTTGGTGTTGAAGAAATCGAAGCATTAGGCAAGCCCTTCGACCCTGCTTGCCACAACGCAATGATGCAGATACCTGCTTCGGAAGGTCAAAAGGCAGGCGAAGTAGCCGCAGTTTTTGAAAAGGGCTACAAAATGGGCGACAAAATTATAAGATATTCAATGGTACAAGTAACCATTTAATAAAAAAACAAATTCATTTGGAGGTATATATATTATGAGTAAAATTATCGGTATTGACTTAGGTACAACCAATTCATGTGTTGCAGTTATGGAAGGTGGCGAGCCTGTTGTTATCCCCAGCAGTGAAGGTGCAAGAACTACCCCTTCAGTTGTTGCTTTTAAAGACGGTGAGCGTCTTGTAGGTGCTATCGCAAAGCGTCAGGCAGTTGCTAACCCCGACGGTACTGTTATGTCCATCAAGCGTGATATGGGTACCGCAAACAAGAGAACTATTGACGGCAAGGATTATTCACCCCAGGAAATTTCAGCAATGATTCTTCAGAAGTTAAAGGCAGATGCCGAAGCTTATCTTGGCGAAGCTGTTACACAGGCTGTAATTACCGTTCCCGCTTACTTTAACGACTCACAGCGTCAGGCAACAAAGGATGCAGGTAAGATTGCAGGTCTTGAGGTTCTTCGTATTATTAACGAGCCTACTGCGGCTTCACTTTCCTACGGTCTTGATAAAGAAGAAAACCAGAAGATACTTATTTACGACCTTGGCGGCGGTACTTTTGACGTTTCTATTCTTGAAATCGGCGACGGTGTTTTTGAAGTTCTTGCAACCAACGGTGACACACGCCTTGGCGGTGACGACTTCGACGAAGCTATCATCAACTGGATGATTACAGAATTTAAGGCTTCAAACGGTGTTGACCTTAAGAACGATAAGATGGCTATGCAGCG
This sequence comes from Clostridia bacterium, assembly GCA_045630945.1. Taxonomy (GTDB): domain Bacteria; phylum Bacillota; class Clostridia; order Christensenellales; family QALW01; genus UMGS1322. The sequence continues at coordinate 6,831 of JAZQTV010000003.1, forward strand.
CTTAAAGGAAGCTGCTGAAAAAGCTAAGATTGACCTTTCAGGTACACTTTCAGCAAACATCAACCTTCCTTATATCACAATGGGCGCAGCAGGTCCCCTTCACCTTGACCTTACACTTTCACGTGCTAAGTTTGACGATCTTACAAGCAATCTTGTTAAGAGAACTCTTGACCCCGTTAACAAGGCAATGAGTGACGCAGGTCTTTCAATGTCCGACATCAACCGCGTTGTTCTTGTAGGTGGTTCAACAAGAATCCCCGCTGTACAGGAAGCTGTTAAGCGCGTTACCGGCAAAGAGCCCTTCAAGGGTATCAACCCCGACGAATGCGTTGCTATCGGTGCAGCTATTCAGGGCGGTGTTTTAGGTGGCGAGGTTAAGGACGTTCTTCTTCTTGACGTTACTCCCCTTTCACTTGGCATCGAAACACTTGGCGGTGTTTGCACAAAGCTTATCGAGCGTAACACCACCATCCCCGCAAACAAGAGTCAGGTATTCTCAACTGCCGCTGACGGACAGACCGCAGTTGACATTCACGTTCTTCAGGGTGAGCGCGAAATGGCACAGTACAACAAAACTCTCGGCCGTTTCCAGCTTACAGGCATTCCTGCCGCACCCAGAGGCGTTCCGCAGATTGAGGTTACCTTTGTTATCGGTGCAAACGGTATCGTGCACGTTTCCGCAAAGGATCTTGGCACAGGCAATATGCAGGATATAACCATTACTGCTTCAACAAACCTTTCCGACGAGGAAATCGAAAAGGCAGTTAAGGAAGCTGAGCAGTTTGCCGCTGAAGATAAGAAGAATAAGGAAGCTGTTGAAATTCGCAATCAGGCAGACAGCCTTGTATATAACGTTGAGCGTACGTTAAACGAGCTTGGCGACAAGATTGCCGCTGACGATAAGGCAAGAGTTCAGGCTGAGGTTGATGCAACCAAGGAAGCACTTAAGGGCACAGACAACGATGCAATTAAGGCTGCAAGCGACAAGCTTTCACAGATTTCACAGGAAATCTTCGGCAAGATTTATGCTTCTGCACAGCAGGCTGCACAGGGTGGCGCTGATATGAATCAGGGCGGTGCAAACGCCGGCGGTAACGACGGTAACACCTACGATGCCGATTACGAAGTAGTTGACGACGAGGATAAATAATTCTTATGGCAAACAAACGAGACTATTATGAAGTGCTCGGTGTACAAAAAAATGCCACCGATGACGAAATAAAGAAAGCGTTTAGAAAACTGGCAAAGCAATATCACCCGGATATCCATCCGGGTGATAAAGAATGTGAAGAAAAGTTCAAAGAGGTCAACGAGGCTTACGCAGTGCTTTCCGATCAGGAAAAGCGTGCAAACTATGATCAGTTTGGCTTTGATGGCCCCCAAGGCTTCGGTGGCGGTACATACGGCGGTTTTGAAGGCTTTTCAGGCTTTGGCGATATTTTTGACACCTTTTTTGGCGGTGGACAAAGACAGAGCCGTAACCCCAACGCACCCCAACGCGGTAACGATCTTCGCGTAGATATACGTATTACCTTTGAGGAAGCCGCATTCGGCTGCAAAAAGGAATTTGACGTTTTAAGGGAAGAGGAATGTGACGTTTGTCACGGTAGCGGTGCAAAGGAAGGCACCCAGCCCGAAACCTGTCCCATTTGTAACGGCACAGGTCAGGTACGTTCACAGCAGAACACCATTTTCGGTTCGTTCGCTTCAACACGTCCCTGCGACAGATGCCGCGGCACAGGTAAGATAGTAAAGGATCCCTGCTCACGTTGTAACGGCAAGGGCAGAATACGCCGCAAGCGTAAGCTTAGCGTAAACATTCCTGCAGGTATAGACAACGGTCAGGCAATCCCAATTCGCGGTGAGGGCGAACACGGCAAGCGCGGTGGAAGCGCAGGCGACCTGTACGTTCGTGTTTCGGTAGCGGAGCACGATATATTCCAGCGCCGCGGAAGCGATTTATTCCTTTCCTTTGATATCGATTACCATACTGCAGTGCTTGGCGGTGAGATAGAAATACCCACGCTTGAGGAAACTATCTCGTTTAAAATCCCTGAAGGCACACAACCCGGCAGTAGATTCCGCCTTAAAAACAGAGGTATCGTTGATATCAACACCCATTCAAAAGGCGATCTTTACGTTACGGTTAATATCCGCATTCCTAAAAAACTTACCAACAAGCAACGGGATCTTCTTCGTGCATACGGCGACGAATTAAGCGGCACCGACGATAAAAAGAAAAAGAAAAAATAACAAAAGCGGAGTGATTAAATCACTCCGCTTTTAATTTTTCTCATCATCCATATTATCAAGAGCATATTTACAGCATTGAAGCACCAACAGATTAAACGAAATATTGTTTTCTGCCGCCGTCTTATTCAGTTGTTCAAACAACGGCTCGGTAAAACGCACCGTACGCGAAATGTTTGCCGACTTAAATTCTTTATTTACCTTAAGCATAATATCAACTCCTACCACATTATTATGCTTAAAAATTAGTATAAATATATAACCACTTATGGTTGCATTTTGCAAAAAAAGTTGTATGATATTATGTAAGGAGGTTTTATTATGACAAAAAGAGTTGTAATAGCAGGCTGTAGAGATTATTCAAATTACGAAGAAGCCAAAGAATTTATCGCAAAATGTTTTCAACAATTTTCTTCAGAAGATAATATAATTATTTTATCCGGTTGTTGTCGCGGTGCGGATCTTATAGGCGAAAGATTTGCAAAGGAATATGGTTTTGAAATTGAGTATTTCCCCGCACAATGGCAAAAATTCAAAAGTAGCGCAGGCCCTGTGAGAAACAAGCAGATGGTTGATTCTTGCGATTATATCATCTGTTTTTGGAACAAAAAAAGTAAAGGTACTGCATCACTTATTAGCTATGCGCAAAAATGCAAGAAACCGATTGAAATTAAGTTCATTGACATTTAGCAACATTACCTCAATCAAAAAACAAAAACCCGCAATATGCGGGTTTTTGTGATTGAATATACCTTTATATTACTTTACCAATTCAGCAGAAGCGCCGTATCTGCCAACCGCCTGAACAAGCGTTCCAACGGTATCACTTGTGTATTTTGCGGCAATATAGCTGTTTGCGCTGTAAGTAAGTGTTTGTACTGCGGTGCCGTTTACCTTTAAGGTAAGCACAAATACGTCGTCAAGTTCATCAGCACGAAGTCCGTCAAGATAAAGAACGTCACCAACAAGGTCGCTTGCATCATAAGTTGCAACCTGTTGTGTACCGCGCTGAACGTCGATTGTCACGTTATTCTTATCTGCAACCTGTAATCTTACGTATACGCTGATAAGATTTGAGAAATGAAGTCCGCAGGACTTGAATTTGTAATCGGGGTTTTCTGTTTCAGTTACGTCACGTACGCTTTCAGGTGCGGTAAACTCCGTCTTGTACTTTTCAATCCAATCAAGATCGTTTACGGGTGCGCCTGTCTTATAGCCCATATATTCCTGCGCCGCATTACCGTAATCAAGCATATCCGCCATAAAGCTGATAAGCTTATTGTATTCATCATCAGTATAGCCTTCAGGCTTGCCGTTATTGAAGATATTATTGCAGTATTCCTTTACGCTATAATTTATCTTTTCAGCAGCCTCAACACCGTCAACGTACAATGTTGCAGTAATGGTATCGCCCATGCACTGGGGATTTACGCCAAGGAATGCATACTTATATGCGCCTATTGCTTCATCGAATTCACCCTCAACGGTATATGTTTTGCCGTTATACTCAAACTTCATTTCGCCCTTTGCAGTACCGAAGAAGTTTACTGTAAGTGTTGAATCAACAGCGGTATTTGCACCTGTAATAGTGGTTTCAAGGTTCATTTTGAAGGTGGGTGCAGGAAGATCCTTTGAGTTGCCAAGGTTAGCAACGTACTTAAGATCGCCATTGCCTTCGGGATAATCAGCGAATGCAAGAAGCTCAAGACCGTAGCCAACGCCTGTTACGCCGCTTAACGAAGCAGTATCAAGTTTAACCTTATTGTTGCCGACAATCTGTGCGGCAACGTCAACGTACTTTCCGCCTACGATTGCCTTAAAGCCTGTAAGGGTTTCATGCTGACCTATACGCTTAAGACCGCCTGCAACATTCTTGAAGGTTATAATAACGTTTCCTTCTTCATCCATAACCGCGGTAGTGGGCATGGGTGAGGTTACCTGCGATTCATCAAGCAAGCCGTAGTAATCAGCAAGTGCAAGATCGCCCAAACGGTTACCTACGGGTTCCTTGTAATTGGGATGCGCAAAGTCGGAATCTGTTGCACGGAAGCCCTGATCCATAGAAACTACCATACCTACGTTATCGATCATCTTTAACGCATCAAACTGAACTGCACGCTGTTCTGCAGTACCATTCCAATCAGTAGTGGTATGTGATGAAAGCTGAACGTAATAAACAGGGAAGTTATTTCCGTTCTTCGCCCTTATATCATCGATATAGATTTTGAAATATTCGTTATATTTGCCGTAATCTGTAACTGCAAGTCCGTTTTCACTTTCACCCTGATAGAAAATCATACCGGTAACGCTCATATTTATGAACGGACTTAAAAGCGCATTATACATACCCGAAACAGGAATATTGTTTTCATATCTGGTATAGTTTGCTGCCTCGGAGGCTTCCTTTGACATAAGCTGACTGAGAGGTGAGCCACCGCTTGAAACGTTGATCATACCGATAGGCACGTCAACTGCGTTATATATTCTGTGCGCAAAGAAAATACCCATTGCCGAGAACGTGCTTGCCGTAAAGGGTGTTTCGATCGCCCATTTATTGCCCGCTATTACCTCGTATTGAGGTGTAAGCATTGTTTCGGGGTTTGACTTTGCATCTGCCGCACCCTGTTTGAACAAGCGGATATTTCCGTTAGCAGAAGCAATAAGTGAATCCTTATATGCCTGTGAATATGCGGTGCCGCAGGCTGCAAGGGTTTTTTCAGCATTTGACTGGCCGCCTATAAGGAACACATCGCCAACAAGTACATCTTCGATCGTGTGCGTTTTTCCATTACAGGTTGCAGTAAGATTTGCGCCTATCTTTGAAGCCTTTTCTGCCTTAAAGGTAACACTCCACTTACCGTCCTCAGGTACGGTAGTGCTTACGAGCTGATCCTTAAACTGAACGTTTACGCTTTTACCAACGTAGGCGCTGTATCCCCAAACCTTAAATTCTCTTTCGCGCTGAAGCACCATATGACTACCAAATGCACTGTTTATATGGAATTCGGTATCAAGCGCCGCATCTATAGTATCGGGTGGATATTCACTGTATTTCTTTTCATAATTTATGATTACGTTAAAGTTTCCGCTTTTTGAAGAAAGCGACTGATAATAGCCCTCAGGTGCGGTAAGCACAAGCTTTATGCTGCTGTCAATTACTCCTGTGAAATTAAACCTGAGGAATACCTTTGAAACGTCGTACGGGTTACCGCCTACAACGAGCATATTATTTTCATCAAGGTCGGCACTTACGGTGATCCATGCACCGCTTTTTCGTTCAAGCACAACGTTCTTGCTTGCAGGGCCTGACCAGGCAGAACCTGTATATACCTGCATCTTAGGCGTGAAGGCTACTTCAGTATCACTTTCATTAAAGATATACTGCTTAAACATAAGCTTGCCATCTACAATATCCTTTTCGGAGAAGGTTCCACCTGCGGCGTTATTGTATCCCAAAATCAAATACGGATCTGTAACGCCCTCGCCAATAGCCTTTGAGCCCTGAATATAAAGACCGGTAGGTTCATCGCTTAAAATGTAAGGTTCAATAGTAACGTTATCCACATATATCTTTGTTGTCTGCGCATCTTTGTAGCCTGAAGTTGAAGCATCAAAACGAAGCAGAAGCTTATATGCGTTCTCGTTGCCTGCCTCGTACAATGCCTGCCACGTGTTATAGCGCTTTTCCTCTATTTCAAAAATCAAAGTATACGTCTGCCAATCGGTAGTAAAGGTCTGATGCGTACTGTACTTCTTCCACGTGCTTGTATAATCAGAAGCCACGCCCTTACCTACCATGCCTGGAACGTCATCTGCGTTCCTATGTAAATCAGAACCGATAACAACACCCGTTGAGAAATTAGCCGAAGCCTTAGCATCAAAGGTAACCTTGTATGAACCTGCACCGTGGCCACCGTATTTAAGAGTATCATCCTTAATAATGGCGGCTGTTACGTCAAATGCGGGGGTTCCATATTTTTTACCGCTTTTGGGTGTAAATTCAATACATTTGCCTTCGCCTGTCTTAGTGTCAGAAGAAAGCGCAATGCTACCTGAATCCCACCAGCCCCAGTTGGTTAAACCACTTTCAACGTTACCGTTTGAAACCGAAACGTAATCAACTGAATAATTAGGAAGAAGTGCGTGCTGTATTATTGTAGGATCACCATCCACAAGATAAAGCGTTACGTTAAGATTGCGTGCAGGGTCAGTATTCATATCGCCTGCGTATTCAACGTAAATGCTTGTTCCTGCGGGAATAGAGCCCGATTCATGCCTAATGTCAAAGCGAATGGTCATATCTGTTGCTTTGATGCCGGAATCATGATAAACGCCATCAGTTACCTGATATGTGTATGTCAGAATCGCTTTTTTACCCGGTTGAATCACTTCCGTCTGACCACCGTTTCCATTAACGGTTGCATACTTATTCTGCATATAGAACTGAACGCTGATGGGATAGCTGTTGGGGTTATAAACGTAATACTGAACGCTGTGCTCACCGTCAATAAACTCAGTAAGCCCTGCATTTGCACGGCAATACATATAGCTATTGGGTGCTTCAACGTTAGTGGTAAGCTTAATACCGATCTTGGGAAGCGAGGTTACCTCACCAATCTTTTCCGTGGTGGTATAGATCGAGCCAAGGTGCCTTGCTACGTCAGTACCGTCTGTGGTGTTATACTTAATGGTAACCTTTGTTCCGCCAAGCACAACGCCAAGTCCGCCCTCTGCAGGTAAAAGCTCAAAGCAAAGGCTTACATTATCGGTTTTGCCCTTGCCTTCAACAAGTCCGTTTACAATATTGTAGCTGTAGGTAATGGTTCTTGCCGCATTTGCGGGAATTATTACACTGGTACCGTCCATTGAGTTTGTGTAATAGTCCCAGTCATCCTGCATAAGAAGCTTGACCTTTACGGACGCACCGCCCTCGTTATACACGGTATATGAGATCGAATACTTGCCGTCGGCAGGTGTGCCAAGATCCCACTTTCCCTTTGTAGTACGTATAACCGCAGATGAAACGTCTTCCTTTACCATAAACGCCTTGCCCACGTACGTTTCAGTGTCTTCTGCCGCTACCGAAAACTGTACCATTGTGAAGCATGATAACAAAATCGTCAGCACAAGCAGTATACCTAAAAACCTTTTCATACATAAACCTCTTTCTATGCATATTTTTGAATAGCACTTTTATTATACTATACATCGATGCAAATTGTCTATATAAAATTTATATATTATATAAAAAAGCCGTAATTATGGCCGAAAACACGTTGTGTTTCAAAAAACTTTTATTATTCTTTGAAAAATGTTTGACTTTATCGCACTAATATGCTATCATACGTGCAAATAAATTACGAAGGAGGCAGTCATTATAATGAACGATAAGCTTTTTTATTTCTTCTTTTACTTTGCTATGGGCTGCCCGTCATTTGTAAAAGCCGAAGTTTAATCTTCGGAGGCAATGAATACGGTCAGTCCGCATCTGCTATGCTTTAAAAGCATATTGAGAGTGCGGATTTTTTTGTTTTAAACAGGCATTGCAATAGAAAAAAGGGATGGAATATTATGTCGGACAAATTAGAAAAAGCAAGAAAAATCATTAACGAAGCTGATGCACAGATGGCAGAGCTTTTTATTAAGCGTATGCGTGCGGTAGAAATGGTTTGTGAGCATAAAATGGAGTTCGGATTGCCAATTCTTGATGAAAAGAGAGAGGAAGCGGTAATCGAAAAGAACTCCGTGCTTGTGGAAGATCCCATATTAAAGGAATACTACATTGATTTTCTTAAGCACGTTATGTCCGTTTCCCGCGCGTATCAATACCGTATGCAAAACGGCTTAAAGGTTGCATACAGCGGTGTGGCAGGCGCTTTCGCACACATTGCCGCAGGCAGAATTTTTCCCGAAGCCACCCTTATGGCTTATTCTGATTTTAAAGCTGCTTACGATGCGGTTATACGCGGTGAAAGCGATATTGCCGTACTCCCCATTGAAAACAGTTATGCAGGCGAGGTGGGGCAAACAATTGACCTGATTTTTTCGGGTGCTCTGTTCATTAACGGAATTTATGAGTTCGAAATTCATCAGAATCTGTTAGGTATTCCCGATGCTTCGGTTGAGGATATTAAGACGGTAACAAGTCATCCGCAAGCACTCAACCAATGCCACGATTACATAAAAATGCGTGGGTTTAAGGCAGAAGAAGCAAGCAACACCGCCATTGCCGCAAAGACCGTTGCAAGCTTAAAGGACAAATCCGTAGGTGCTATCGCAAGCGTTGAAACTGCAGAAATCTATGGGCTTAAGGTAATTGAAGCCAACATAAACAAAAGTGGTGAAAATACCACCCGTTTTGCCGTATTATCAAAGGTGAAAACTTGCGCGCCTTCGCTTACAAGCACGGTTCTTATGTTTACGGTCAAGCACGAAGCAGGTTCGCTTGCAGGTGCTATCGGCATTATAGGAAAGCACGGTTTTAATATGACCGCATTAAGAAGCAGACCTATGAAAAAGCATTCATGGCAGTATTATTTCTACGTGGAAATTGACGGAACACTTGAAAGCGAAAAGGGCAAGGAAATGCTTGACGAACTTAACAAAGTGTGTGATCAGCTTAAGGTTGCAGGCACGTTTGCGCCGCACACGGAAATATAGGGTGATAAAATGACTATTCGTATGAATTTAGGCTTAAACAGTTACGATATTTTAGTAAAGCGCGGCATTTTACAGGATACAGGCAAGCACTTTAATTTAGACCGCCGCGTGCTTATAGTGACTGATTCGGGTGTTCCATCAGAATATGCACAGGCTGTATTAAGTCAATCAAAAGATGGTATGATTTTTACCGTCGAACAAGGTGAAGGCTCAAAGAGCTTTGGGGTTCTTGAAAAGCTGCTTAACGCCATGCTTGAAAAAGGCTTTTCGCGCAAGGATTGCATTGTTGCGGTGGGCGGCGGTGTGGTAGGCGACCTTTCGGGTGTTGCCGCATCGTTATATATGCGCGGTATTGATTTTTATAATATTCCTACCACGCTTCTTTCGCAGATAGATTCTTCCATTGGCGGAAAAACTGCAATAAACCTTGGCGGTGTAAAAAACGTAGTTGGCGCGTTTTATCAGCCTAAAAAGGTGTTAATTGACCCCACTCTTTTAAAAACGCTTCCGTCAAGGCAGATTTCAAACGGTCTTGCAGAGGCAATAAAGGTATCGCTTACTTCCGACAAGGAATTGTTTGATATTTTCGAAAACGGAGATATCCAAAATAATATGGATGAAATTATCATTCGTTCGCTTAACGTAAAAAAAGACGTTGTTGAAAAGGATGAAAAGGAATCGGGACTCCGTAAGGTGCTTAACTTTGGGCACACGATAGGTCACGGCATTGAAAGCAGTAGCGGAATGCAGGGGCTTTATCACGGTGAATGCGTTGCCCTTGGTATGTTGCCGATGTGTGACAAAAAGCTTCGTCCAAGAGTAATTGAGGTATTAAAAAAGTGCAATCTGTACCGCGAGATTCCTTATGATTGGGATAAAATCACAGAAGCAGCATTCCACGATAAAAAGGCTGACGGAGATACGGTTTCGGTAGTAACGGTAGATGAAATCGGCAGCTTTAAAATGCGTTCGGTAAAATGCATTGAACTAATTGAAACGGCAAAAGCCTGCCTGAAAGGTTGAAGAATATGAAAAACACGTTTGGCAACAGCGTGGCAGTTACCCTGTTCGGTGAAAGCCACGGCGAATATATCGGTGCGGTCATTGACGGATTGGCACCCGGAATTAAAATTGATTGCGAATACATTGAGCATATGCTTACGCTTCGTCGCCCCGAGGGTGATATTTCCACCTCAAGAAAAGAGGCAGACAGGTTTAAAATCGTAAGCGGCGTTATTGATAATACCACCACGGGAACGCCTATAACGATTCTTATTCCCAACGAAAACGTTAAAAGCGGTGACTATGCTTCAATGAAGACGGTTGCCCGTCCTTCCCATGCAGATTACACCGCAGAATGCAAGTATCACGGCTATCAGGATTCGCGCGGGGGCGGTCACTTCAGCGGTCGCATTACCGCCGCACTTGTTGCTTCAGGTGCTATATGTAAGCAAATTTTGGAGCAAAAGGGCATTTTTATAGGAACGCACGTAAAAAAGTGTGCTAATGTTTCCGACAGGGATTTTTCGGATATCGGTGCGGATATAACCGCACTTAACCAAGCCTACTTTGCCGTGCTTGACGACGGTATTGGGCAACAGATGCGTCAGGCAATTCTGGATATAAAGGCAGATGGCGACAGTGTAGGCGGTGTGCTTGAAACCGCAGTAATCGGTATGCCGCAGGGCGTAGGCGAGCCGTGGTTTGACACCGTAGAAGGTATGCTTGCGCACATGATGTTTTCTATTCCTGCAATAAAGGGTATTGAATTTGGTTCCGGCTTTGCGCTTGCCGATCAAAGAGGAAGTCAGGCAAATGATGCATTAAGGATAAAGGACGGTAAAATTATAACTAAAACCAACAATAACGGCGGTATTAACGGCGGTATAACAAACGGAATGCCCATTATTTTCCGCACCGCAGTTAAGCCCACACCCACCATATTTAAAGCGCAGGAAACCGTAGATTTTAAATTGATGAGCGAAACTGTTCTTACACCCGAAGGCAGACACGATCCCGCTATTGTGCACCGTGCAAGAATCGTGCAGGATGCGGCTTGCGCAATAGTTTTATGCGATGCCCTTGCCTTAAGATTTGGAACAGATTGGCTTAAGTAGGTATAAAATATGAGCATATACGGTTGTATCGGCAAAAAGCTTACGCACAGTTTTTCAAAGGAAATTCATTTAAGGCTTGCCGATTACGAATACAAACTGATTGAATTATCCGAAGACGAGATAAACTGTTTTTTTGAAAAACGCGATTTTGAAGCAATCAACGTTACCATTCCTTATAAGCAGACCGTCATCCCCTTTCTTGACGAAATAAGCGATATCGCAAAACGGATAAACGCAGTAAACACCATAGTAAACCGTAATGGAAAGCTTTACGGCTACAACACCGATTACTTTGGTATGAAGGCGTTAATCGAGCGTTTAGGCTTGGTTTTTCAAAATAAAAAGGTATTGATTCTTGGCACGGGCGGAACAAGCAAAACTGCACAGGTAGTGGCTTATGACCTTGGCGCTTCACAGATTCTTACCGTAAGCAGATGCAAAAGTGAACGTTATATAACCTATGATGAAGCCTTGAAAAATCACGCTGATGCGCAGATAATCATAAACACAACACCTGTGGGAATGTACCCTGACTGCGAATCAATGCCCATAGATATTTCACCGTTCAAAAATCTTGAAGGGTTAATCGATGCAGTATATAATCCCATTAACACCAACCTTGTTCTTGAAGCGAGAGAAAGAGGCGTAAAAGCCGATGGCGGCTTATATATGCTTGTTGCACAAGCGGCTGCAGCAGTTGAAAAATTCATTGAAAAATGCGTGGGAAAGGACACCATTGAAGCGGTATACAAATCGGTTTTTGCGCTTAAGGAAAACATCGTTCTTACAGGAATGCCCGGTAGCGGAAAAACCACGATTGGCAAGCTTATCAATATTGGCGGCTTTGAATTTGTCGACACCGATAAGGAAATAGAAAACCGCATTGAATGCACCGTCAAAAGCTTGATAGAAGAAAAAGGCGAAACATATTTCCGTGACCTTGAAACCCAGATAATACGGGACGTTTCCCGTGAAGGCGGCAAGATTATCGCCACGGGCGGCGGTGCAATTTTGCGCAAAGAAAACGTGCGTTGTCTTAAGCGCAACGGCAAGCTTTTCTTTATAGATGCCAACTTTTCAAGGCTGATTGCTACCGATGACAGACCGCTTTCCAATACCGAAGAAAAGCTTAAAAAGCTTTACTCAGAAAGAATAGATATTTACAAAAAAACTGCCGACGTTACCGTTCCCGATACGGAAACGCCCGAGGATGCGGCAAAATACGTTTTAGCAAAAAGAATGGAGCTTATCTGATGAAAATTCTTGTTATTAACGGTCCTAATATCAATATGCTTGGAATTCGCGAGCCCGACCATTACGGACGCGAAACCTATAACGACCTTGTAAAAAAAATAGAAGAGCACTGCGCAAAAAAAGGTGTTGAAGTAGAGCTTTTTCAATCTAATCACGAGGGCGCGCTCGTGGATAAAATTCAAAGCGCATACGGTATTTTTGATGGAATAGTCATTAATCCTGCCGCCTATACCCACACGAGCATTGCTATCCTTGATGCGATAAAGGCGGTAAGCATTCCTACCGTTGAGGTTCACATTTCGAAAGTGGATGAACGGGAGGATTTCCGCAAAATCAGTTATATACGGCTTGCCGCTGAAAAAACCATTTCAGGTCACGGCACAGACGGATATCTTGAGGCGATAGACTTTTTATCAAAAACGGCAAAATAGCGCATTTTTAAAGCATTTCCCCAAAAATAAATAAAAACGGCTGTTTTTTAACAGCCGTTTTTTATTCTAATTCAAGAAGTTGTGAAAAGCATTTTATTCTTTTATCAGCTTCAAGCTTACCGAATCCGTATTCTGCATAAATAAAATCTATGCCCGCATCACTTGCACCCTTCTGGTCCATTACCGTATCCCCTACGTACGCAGCGTTTTTAAGGTTGTTACGTTCAACGATCAGCTTTATATTTCCGCCTTTTTCAAGACCTGTACGGGAACAGTATTCATAATCCTCAAACAAGTCCTCCGTTCCGCTTTGGCGCATAAACGCTTCAACAAAGCCGTGACCGCAGTTAGAAACGATAAATAAACGATAGCGTTCCTTAAGCTTTTTAAGGGTATCAACAACGTCGGGATAAAGCATACCGCCGTTTTCCATAATCTCGTTTGTAATATCTGCAAGAAACTCCTTTGTAAGCATTTCTGCCTTTTCCTCAGAAAACTCGTTAAAGTAATATTCCTGCGTCTGACGGTTTGAAAAGCCCATTGTTGAGCTTGTGTGTTCTATTGTAAACGTGCGTATTTCAGGATGCTTTTCCTTCATTTTTTTTATTGCACAAGCACAGTTTTGTGCGCTTGACCACATTGTTCCGTCAAGATCGAATATCAATCCGTCATACTTCATACAGTTACCGCCTTTACTGAGTAAAATACCCGCTTATTATATCACCATATTTTACATTTGACAACATAAATCCCCTGCAAAATATGCAGGGGATTAGGCTTACTGTTCCTTCTTCTTTTTATTAACAACGATGAGCGTTATAACAACTGCAACAACCGCAACGCCTGCGGCACCGCCTATAATAGCGATTACTAAGCCTGTGCCGTCATTGTTCTTGGATACAACGCCAGTAGTTGCAGAGGGTGTTGTTGCACCATCACCGCTCTGATTGTCACCTTCTGAATTTTGCTTATTATCAGCTGCCGCCGCATCAAGACTATCGTATATCTTTTGAAGTTTGAAGGTAGGTGCAGGCAATTCATTGGAGTTACCAAGGTTTGCAACATACTTGGTACTTCCTTCGGGATAATCCACGAACGCAAGAAGCTCAAGACCGTAGCCAACACCCTGAATAACGTCCATTATATACTTCGCATCAATGCGAACCTCATCCTTGCTTATGATGGTTGCAGTAACATCGGTATACTTTCCGTCGGCAACGATTGCCTTAAAGCCGTAAAGCTTTTCGTGCTGACCTATCCTCTGAAGACCGTCACCAACGTTTTTGAACTTTATAACCACACCGTCGCTATCCTTGTATGCATACAGAGGCATGGGCGAAGAAATATAGCTTTCATCACCGATACCGTAATCGCGGGCAAGTGCAAGATCTGCCAAGCGTTCACCAACGGGCTTTTTGTTGTTGGGGTGTGCAAAGTCGGATTCCTTTTCAGGTCTGTAACCCTGATCCATTGAAACTACCATACCTGAATTTTCGATAACGTTCAAGCCGTCAAACTGAACTGCACGCTGTTCTGCAATACCCTCCCACTGATTTGTTATGTGTGAGGAAAGCTGAACGTAATAGAACGGGAAGTTCTGACCCATTTTTACGCGAAGGTCTTCAACGTAAACCTTTACGTATTCATTATACTTGCCGTAATCCGTTAATGCAAGCCAGTTTTCACTTTCGCCCTGATAGTAAATCATACCCTTGATATCAAGGTTGATAAAGGGGTTCATAAGTGCGTTATACATACCTGAAACGGGGATATTGTTTTCATATCTGAAATACTGTGCAAGTATTGAAGCTTCCTTTGACATAAGCTGGCTTACGGGTGAACCGCCGCAGGAAACGTTGATCATACCGATCGGCACGCCTGTTTCCTTATACACCTTATGCGCAAAGAAGAAGCCTATTGCTGAAAAGTTCTTTGCAGTGCTTGTGCTTTCCTTGGTCCATTTTTTACCGGGAAGGGTATTTGCCTGCGGTGTTTCCATATATATGCCGTTTTTAGCCTTTGCATCAGAGCCGTCCTGTTGGAAATAGCGGATTCTGCCTTCAGCCTCTTCAACCCATGCCTTTATTTCCTTTGTTGTATAAACGTTACCGCAGCTGGACAAAAGCTTTGCCGCATTGGACTGACCGCCTACAAGATAAACGTCACCTACAAGAATGCCGGTAAACGTTTCGCTGTAATCGCCCATTGTAACAACAAGGTCGTTCTCGTTAACGTCGGCTTCCATTGCGGGAAGCTTCACAAGCCATTCACCTTTTTCATTTACCGTGCCTTCAACGGTGTTGCCCTTAAAGCTTACGGTAATCTTTTCGCCTTTTTTATCACTCCAGCCCCAGATACTTACCTCAGTATCGCGCTGAAGCACCATATTTTTGTTGATTGCACCCGATACGGTAAATGGAGCTTCTTCATCTGCAAGCACCGTAACAGACATTGTGCCAAGCATAAGCATAGCACAAAGCACTAATGAAATTATTTTTTTCATTTTTCATTATCCTTTCGCACTTTTATTTTTCCAAACAGGCTTTTGCCATATATTTTTAACGGTATAACAACTGCCACGGTTATTGCGGTAAATATAGCAGTCTTAATCATTGCGGATTTAATACGGGGATCGTAAAAACCCTCTTCCCTGACCTGCTTTTCGCCTTCCGCAGCATCGCTTTGGGAAATCGTTATCTCGTTGGGAAGCTGCGAAAGCTTACCTTTTATCATTATAAAATTATCAACGTAGACGGCTCTTGTTCCCTGTGGTATTGAAGAAATGCAGAAACGCCACGTATCATCTGTAGCTATATCGCCCTCTTCAACCGTAAACGTGCAGACAGCGCGTATCCATTCATTAGCCTTTACGTCCAATCCACCAATTCCGATAAAATGATTGCTGCCGGATTTTCTTATAAACGAATTTTCACGGGTACCGCGAACAATCATATTCGTTTCGTAATCCTCGTCCGTATCAAACTTTAACATCAAGGATATGGAATAAGTACCGATACCGTTATCGCGCACCAACGGAAAAAGGTTAAAGGTGGGCGTGCTCCACGTATATATGAAGTTGGTTGCCTTCATACACTTGCCTTCATACCCATCATCAACAACCTCAAGCGTGGCACCTGAAAAGCTGTGCCAACCCGAATTAAGCACCTGATTGATATCGCCTTCAAAGTTATACGCCACGTTGCTTACAAGGTTCTGTACGTTTTTATCCTCTGCCGCGCCAACGCTTATTGCAAGCGAAAGCGCAATAATCACCGCCAAAACCACGGAACATATTTTCTTAAACAAGCATAACACTCCATTATAAAACTTTTGGATATTCTACCACAAAGCACGCGCCCGTGTCAATGCGACTGCTTAAAAAATTTAAAAAAACCAAAAAAATCATAATTTTACAAAAATAATGTTTGCATTTTTCATATATATATGGTATTATACCCCTGTAATACTTCTTCGGAGAGTGGGCGAAAATCCCACTCTTACTTTTTGAAAGCAGGTTTTTTATGGCTGAAGTACACATTATTGCAGGCAATGCCGCAAGAGAAATTATTGAAAATTTAGGCTTTGAAATGGCTGACGTTGAGTACGTTCGCGAGGACGGACAAATGTGCCTTAACTTTTACATTCGCAGTAAAGACGGTGTGGATATTGAGGACTGTGAAACTGTTTCACGCGCTATCGACGAAGCAGTTGAAAACGCCGATCCCACAGGCGGTAAGCCTTATTGCCTTTGCGTAAGCACCTGGGGTGACAGGGCGCTTAAAAGCGACAGCGATTTTGAGTACTTCTTAAACGTTCTTGTAGAGGTTAAGCTTAAAAAAGCACTTTCGGGAAAAAAGAAGAAATTTGTGGGTATACTTAAAGCATACAGTGAAAATTCCGTTACCGTTGAATTTGAAAACGAGGACGCCGAATTTTCAAAGGAAGATATCGATATAATTAGACCGTACATCGGTTTTTAAAAAATATAATTTGCCCTTGGGCAGAAACGGAGAAATTATGAATTCGGAACTTATTGATGCCATTAAACTTCTTGTATCTGAAAAAGGCGTTGACGCAGAAATGCTTTATGAATCTGTTGAGCTTGCTATGGTTTCAGCTTACCGCAAGGTACGCGACTACGGTGACGATGCTACCATCGTTGCCCACATGGACAGGGAAACAGGTGACGTAAGATGCTACATCGTAAAGACTGTTGTTGAGGACGTTTACGATAATTTACTTGAGATTTCCCTTGAGGATGCCCGTGAAATCGACCCCAATGCAGAACTTGACGGCACTGTTGAGGTTGAGGATACGCCCGAGGATTACGGAAGAATAGGCGCACAGACTGCACGTCAGGTTATCACACAGCGCTTACGCGAGGCCGAAAAGGGCAGAATGTATTCTGAATACGCAGATAAAGAGGGTGAGCTTCTTACTGCAGTTGTTCAGAGAATTGAAGACGGCTACGTTTACGTTGAGCTTGGCTCACTTGAAGGCGTTATTCCGCCCAAGGAGCAGATAGCGGGCGAGCAGTATATGCCCGGCGCACGCGTTAAGGTTTACGTTTCCGAGGTTAAGAAGGCGCAGTACGGTGCCGCAGTTACCGTTAGCCGCACACATCCGCAGCTTATCAAAAGACTTTTTGAGCTTGAGGTTCCCGAAATTGCAAACGGCACGGTTGTTATTAAATCAATTTCACGCGATCCCGGTTCAAGAACAAAGATTGCAGTTTATTCAGAGGATGCTTCGGTTGATCCCCTTGGCTCATGCGTTGGTCCCAAGGGCAGCCGTGTTGCCAATATAGTAAACGAAATCAGCGGCGAGAAAATCGACATTATCAAGTGGAGCGAGGATCCCGTTACTTATATCGCAAACGCATTAAGTCCTTCAAAGGTTCTTCTTGTGCGCATTGATGCACTTGAGCCCAAGAAGAAGGCAACCGTTGTTGTTCCTGACGATCAGCTTTCACTTGCTATCGGCAAGCGCGGTCAGAACGCAATGCTTTGCGCAAAGCTTACAGGCTGGAACATCGATATCAAATCCGAAAGCCAGGCATCACAGCTTTTAAATAACGAAGAGGATGAAAGCGTTGAAGACTAAAAAAATACCTATGCGTATGTGCTCAGGCTGTAAGGAAATGAAGCCGAAGCTTGAGCTTATCCGTGTTGTAAGGACGCCTGACGGCAGCATTGTAATAGACAAAACCGGTAAGGTTTCCGGCCGAGGCGCGTACGTTTGCAAAAACGCGGAATGCTTTAAGAAAAGCGTGAAGACCAAAGCACTTTCCCGCGCCCTTGACGTAACGGTAGAGGACGAGGTTCTTCTTCAGCTTGAAAAGGAGATAAATGGTTAAAGTAAAAACGACCGCACGTATCCTTTCCTATCTTGGTGTTGCTAAAAAGGCGGGTAAGCTTGTTTCCGGACAGGGAAACTGTGAAAACGCCATAAAAAGCAAAAAAGCGTTGCTTGTGCTTCTTTCGGGCACGGCAAGCGACAACACTGTAAAGCATTTTTCGGATATGGCGAGTTACAGAGATATTCCCATCTACGTATTGGATAGCGATATGCTCGGCAATGCCGTGGGCAAGGAAGAACATAAAACGGTATGTATTACCGACAGCGGTTTTGCAAACGCCGTAATAAAAGAGATAAACCTTAATGATCTGGGGGTTGTATAATTATGAGTAAAGCAGCAGAAATTCATGAAACAAGCAAGGAACTGCTTGAAAAAATCAAAAAAGCAAAGGAAATGCTTTCCGCTCAAAAAGCAGAATTGAGTGAGAAAGAGGCTTCGTTGCGCAAAAAAGCCGAAGAAGAGCGCATCTTAAAGGAAAAAGCCGATCAGGAAGAGGCTAACCGCCTTTATGAAGCACAGCGCGCCCGTGAGGAAGCTGAGGCTATTAAAAAAGAGCAGGAAGAGGCTGAAGCACGCATAAAAGCTGAGGCTGAAGCAAAAGCTAAAGCAGAGGCTGAAGCTGAAGCAAAAGTTAAGGCAGAAGCAGAAGCAAAGACTAAAACTGAAGCTGAAGCAAAGCCTGTTCAGCAGGAAAAGCCCGTGCAGAAGGAGCGTTTTAACGACGACAGAGGCTTCAGGAAGCCTAATCAGCAGGGTTATCAAAATGCGCAGGGTGACAGAAGACCCCGTCCCGACGGCAACACACAGCAGAAGCCGTTCAATAAAAGCAGGGATAATAACTTCAATAAGGGCGGCGAAAAGGGTGAGAGAAACGACCGCGGTGACAGAAACGAAAGGCCGCAGAACAACCGCGAAAAGCAGGCTCGCATACCTCAAGCACCCGTTTTACCCACCGCTGAAAAGGAAAGGGTAAGCAATTACGATCCCAACAAGAAAAATTACCGCAAGAATCACGATACCGAACAGCAGCAACCTAAGGTAAACAAGAAAGACGCATCACGCCGTCAGCAAAACTTTAACGGTGAGGATGACGATTACTTCCGCGTTCGCAAGCCCAAGAAGGAGAAGAAGGAGCCTAAGCGTGAGATAGCACCCATCGTTATCGAAAACGCCGTTATGACTACCGAAAACATCGGCATTAAAGATCTTTCCGAAAAGCTTGGTAAGCCTGCGGCAGATATTGTTAAAAAGTTATTTATGATGGGTATTATGGCAACCGTTAACCAGGAAATCGATTACGAAACCGCATTTATGGTTGCTTCGGAATACGGAATCGAGCTTGAGCAGAAGCTTGCAAAAACTTTTGAGGATACGTTGTTTGACAACGCGGACGACGGCGATACAAACGGTGAGGGCTACGTTACACGTCCCCCCGTTGTTACCATTATGGGTCACGTTGACCACGGTAAGACATCACTTCTTGACGCTATCCGTCACGCAAACGTTACCGCAGGTGAGGCGGGCGGTATCACACAGCACATAGGTGCTTATCAGGTAGAAGCACAGGGCAAAAAGATAACCTTTATCGACACCCCCGGTCACGAAGCATTTACTTCAATGCGTGCCCGCGGTGCGCAGTCAACAGATATCGCTATCCTTGTTGTTGCGGCTGACGACGGTGTTATGCCCCAGACAATAGAATCAATCAACCACGCAAAAGCGGCAGGCGTTCCCATTATCGTTGCCATTAACAAAATGGATAAGCCCACAGCCGACCCCGAAAGAGTAAAGACCGAGCTTACACAGCACGGTATCGTTCCTGAAGATTGGGGCGGAGATACTATGATAGTTCCCGTTTCTGCTTACACCAAGGCAGGTATTGACGATCTTCTTGAAAGCATTCTTCTTGTTGCCGAGGTTGAAGATTATAAAGCTAATCCCGACGTTATGGCGAAGGGTATTATTATTGAAGCGCGTCTTGACAAGGGCAGAGGTCCCGTTGCTTCCGTTCTTGTTCAGAACGGTACGCTCCGTGTAAGCGACACAGTTGTTGCAGGTACGGTGTTCGGCCGTGTTCGCGCAATGATGAACGACAAGGGCGAAAAGCTTACCGTTGCGCCCCCTGCTACCCCCGTCGAAGTACTTGGTCTTAACGAAGTACCCGAAACAGGCGATCAGATCTACGCCACCGAGGATGACAGACTTTCACGTCAGGTTGCCGAGGAAAGACGTGATAAGATTAAGCTTCAACAGGCAAAGGCAAAGGCTGCCGCTTCCCTTGACGATTTGTTTGCACAGATACAGGAAGGCGAGATAAAACAGCTTAATCTTATTATCAAGGCTGACGTACAGGGTTCGGTAGAGGCTGTTAAGCAGGCACTTGAGAAGCTTTCTAACGAGGAAGTTAAGGTTATCGCAATTCACGGTGCAGTTGGCGCTATCACTTCAAGTGACGTTGCGCTTGCACAGGCTTCAAACGCTATCATTATCGGCTTCAACGTACGCCCCGATGCAACGGCACGTACAATGGCTGAGCAGGAGAAGATCGACATCCGTCTTTACCGCATTATTTACGATGCTATCGAGGACGTTGAAAAGGCTATGAAGGGTATGCTTGCCCCCGAATACAAGGAAGTTATTCTCGGTCATGCAGAAGTTCGCCAGACCTTTAAGGTTCCCGGTCACGGCACAGTTGCAGGAAGCTACGTTATTGACGGTAAGATTACGCGTTCAAGCAAGTTAAGGCTTCTTCGTGACAACATCGTTATTCACGAGGGTGAAGTTGAATCACTCCGTCGCTTTAAGGATGACGTAAGAGAGGTTGCAACCGGCTACGAATGCGGTATTGGTATTACAGGCTACAACGACATTAAGGAAAATGACGTTATTGAAGCTTTCATTATGGAAGAAATAGAAAGATAAGGAGATTTTAATGCAATATAAGCGTTCCGACAGGCTTGGGCTTGAAATTCAACGTGCCCTTGCCGATATTATCAGAAACGATTTGCACGATCCCAGAGTAGGTATGCTTGCAAGCATAGTTAAGGTTGAGCTTTCAAACGACCTTTCCTATTGCAAGGTATTTATAACTGTATACGGCTCCGACGAAGAAAAGGAAAACACTTTTATCGGTCTTGAGAAAGCAAAGGGCTTTATAAAGCGTCAGCTTTCGGGAATGGTAAAAATGCGCAAGATGCCCGAACTGACTTTTGTACCGGACGATTCTATCGAATACAGTATTCATATCAGCGAGATACTTAACAGGATCAAAGAGGATGAACAATGAAACAGCTTGCTGAATTTATAAAAAACGGTGATAATTTTGCCGTTATTTCACACGTTTCACCCGACGGCGACACTTTAGGCAGTGCCGCCGCACTTCTTTATGCCTTGAAAAAGCTTAACAAAAGGGCGCAATGGTTTTGTGAGGGCAATATTCCCCACGATTATATGAAAATACCTGAATTCAGCGTTCTTTTAGAGGGCGAAAAGCTTAAGAAAATCGACTGCGCCATTGCAGTTGACGTAAGCTCACCCGACCGTATGGGTAATTGTATTGAGCTTTTTAAGCGCACCAAGCACACCGCAGTGCTTGATCACCACGTAACTAACACAGGCTTTGCAGATGTAAACGTAATAAAGAACAGAAACGCCAATGCGTTTCTTGTTATGGAGCTTTTAGCCGAGCTTGAAATTCCCCTTGATTTTAATATTGCACGTTGCCTTTTTACAGGTATTCTTACCGATACGGGCAGGCTTTCACACCCCACCGTAACGGATAGGGACGTTATGGATACTGCGGCTATCTATGCCGTTGGTATTAAGCACCATGAAATTATTGCCGCACTTTTTCAGACTGCTTCGTTAAAGAAGGTAAAGCTTAAGGGCAGGGCATCAGCTCACCTTGAAACCGCTTTTGACGGCAAGGTTGCCTACACCTATCTTGACACCGAGGATTACGTAGAATTTTCTGCGGATAATTCGGATTCAGAGGGTGTGATTGAAATGACGCGCAGTGTTGAAGGCACGGTAATTGCATTCTTTATCCGTCAGGTGCCCGACGGCTATAAGGTAAGTATGCGTTGCACACCCGATTATGACGTGGCGGCGCTTTGTTCTGCCTTTGGCGGTGGCGGTCACAAGGCGGCGGCAGGCTGCACCCTTTCAGGCGACCGTGAAACAGTTATCAACACCCTGCTTGACGCAATAAAAGAGGTGCTTTAATGGAAGGCGTAATCAACGTTTTTAAGGAAGCCACCTGGTCAAGCGGTGACGTTGTAAACAAATTAAAGGGTGTGCTTCACGAAAGGCGCATCGGTCACGGTGGCACACTTGACCCCGATGCAACGGGAGTATTGCCCATTCTGACAGGTAAGGCAACACGGCTTTTCGACTACGTTACCGTGTTTAACAAGACCTACGTTGCCCGTGTGCGCTTTGGCGAAATCACCGACACACAGGATGCAAGCGGCACAATTATTGAAACCCGCCCCGTAGCCATCGAAAACACCGATATTTCAAATGCTTTACCTCATTTTACGGGTACTATTTTACAAAAGCCGCCTATGTATTCGGCACTTCACGTGAACGGACAAAGGCTTTACGAACTTGCCCGTCGCGGTGAAACGGCACAGATACCCGCAAGAGAAATAAAGATATATTCCATTGAGCTTGTTGAAGCACTTTCAGAAAACGAATGCACCATTCGCGTTACCTGCGGCAAGGGCACGTATATCCGCACCCTTTGCCACGACCTTGGCGAATTTCTCGGTTGCGGTGCGCATATGAAAACTCTTTTAAGAGAGGAATGTGCAGGTCTTAACGTTAAAAACGCATATAAAATCAGTGAACTTGAGGAAATGATGAAAAACGGTGACACGTCCTTTTTGTTACCGATAGACAGCGCTATCACATATTTACCGAGAGTGAATATTCATTCTTCTGCAACAAAGAAGCTTGAAAACGGCAACCCAATTGACTTAAAATATGCAGATATTGATGCCGAAGGCTTTGTACGCATCTATTCAAACGACGTGTTCTTTGGTATTGGCGAAAAGAAAAACGATATGTACTACATAAAATGTATGCTTGGAGGCATCAAATGAGCGTTCTTGTGCTTGGCACCTTTGACGGTGTGCACGTTGCCCACGCACAGCTTATAAAGGAAGCTAAAAAAACAGGCAAAAAAATTATAGCGTGCACCTTTAATGCGCCATATTTGGAAAAAGATATTCTTACGCTTCCCGATGAAAAAAGCAAGTATTTACTTGCGCTTGGCGTTGATCAGGTTTTTTTACAGGATTTTAACGAGGTAAAGGATCTTTCACCCGAAGAATACGTAAGGCTTCTTGTTGAAAAATTCCGTCCTACCCACGTTGTTTCGGGTTTTAATCACCGCTTTGGCAAAAATGCCGCAGGCAATCATATGTCCCTGTGCTTTTTAGGCAAAAAATACGGGTTTATTACCGTTGCGGTACCCCCTGTTTCAAGGGACGGTGCTATCATTTCTTCAACACTTATCCGCGCACACCTTAAATGCGGCAGAATTCAAGAAGCCAACCTGCTTTTAGGCCGTTACTATTCTATTTGCGGAACGGTAGAAACGGGCAGGCAGATAGGCAGTAAAATTGACTTTCCCACCGCAAACATAAGCACGAAAAAGCTTTTGCCACAAAACGGCGTGTACGCAACGCTTGTTAAGGCAGAGGGCCGTCTTTTCAAGGGAATGACCAATATTGGAACGAACCCCACAGTAAACGAAGGACAACAGATTTTTACCGAAACACACATTTTAGGCTTTGACGGAGACCTTTACGGCAAGGAAATTGAGATGCATTTTCTTAAAAAAGTGCGTGACGATATAAAGTTTCCTTCACTTGAAAAGCTTAAGGAACAGCTTTCAAACGACGCGCTTTTAATAAACGCTTACATAGATACTTTAAACATACAAAGAAGCGGGCTATAAGCCCGTTTCTTTCGTTATTGATATATTATATCCGTTTTTCGACATCCTCTGCTCTTTTTTAAGGTTTTTCATTATTGACATTTGTCATAGAATATAGTATAATCGTTATGTAGCCCTATACTATATTAAAAAAAGGAGATTTTTTATGAAAAAAGTTTTAAGTTTTATCTTACTCCTTGCAATGCTTATAAGCTGCGTAAGCATGGTATCATTCACCTCAGCAAGCGCTTCTGCCGAGGCGCCTTTAGCACAGGCTGAGGATGAATTTCTTGGTTGGAAGGTAACAGCAACTCAGGATTTTCTTTCAGACTCATATTGTACTACAAACCGCGGCAAAGGCTTGTTCACCGTTGATGACAGAGATGAGTACGGAAAAATTACGCACACCTTCACTATCATCAATCCCAATGACCACGCTATTAAGATAGGCCTTTCTTGGCAGGCGGCATTAACGTGGTCTTCCGACAAAAAGGAAGCGTGGGCAAAATACGAATCGCAATACATTACCATCAATGCAAAATCATCAAAGTCGGCAACTATCTCTTTTGCCGCCGATAAAAACGGTGGTGTCGTTTTTTTACGACCGAATTCTGATGAAACTGCGGTCGTTGATATTTCAAAGGTATTCTTCCGTTTTGACCTTTACTGTTCAGAAACTAGTAACTGGA
Source organism: Clostridia bacterium (assembly GCA_045630945.1). GTDB lineage: Bacteria > Bacillota > Clostridia > Christensenellales > QALW01 > UMGS1322. Next base: position 31,535 of record JAZQTV010000003.1, read on the forward strand.
TCGATACGAACGAATACTTTATCTTACTTACCGACGATAGCGTATTTGAAAGTCAAATGCCCGCCGGTACCGGTCTGTCATTAGAAAAGTTTACCGAATCAAGCTATGATCAGCTTGACTACTATACCCTTGAAAATGCCGATGCCGAGCTTTGCAACACAACCGGCTGGGGCGGTATCAACGGCAATTCCGTTATTACAAACATTCCCGAAAGTGAAATTACAGGCAATTTTGAGGATACAAACCGCGTTATAAAGTTCTCACCCGAGACCGGCGGCTCAAACTCAATATTCTATGACCTTTCCCCTGCAATATTTAACGACAGAAACAACTTTTATAACGGCGGCGGTCCCGGCAGATATCAGATTACGTTCAGGCACCGCACCACAGATGCGGAAAATTCAGGTAAGTTTATGATGTACCTTACCTCAAAGTACCCCGCAAGAAAAAGCGACGTTGCCAACATACTTGGTGAAAACGCATATTCAAGCGATACTTTCATTACGTTTAAGCCCGACAGCTTTGTAATGGATGGTGACTGGTCATATTACACAGGCACTGTGGAAATCACCGAGGATTTTTACAATATGCTTTATGCGTTAAAAGCCGCATTAAATGCATCCGAGGCAACCGATGCAACCACACTTGGTATTTGCTTTGGTTTCAAAGACGAAGTAGGGTTTGCCTACGTTGTTGATGACCTTGAATTTAAAAAGGTATCCGATACACCCGTAGGCGTTAAATACTACGTTACACAAGCTTCAACC
>JAZQTV010000004.1:0-6461 GCA_045630945.1 Clostridia bacterium
GGTGTTTCCGTTGCTATCGGTGAGCTTGCTGACGGCCTTGAAATCGACCTTAATGCAGTTCCCAAAAAGTATGACGGTCTTGATGGTACCGAGCTTGCTATAAGCGAATCGCAGGAGCGTATGGCCGTTGTAATCGAAAAAGAAAATATCGATAAGTTCCTTAGCTTAGCAAAGGCAGAAAACCTTCAGGCTTTCCCTGTTGCAGTTGTTAAGGAAGAACCCCGACTTGTAATGAATTGGAACGGCAAAAAGATAGTTGACATCAGCCGTGAATTCCTTAATTCAAACGGTGCTGATAAGCATATTTCTATCACACCTTTAAAGCCTGAAAGCTATGAAAAGAAGATAACAGGCACGTTTACAGAAAACTGCCTTAAGGTTGCGGACGACCTTAATATGTGCTCAAAGCGCGGTCTTTCCGAGCGTTTTGACTCCACCATCGGTGCAGGCACAGTTCTTATGCCCTTCGGTGGTAAAAATCAGCTTACACCCATTCAGGCAATGGTACAGAAGATATCGGTTGAAAAGAAGCATACTGATGATTGCTCGTTTATGTCATGGGGCTACAATCCCTTTATTACAGAAAAGAGTCCCTATCACGGTGCATACACCGCAGTTGTTGAATCAGTTTCAAAGCTGATTGCAACAGGCGCTTCATTTGAAGACGTTTATCTTACCTTCCAGGAATACTTCGAGCATCCCGGTAAGGATGGCAAGCGTTGGGGTAAGCCCTTAAGCGCACTTTTAGGCGCGTTCAAGGCACAAAAGGAATTGGGAATCGGTTCAATCGGTGGTAAAGACTCAATGTCGGGTTCGTTTGAGGATCTTGACGTTCCGCCCACACTTGTTTCCTTTGCAGTTACAACAGGCAAGGTGCAGGACGTTGTTTCGCCTGAATTCAAGAAAGCGGGAAGCAAGGTAGTGGCACTTTATCCCGAATATGATGAAAACGGTCTTCCTGTAACGGAATCACTTATTGCACTTTATAACAAGGTTACTGCACTTATGCGTCAGGGCAAGGTTCTTGCAGCTTATACACCTGGTATGGGCGGTATTGGCGAAGCTGTTATGAAGATGGCGTTCGGTAATTCTATCGGCTTTAAGTTTGACGATGATATGTGCCCCGTATGTATGTTCAAGTATAACTACGGTGCATTCGTGCTTGAGGTTACCGATGATGTTGAGGGTGCACGTCTTGTAGGTTATACAACTGAGAAGGCAACAATTGCATATAAGGAAGAGGAAATCAGCCTTGATAAGCTTCTTAAGGTGTACGAGGATAAGCTTGAAAGCGTTTACAGTTGCAATATTCCCGACAGAAAAACACCTATGGAGAACTTTGAATTTAAGGCAACAAGCTATCCTGCACCTGCTATTAAGGTTGCAAAGCCCAAGGTACTTATCCCTGCATTCCCAGGAACAAACTGCGAATTTGATTCAGCAAAGGCTGTGCGCGATGCAGGTGCCGAGCCTGAAATTATCGTTATCAACAACCTTAATGCTGAAGGTATTCAGAGAAGTGTTGACCTTTTCGCAAACAAGCTTAAGGATGCACAGATGATATTCATTCCCGGCGGCTTCTCCGGCGGTGATGAGCCTGACGGAAGCGGTAAGTTTATTACGGCATTCTTCCGCAACGGCGCAATTAAGGAAGGTGTTACCGAGCTTCTTGAAAAGCGTGACGGTCTTATGTGCGGTATTTGTAACGGCTTCCAGGCACTTATTAAGCTTGGTCTTGTGCCCTACGGCAAGATAATCGATACCGATGAAAATTGCCCCACACTTACCTTTAACACTATCTCGCGCCATCAGTCGCGTATCGTAAGAACACGTATTGCTTCAAATAAATCACCCTGGCTTTCACTTATGAACGTTGGTGATATCGTAAACGTACCCATCTCACACGGTGAGGGACGCTTTATCGCAGACGAAAAGCTTATTATGGAGCTTAAGAAGAACGGTCAGATAGCTACACAGTACGTTGACCTTGAAGGCAATGCAACAAGTGACGTTCACTTTAACCCCAATGATTCGATGTACGCAATTGAGGGTATTACTTCACCCGATGGCAGAGTATTCGGTAAAATGGGTCACAGCGAGCGTGTTGGCAGCGGTCTTTATAAGAACGTTGAGGGCAATTACGATATCCGTATGTTCGAAGCGGCAGTAAAATATTTTAAATAAGGGTGATTTAAAATGGAATATAAGTCCGATATAGAAATCGCACAGGCGTGCCAGATGAAGCACATCAGCGAGATTGCAAAAGCGGCGCACGTTGATGAAAAATATATTGAACAGTACGGCAGATACAAGGCAAAAATCGATCTTTCGCTTATTGATGAAACCGACAGAAAAGACGGTAAACTGATTCTTGTAACTGCAATTACACCCACACCTGCAGGTGAGGGTAAAACCACAACGACAATAGGTCTTGCCGATGGTCTTAAGCGCATCGGCAAGGACGTTACCGTTGCCCTGCGTGAGCCTTCTTTGGGTCCCGTTTTCGGTGTAAAGGGCGGTGCAGCAGGCGGTGGTTATGCACAGGTAGTGCCTATGGAGGATATTAACCTTCATTTTACAGGTGACTTCCACGCAATTGGCGCGGCAAACAACCTTCTTGCCGCAATGCTTGATAACCACATTCAGCAAGGTAACGCACTTGGTATTGACGTAAGAAAGATTACCTGGAAGCGTTGCGTTGATATGAATGACCGTCAGCTCCGTTTTGTTGTTGACGGAATGGGCGGTAAGGCAAACGGTGTCCCCCGTGAGGATGTCTTTGATATTACCGTTGCTTCTGAAATTATGGCAATACTTTGCCTTTCAAATTCAATTACCGACCTTAAGGAAAGACTTAAAAATATCATCGTAGGTTATACCTACGACGATAAGCCTGTAACCTGCGGTCAGTTAAACGCACACGGTGCAATGTGCGCACTTTTAAAGGATGCTATCAAGCCTAACCTTGTACAGACCCTTGAAGGCACACCTGCATTCGTTCACGGCGGTCCTTTTGCAAATATTGCACACGGCTGTAACTCTGTTATGGCAACAAAGCTTGCACTTAAAATGGGTGATTACACTATTACAGAAGCAGGCTTCGGTGCAGATTTAGGTGCAGAAAAATTCCTTGATATCAAGTGCCGTATGGCAGGTCTTACACCTGATGCGGTAGTAGTTGTTGCAACAGTACGTGCCCTTAAAATGCACGGTGGCAGAGCAAAGAACGAGCTTAATAACGAGGATATTGAGGCTCTTGAAAAGGGTATTCCCAACCTTCTTCGTCACGTTTCAAATATTAAGAACGTATATAAGCTTCCTTGTGTTGTTGCAGTAAACCGTTTCCCCACGGATACCGATAACGAAATTGATTTCATTATCAAAAAGTGTAAGGAATTGGGCGTAAACACCGTGCTTTCTACCGTTTGGGCAGAGGGCGGCAAGGGCGGAGAGGCTCTTGCAAAAGAGGTTGTAAGACTTTGTGAAGAGGAAAAGGGTGATTTCACGTTCTCATATGAGCTTGATTCTACCATTGAAGAAAAGATTGAAGCAGTTGTTAAAAAGGTGTACGGCGGTGACGGAATAACCGTTATGCCTAATGCTAAAAAGCAGATTGCTCAATTAACGGAGCTTGGCTTTGATAAGCTTCCCGTATGTATTGCAAAAACACAGTACAGCTTCTCTGATGATCCTACAAAATTAGGCGCTCCCGAAGGTTTTAAGGTTACCATCAAGAACGTAAAGGTTTCGGCAGGTGCAGGATTTATCGTAGTGTTGACGGGTGATATTCTTACAATGCCCGGCTTACCCAAGGTACCTGCAGCAGAAAAGATTGACGTTGATGCATCAGGTAAAATAACAGGCTTGTTCTAAAAAAATAAAGGCTTCGTAGTGATGAATTTTACTAATTCGCATCTGCGAAGCTTTTTCTTTAAAAGGTTATGTATATACGGAAATAAGTCTTGCAATTAATTGCGTGTTTGTGTATAATGAATTCAGTATGGAGGTAATTATGGCAAAGATAGACCGAAAATATATGCTTAAGCTTTCTGAAATGGATGAAGAGGATGCATTCGACCCGTGGGAGCTTTCACCTGAAGAACTTTTTACACTTGATACCGATGCGCATCAGAAGTTTGTTGATGCTTACAAGGCGTATTATGATGATATAAAAACAAGCAGTAAACTGCACAAGGAGGACTGGTAATATGTACAGAAAAATGAGATTTCCCGATTTTAAGGCTAAAGCGCTTACGTTAAGCTATGATGATGCTGTTGAACAGGATATCAGGCTTATTGAAATAATGAAAAAGAACGGCATTAAGGGCACGTTCAATATAAACACGGGCTTGTTTGCTCCCGAGGGCACGGTGTATCCTCAAGGTCAGGTGCATAGACGTATGACCAAGGAGCAGGCATATAAGCTTTACGAAGAAAACGGTATGGAGGTTGCGGTACACGCATATTATCATCCGCACCTTGAAGCGCTTTCGGAAGCAGAAATAACCTATGAGGTACTGCAGGATAAAATAGATATTGAAAAAACCACGGGCAGAATAATTCGCGGAATGGCATATCCCTACGGCTCATACGATCAAAGAGTGGTTGACTGCCTTAAAGCTTGCGGTATCTTATATGCAAGAACAGTACGTTCCACCAATAATTTCGCTATAAGCGATGATTGGCTTCGCTTGCCCGCAACGTGCCACCACAACAATCCCGAGCTTATGAAGCTTGCGAAGAATTTTGTTGAGGCAGTAGTGCAAACCGAGCCGTTACTTTTCTATTTGTGGGGACACAGCTATGAGTTTGAGGGCAATAATAACTGGCATGTTATCGAGGAATTCTGTGAGTTTATGGCGAATAGAGAAGAAATTTGGTATGCAACGAATATTGAGATATTCGAGTATATTGAAGCCTACAAAAAGCTTGTTGTTTCCGCTGATGGAACAATGATATATAACCCCACGTCAGTAACAATTTATTTCAGCCTTTCGGGTAAGAATTATAAGGTTGAACCGGGCGAAAAAGTAACAGTATCATAACACAACAAATAAAATGAATAAAAGTGCCGAAAATCAAGAGTTTTCGGCACTTTTTTTATACTTTAAAACGGGCATGAGTATTGACAAAAGACTTGAAATATGGTATCATATTCAAATAAAATAGGTTTAATATGCCTTATTATGCAAATTTGAATTTATAAGGGGATTATTTTAAGATGAACGTTCCTTTTTCACCACCTGATATTTCAGAGCTTGAGGTAAATGAAGTAAGCGAAGCATTGCGCTCAGGATGGATTACAACAGGCCCCAGAACCAAGAAACTTGAGAAGCTTATTAAGGAGTACACGGGGGCTGACGGCACCGTGTGTCTTAACTCACAAACAGCCTGTGCAGAGATGGCTTTAAGGCTTCTTGGAATAGGTGAGGGTGATGAGGTTATTACCACCGCCTATACGTATACGGCAACTGCTTCGGTAGTATGTCACGTAGGCGCAAAGCTTGTGCTTATCGATACGCAGGAAGACAGTCTTGAAATGGACTATGATAAGCTTGAGGATGCTATAAACTCATATCTTCATAACCGCTCAGCATATGATGATATACTTTTATTTTACAATGAAAACGTTAACATAAATATTCAAACTGTATCGTGTAGTTGATGTGTGACGTGTGATGTGCCATCAAAAACCATTAAGAAGAATAACAAATTTACAATAAATATAAATGACAAGAATGAGGGCAAAATATGAAAAAGTTTGAAAAGAGAATTTGGCTTGCCACGCCAACAATGCACGGCAATGAAATGAAATATGTTCAGCAGGCTTATGATACAAACTGGATGAGCACGGTTGGTGAGAATATCAATGAAGTTGAGAAGATCGCCGCTGAAAAAGCGGAAATGAAATATGCGGTTGGTTTATCTTGCTGTACCGCTGCGCTTCATTTAGCTGTAAAGCATGCAGGTGAAATAATTTATGGCAAACCCGCAATCAGCCATGGAGCGTTAGAGGGTAAGCGGGTGTTCTGCTCGGATATGACCTTTGATGCAACGCTAAACCCTGTTGTTTATGAGGGTGGAATTCCTGTTTTTATTGATACAGAAGCGGATTCGTGGAATATGGACCCTGTGGCATTGGAGAAGGCGTTTGAAATGTTTCCGGATGTGAGATTAGTTGTTTCTGCGGAACTCTACGGTTTTCCTGGGCGAATGGATTTGATTAAGAAAATCTGTGAGAAACATGGTGCACTTCTAATTGAGGATGCAGCCGAAGCTATGGGAGCAACTGTTCGCGGCAGGCAGTGTGGTTCGTTTGGTGATTACTCTGCTATTAGCTACAATGGTAACAAGATCATTACAGGATCTGCGGGAGGGTGTCTTTTAACAAATGATATTGAAATGGCGAACAAAGCTCGAAAATGGTCGACACAGGCGAGGGAAAATGCCCCTTGGTATCA
>JAZQTV010000005.1:0-5158 GCA_045630945.1 Clostridia bacterium
TAAAAACGACCTTTATAAAAAATTACATATGCCTGCGTTAGTTGAAAGTATTACGCTTTCATCTCCGTCAATGGCGGCTTCAGATCATCGTGATTACAATCAAAGCACGGTTGCGGATGTAATTGTAAAAGCAACTGATTCATATACAAATGCAATTGAACTTGTATGTGGTCGTATGCCTTCAAGCAATCTCGATGCAAACGGCTGTGTTGAGGTTATAATCAGTACGGCAACACAGGAAAATACAAGGTTTACTGTTGGAAGCGTTATAAATATTGGCAATACAAAAGAAAGCACAATGCCTAACTCAAGCGACATACGCTTAACTGCGTGTGTTGTAGGCGTATTTAATTATTCATTAGATCCGCTTAATCCCATTATTGATAAGGATACAGGTTGTGAGCTTTATTGCGATTTTGAGCTTTTTTACAACTATGCATTTAAGGAAAAGAATATCGCATCACGCGCAACCTGGTATTATGCAGGTGATTATACTAAATACGATCTTACAAAAATCGAAGAAACCATAGATGCTCTTGATGAGTTAAATGATAATCTTCGTGCATGGGGAATAGATAAAAATGCAAAAACCACTATTCCGCCATTTTCTGAGTATCAGTCATATTATGAAAACGTTCAATCAGTAAATGTTTTACTTGCATTATTCTATTCACCTGTTTTAATATTGATTGTTTTCTTCATTTTTATGATTTCTAAGTTTGTTGTAGAAAATGATAAAAATGAAATATCAATGCTTAATTCGCGTGGTTCATCGAGAAAACAGATTGTATTACTGTATCTTTTACAGGGCGGAACAATTGCGCTTGTTTGCTTGATTTTTGCACCGATATTAGCCTTACTGTTGTGTAAGATGCTTGGTACTGCATCGGGATTCCTTGAATTTGCACAACGCGCACCGTTAAAATCAGAATTATCGATTTCTGCAATAATATTCGCCGTTGTTGCGGCGGTTCTTGCTGTTGTTACGATGCTTGTTCCTGTATATAAAGCATCTAAGGTTGAGATTATTCAGCATAAAAGAAGAAATAATACAAACGGTCATCTTGGTACGATAATTCTTTCTATTGTTACACTTTTGCTTGCTGCTGTTTCAGCATATTCGTACTATAATCTCGTGTATCAGTCAGAAGGACTTATTACTGACGGTGGAGGAATACAACCGCTTGCGTACGTATTCTTAATAAGCGCCTTTGCAACTATTGCGTTGATATTTGTAATTATTTATCCTTTTGTTCTGAAGTTTATATTAAAGCTCGGTCAACGTAGCTGGACACCGTCCATATATTCTGCGTTCTCGAAGATTTCAAAGCTTGAAACCAAAGAAAAATTTATTATAATTTTCCTGACGCTTACTATTGCAATTGGTGCTTTTGCATCAGTATCAGCAAGAACGTTAAATAACAATTTTGACAGAAGTACGCAGTATCAATATCCTTGTGACGTAATTGCTGATATTGAAATTTATGCGCGTCCGGGTTCAAATACAGTTAATCGCAGATTTGTATTTGAGGATGTTGAAGGTATTCAGGCAACTAAGGTGGTTAAAGGTAATTCACCAAGGATTAATTCAAGGCTTGAAAGCATTACTGAAAACATTGACCTTCTTGCAATTAACCCCAAAGAATTTGGTGAAATTGTAGACTGGGATAACGATATTTTAAAGAAACCTCTTAAATATTACCTTAATGAGCTTGAAGCAGACGTAAATACTTGCGTTTTATCCGAAAATGCCGCAAACCTGCTTGGTGTTACAGATGGCGATACGGTATACGTTCGCGTTGATACTACAAGCCAAACGAACGCCGTTGTTACTGCAAGGGTAATTGCCGTTGTAAATGCCTGGCCGGCATACAATCCTACGACAAGCTCAACGCAAGGCGTTGTAAAAGACAATTATCTGTGCGTTTTAAATATTGAGGCGGTAGAAAAGATAGCCAAAAATCAGCCGTATAGCGTATGGATGAATATGGACGAAGAATATTCTTCTTGGGAACTTGAAAAGCTTACCGTTACGCTTGGTGCAACGGCTGAAAAACAGGAAGACAGAGTAAGTGCAAGAATGAAAAACATCGTTAACGGAGCAAGGGAACGTTATTTCAGTAAGATTGATTCAAACCGTCAGGCTGTAAACGGATCACTTACCTTAGGCTTTATTGCAATAATTTTCGTTTGTGCAATCGGTCTGATGATTTATTGGATGATTTCCATTAAGAGCAGAACGCTTCAAATTGGCACAATGCGTGCACTTGGTATGTCGTTTAAAGATGTATATGAGATGATACTTTGGGAACAAGTGCTATTGTGTCTTGCGTCAGTTGTAATCGGTATTTTTTCAGGTCTGTTAGCGGGTGCAATGTTTGCGCCTTTACTGCAATCTGCATTTGGTCAAATGGGGCAGATGCCGCCGTATGAGGTTGCGTTCAGCTTTGTTGATATAATCAAGCTGATAATTTTGACCATTGTTCTTATAGGTGTTTCGCTTGGCGCAGGAACCATAATGCTTAAACGCATTAAAGCCGCAACGGCTATTAAGCTTGGAGAGGAGTAAGGTTATGCGAGTAATAATCAAGGGTGTTGATATATGCCGTGATTTTCCTTCAGGAAACGGTACAATACGTGTATTAAAAAACATAAACGTTGCTTTCCAAGAGAAAACGTTGACTATACTTAAGGGAAGATCAGGTAGCGGAAAAACCACGCTGATGAATATATTAGGCTTGCTTGATAAGCCAACATCGGGAAAAATATATATTAACGGACACGATGTGACTAAAATCACCGAGGAAAACGGTGATGAAATCCGTAAAAACTATGTTTCGTTCGTATTTCAGTCGGTGGCGTTAATGAGTTCTATGACTGCTTATGACAACGTTGAATTTATGCTCAGGGTTGCAGGACTTCCACTTGATAAAGAGCGTGTATTGCATTGTCTTGATCTTGTTGGGTTAAAAAATAGAGCTTATCATATGCCATATCAGCTTTCGGGCGGTGAACAACAGCGTGTAGCCATTGCACGTGCAATCGTGCATAAGCCTAAAATTATCTTTGCAGATGAACCTACTGCACAGCTTGACAGTGATACTTCAAAAATAATAATGGAAATGTTCCATCGTATTATTAAGGAAGAGGGAACTACCGTTATAATGACAACTCATGATCAGAATATGATGGAGCTTGCAGATATGGTGTATACACTTGATGACGGTCAGATAACCGATATTCAAGTTTTTGAGGAGGTGCAGTAAAATGGCACAGCCGATCGTTTCATGCGAAAATCTTGTTAGAATTTATAAAACAGATGAAACCGAAGTTCTTGCATTACAGGGGCTGGATATCTCTATCGATGAAGGTGAAATCGTTGCCATTATCGGTGCAAGTGGAAGTGGAAAAAGTACGTTCTTAAACATTCTTGGTGGTCTTGATAAGCCAAGTGCGGGTAATATCAACGTTGCAGGCATTGATCTCGCTAAGATGACTGATAAGGAAATGCTTTTGTATAAACGAAATATTGTTTCGTTTATCTGGCAGAATAGTGCAAGAAATTTACTTCCGTATCTTACTGCCATTGAAAACATTGTCTTACCTATGGAAATTATCGGAAAGAAAGCGGATTATGCTAAAGCAAAATATTTGCTTGAGCTTGTAGGCTTAGGCGAAAGATGTGATTCAAAGCTTTTTGCGCTTTCGGGTGGTGAGCAGCAACGTGTTGCAATTGCAATGGCATTAGCGAACGAACCTAAGATTTTGCTTGCTGATGAGCCTACCGGTGCGGTAGATAACGCTACTGCAAATATGATTCTTGACCTTTTCCGTAAGATAAATAAAGAATTGGGCGTAACTGTTATTATCGTTACCCACGATTTAAAGCTTTCTGCTAAGGTTGATAGAGTTATTAAAATTCGTGACGGAAGAACGAGTACCGAGTATCTTAAGCTTAATAAGGATACGTCAAATCTTAATTTTGAGCACGACGGAAGTGAGGCAACTCATCAGGAATACGTTGTAGTTGATAGGGTAGGTAGGCTTCAAATTCCATCAGAGCTCCTTGATAAGGCACGTATTAAACCGATGAGTAGAGTTAAAATTGAGTTTAATAAAGAGGGGAATATTGTTTTAGTACCATTTGAATAAAAAAAGCAGGTTTTTAAAACCTGCTTATATTTTTTTTATAAACTCAACAAACTTTGGGGTCCACCATTCCTTATAGCCGATATAATTGGGGTGAACAGGATCGTGCATATATTTTATGTAATCTTCTTCGTTTATATTTTGCATTTCGGGATCGTTATATAGATCCAAAATGTAAAAATCAAGCTCGTTGCTCAGTGTATAAAGAAGATTTACCATTTTCTCATAATGTGCGTTATCGTATTTTGTTCCTGTGAAAAAAATTATCGTGCAATGATACGTTGAATCAACTGTTTCTATAATGTCGCGTATTGCTTTCTCAGTTAATTCTATTGGCAATGAGTAATATGCATCGTTTGTTGAAAGCTGACAGATAAAGAGATCAATTTTTAAGCTTTTATCCGCATTTTTTAATCTTGATATATATGAGTTATCGTTAACGTCAGCAAGGGGAGTGCTTGAAATTGCATCCTTAATTATATTTGCGCCGTATTCATCTGCAATTATATCTGCAAAAGAAATATTATTTGCGGCTGCACCTAACGTAACTGACGAACCGATAAAATAAATGGTTTTACTCTCAAGTTTCATTATCGATTAAACTCCTGAATATGCTGCGAAGCCGCCGTCAACGGGTACTACAACACCGGTAACAAAGCCTGATGCTTCATCGGAAACAAGCCATAAAAGTGTACCTGTAAGGTCGTCGATATCACCAAATCGATCCATGGGTGTTCCACGAAGAATTTTTTCGCTTCTTGCAGTAGGCTTTCCGTCTTTAAATAAAAGGTCGCGGTTCTGATTTGTAACGAAGAAGCCGGGTGCAATAGCGTTTACACGAATGTTGCAGGGGGCAAAATGCACTGCAAGCCACTGTGTAAGGTTTGAAACTGCGGCTTTTGCGGCAGAATATGCGGGGATCTTCGTCAAGGGTCGGAATGCATTCATTGATGATACGTTAAGAATTACACCGCCGCATTTAACCATTTCTTTTGTAAATACCTGTGTT
>JAZQTV010000006.1:0-4771 GCA_045630945.1 Clostridia bacterium
GGCTATAAGCTTTTTTCAATGCCCGTGTTTTTTTCAGGAAGGTCAATAAATGCAATAACGGGTATTCCACCGTTTGGACCGGGAATTTTTGATGATAAGGACCATTATAATTTTACGGTGTTTGATAACGACGTTAAAAAAATTCTTGATGCCTGTCCCGATGCATCTATTTTCCCACGTATAAATATGACTCTGCCGCTTTGGTGGGATCGGGAAAATCCCGATGAAATGTGCGATACAGGCTTCAGGGATGAAAAACGTGTGTGCTTTTCTTCAAAGAAATGGCGCGAGGAAACAAAAAGGCTCTTAAAGGAATTCGTTTCCCACGTTGAAGAAATGCCCTATAAAAATCATATTATTGGCTATCAGCTGGCGGGCGGAAACACGGAAGAATGGATGCCGTTTGACGGTAAAGGCTCAATTGGTAAGCGCTCAAGGGAAGCGTTTAAGGAATATGCCGCAAAAAATAATATTGAGGAAAACGAACAGGAATATTACGCATACCTCTCTTATGCCGTTGCAAGCAGTATTTGTGAATTTACCGCTTACGTCAAGGAATTAACTGATAACAGGCTTGTTATGGGTGCGTTTTACGGATATACGTTCGAGCTTGTAAAGCGTTCTGCTTGCCATCACGCACTTCAGCTTATACTTGACAGTAAGAGTGTTGATTTCATTTGTTCACCCGTGTCCTACGATGCAATCAGAGTGCCTATGCGAGATCACGCAAATATGACGCCTATCGATAGCTTAAAATTACACGGAAAACTGTATTTTGTTGAAAACGATACAAGAACAGACCTTACAGGACCGCCCAATGATCTTCCTCATTACAGCGGTGCAATATGGAAGGGTCCTGAACGCAGTATTACCCTTGAAATTATAAAAATGCATTTTTCACGTGCGCTTTGCCACGGTCACGCATTCTGGTGGTTTGATATGTGGGGCGGCTGGTATAAAGCTCCCGAATATATGAACCTGATGGCAAACGTAAAAAAAGTTGTAGGCGAAAGTGCAACCAAGCCCCTTCAAAGCAACGCGCGTGTTGCGGTGTTCGTTGATGAAACCGCATATCGTCAGATTCCCGATGAAAATGAAGTATCGCAAAACGTGTGCTATCTTATCCGTAGAGAATTAGGTAAAATGTCTGCGCCTTACGACGTGTATCTTATAACGGATTTCGAAAAGGTAAAGGATAAGTACAAAGCAATAATATTCCTTGTTCCTGCACGCACCAAAGCGGTTGACGAGGCTGAAAAGCAGGTAGCAGGCTATCTTGAAATCAACGAAACAAACTACGGTATTACTGCTGAAGAATTGCGTGAATTCCTTAAAAAGCAGGGCGTTAAGCCGTACTTTGATAAAAACAGCGTTATCTACGAAAACGCAAGCTATCTTTTCTTGCACACGTGTGAGGATGGGGAATACAACTTCGATATTCCTTTGGTTGATGCGTTTACAAAAACTGCGGTTAAAAAGCTTACGCTTAAAGCCGGTCAAAGTGTTTTAATGGAAAAAGTATAATAAAAAGCGGGGTGAATTTTTCACTCCGCTTTTTTACGTAAAGAAAAAAATAAGCAACCTTATCGGTTGCTTATGGTGGGTCATCGGGGGCTCGAACCCCGGACACCCTGATTAAGAGTCAGGTGCTCTGCCAGCTGAGCTAATAACCCGTATGGAGCGATAGACGAGATTCGAACTCGCGACATCCACCTTGGCAAGGTGGCACTCTACCAGCTGAGTTACTACCGCATCTCTTGAGAACGGTCATATAATAGCACAACTCCAAATTTTTGTAAAGCGTTTTTTTTAAAAAAATAAAAAAATTTTTTTAGGGAATAGAAACATCAAAAAAGAGCAAAATAAAATCGCAATTCTTTAAGGAGGTTTTTAGCTATGCAAAGAAATGAAGCAATATCCTGCACTATTCAAAACTGCAAGCATCATTGCAAGAATGCTGACTACTGTACGCTTTCCCATATCAACGTGGGAACGCACGAAGCAAATCCCACAGTTATGGAATGTACTGACTGTCAGTCATTTGAATATTGCTGTAAGTAATTGTAAAAAATCGCTCACTCGAGCGATTTTTTTATTTTTGGTATTGATATTTTGTGTGCAATGTGATAAAATACCTTAAATACATTATTAGGATGGTTTTTATGGGTAAGGATTTTTCTGCGGCAGATATATTTAATAACCCGATAGAAGAAAAATTTAATATTGATGAATTGATGTCTACTGTGAAAAAATCTCCCGTTGCTTCGGAAGAAAATAAATACGAAGACAGCAAAAAAGAAACCCCAGCGGTAAAAGAAACCCCTGTGGTAAAGGAAACCCCTGTGGTTAAGGAAACCCCTGTGGTTAAAGAAAAACCCGCGGTTAAGGAAACTCCTGTAGTTGAGGAAACCCCTGTGGTTGAAGAAAAAGTCACGGAAGAGGAAAAAACGGAAAAGGAAGAAACAAGATTTAAAAAATTTCTTAAAAAAACCGTTGTTGATAAAATATTATCAAAGCTTCCCAAGATAAATATTTCAACTAAAAAGCGTAAGCTTATATTTACGTTGACAATGATTCTTTCTGCGGTAATGGTGTTTGCGCTCTTTGGTGTGTTCCTGTTCAAACAGTATGCGCTTGCATATCCAAGCCATGATGACTACGGCTACGCAACCTTAAGTTACGTGTATTGGGAAGAGGGAATGTGGGGGCAGAACTTTACCTTAGAGCAATTAGTTCACTACCTGACACAGCACTATAATAAATGGGGTGGAAGAATATTAAGCTTCGGTCAGAGTATACTGTTATTAAGGGAAGGTCTTAATGTGGCACAAGGCTTCCATGCCTTAACACTTGGCGCCATATTCCTTGTTGCTTTCCTTTTTGCGCAAAACGGTAAGAAAACAAAGCTTCTGCCTGTTTCAGCACTTTTTACCTGTGCGCTTTTCGGGTTTATTGGTAAAAACATTTCTATTAGCGGCTTCTATTGGTACTGCGCGGCAATACTTTATACCGTGCCCGTGCTTTACGTATTTATCGGTGCGTGGCTTTTATACGTAATACTGCTTGATAAGCGTGAAGCATTGATAACGCCTTCTAAAATAATGATGCTGCCGTTTGCGTGTGTTGCATTCTTCTTCGGCGGATTTTCCATGGAGCAAACGGGTATTTTTGCGGTTGTTACTGCGGCTGCAATGGCGGTTTATTCCTGCTTTAAAAGAAGAAATCCTCTCGTTATGCTTTACGGTGCACCACCGCTTATTTCTGCAATAGCAGGCTGTCATATAATGCTTCTGTCCATAGGTAACACCTCGCGTAAAAATTCCCATGCCGAATATTACGCAAAGCCGTTTTCTGGGCAGATATGCACAAGTGCTGATACTATTGCAAAAACGTTGTTCAAAAGTGCGAATATCCTTATGGTTATAGTGCTTGCCTTTGTTGCCATTGCAGCAGGTATATATATCGTTCGTAAGCACAAGAGTATTTTTGCACGTCTTCTTTCAATAGTAACAAGCATTTTTGCGGCATTTTCGGTTGCGGTTGCCGCAGGAGATATTAAAGACGAAAAGATATCCATACTGCTTTGGATATATCTCATTCTTATGGCAATAACCGTTTCGGTGTGGCTGTTTATGAGTAAGCGTAAGCAGGATTTTCTCCTGTGGGCGCTATTCTTCGGTTCGCTTGCTTCGCAGGCGGCGTGCCTTATTTCACCGATTTTTCCCGACCGTTGTCTTATGATGTTTATGCTTACCCTTGTTGCTATTGCAACCCGTGCGTTTAATGAAGCACTTTCTATTTTTGAGGGTATGGATAAGCGCAGGGCGGCAACTGTTATAACCACCGCTATCGTTACAGTTACAATGATAGGTGCAACAGGTGCGTGGCAGGTGTACGACGGTTTTGAAAGAAATGACAGAGTACAGGCATATAATGATAATATGCTTCAGGTCGTTGGCAAGATGTATGATGAGTACGGCGTTCTTGTTGATGAAATTCAGTTGATGCGTCTTGAAGACGATACTTATGCAGGCTCTACTCAGCCATATGGCAGAGATCTTATTAAGGATTGGATGAAGATATACTACAAATTACCAAATCACCTTCAGTATGACGATTTCGTTTATAATGAATATGATGAAGAGCTTTTGACTGAGCTTGAAGAGAATTTGGCGGAATTACAAAAAGAATATCAAGAACTTAAAAATAATGCTTGACGATAATTTATTATTATTGTATAATTACGCAAGTAATAGGGGAGTGGCTCAACGGTAGAGTAGCGGTCTCCAAAACCGTAGGTTGCGTGTTCGAATCGCGTCTCCCCTGCCAAGTCCAGCTGTGTAAACGGTTGGACTTTTTTCTTTGCTTGGCAAACAATAGAGTAGCGTTTCCCACCAAAACCACAGGTTGCGTGTTTTAATCGCGTCTCCCCTGCCAAGTCCAGCTGTGTAAGCGGTTGGACTTTTTATTTATATGCTACCTTTTTATATGCTGCTTTTCATTTTTAGAGCATCAAAGCAATTTCTCCAAAATTTTACGCAGCGCGAATTTACAATGTTCATAGGTTAAACCGCCTTGAAAATAAGCAGTATACGGCGGTTTTACGGGCGCATCGGCGGAAAGTTCAATGGACGCACCTTCCACAAAACAACCTGCCGCCATGATAACTTTACTATCATAACCGGGCATATCCCACGGTTCGAGGGTTACAAAGCTGTCAACAGGCGAAGCTTCCTGCACTGATTGAATAAAATCGCAAAGTTGTTTCGCT
>JAZQTV010000007.1:0-55541 GCA_045630945.1 Clostridia bacterium
ATCCCTGCCTATAACAATCTTGGGCTTATGTATTTCACTTGTTAAAACTGTTGCTCCTGCTTTACCTAAACGGAAAGCAATTTCGGGTGTAAGCTCACTGTTAGCCACACCGCGTACACCGTCAGTACCAAATAATCTTGCCATAAAAAAATCTCCTTATAAAATCTATTATGTACCGAATATATTATATCATAAGTGCTGATATGTTGCAACTGATATGTTGCAATATTAAATTTTTTAAATCCGTAAATAAAAAAACTGACAAAATAGTGTATATTACCAGAAAAAGCGACTCGTGCGAGCCGCTTTTTTTAAAATCCGAACACTTGTACCGCAACAAGAAAGAATACCGTAACGCTTAATGCATCTACAAGCGTTGTGATAAGCGGAGCCGCCATTATGGCAGGGTCAAGCTTTACCGCCTTTGCGCCTAAGGGCAGAAGACAGCCAAGGCTTTGCGCAAGGGAAACGGTAAACATAAGTGCTATTGCGTTGGTTATTGCAAGAAGCACCGATGAGGTATCCGTTCCGTAAAGAAGCATTATTCTTAAGGTGTTTACAATTGCAAGCACGGCGCCTACCACAAGGGAGATGCGTATCTCCTTCCACCATACTTTAATTACGTCTTTAGGCTTCATTTCATCAACTGCAAGACCGCGTATTACCATTGTTGAAGCCTGCGAGCCGCAGTTACCGCCCGTGCCCATAAGCATAGGCAGGCAGGCTATAAGAAGGGGGACTGCCTTAAAGGCTTCCTCATAGCTTGAAATAATAAAGCCTGTTACCGTTGCCGATACCATTAACACGATAAGCCATAAAATTCTTGAAAGGGAATGCTTTATTACGCTTGTTTTAAAGTACGATTGCTCAATGGGCATAACTGCCGCCATTTTTGTGATGTCCTCGGAAGCCTCTTCAACGATAACGTCAAGGGCATCGTCAACGGTAATGATACCCACAAGGCGTTTTTCCTTGTCCACTACGGGTACGGCAAGAAAGCCGTAATTTTTAAGTATCATTGCCGCTTCTTCTCGGTCGGAAACGGTTTCAACCGAGATAACGTTTTCGTTCATAATATCAGAAATTATTGCGCTTTCGCTGTTTAAAAGAAGCTCGCGTACAGTGATTACGCCTACAAGGCGGCGTTGATTATCCTTTACGTACAGGGTGTATATGGTTTCTGAATCCACACCTGCACTGCGCACGTGCTTAAAGGCTTCTTTTACCGTCATTTCCGGCTTTAAGGCAACGTATTCGGGGGTCATTATACTGCCTGCCGAATTTTTATCAAACTGCAGAATACTGTTTATGCTGCTGCGCATGTCGGCAGGACAGTTCTTTACTATACGCCTTACCACGCTTGCAGGCATTTCTTCAATAATGTCAACGGTATCGTCAACAAAAAGCTCGTTTATAATTTCCGAAAGTTCTTTATCCGAAAAGCCTAAAATAAGTGCTTCCTGAAAATCGTTATCAAGCTCAACGAATACCTCTGCCGCAAGCTCTTTTTTTAACAGGCGGAAGGTAAGATTGCGTTCAGCCTGCGTAAAGCATTCGTCCTCTAAAATAAGTGCAATATCTCTTGGATGAAATTCATCAAGCACCGGCGGAATCTCCCTGTGCCTTTTGTTTTCAAGCATTTCCTTTACGGTGCTTACTACTGTAATTACGTTCTCCATTGGTGTTCTCCTCCTTATTTTATATCTTTTTCTTTTGGAAAACACCGTTCCTGTAAAAAAAGACGAAAAAAAGCGCCTACATCTAACTTATGCAGTAATGTGCATATATTAATATAAGCGCTGTTCTGTCATATTCAATAAAAAAGAGAGGCTTTATCGGGCGTGATGAAGCCAACTCTTTGTTATAGGGACAGGAACGGTGCACTTACTACTGCCGTCTTCCATCACGCTCACCTCACAATAAATAATTTAACTTATTTTAAACCCAAACGGTAGGTTTAGTCAAGGGAAAAACTGTATTTTTAACAACAAAACAACGGTATCACGCAGGGGAAACGGGGACAGCAAGTCATACACGAAATCAAGCAACAAAGTGTGTTAAAAATGCCTGTTGCGCAACGTGCGCCACGTGAGAATACGCTTTGCTTTGAGGAATAGTTTTCCGAAATATAGCTTATTCTTTCATAAAAGTCCTTGTATTCCTGATTTTCAGGTTCAAGTGTTACGGCTTCCTTTGCGTATTCAAGCGCGGCAATTCGGTTGCCTGTCTGATAGCTTGCAACCGCCATTAAATAGTACCATCTGCCGCCGCGCGACGTTACCTGATTTAAAATCTGAATGGCTTCATAATATCTGCCAAGCTGAATAAGCATCTGTGCAACACGCATGGGATCACCGCCCATATTTGAATAGCCGCCCGTACCGTAGGTGCCGTATCCGTAACCACCGTAAGTACCGTAACCACCGTAAGCGTTACCCGTTCCGTAGCCGTTATTTCCGTTGTCGTACGAATCCGCCTTACCGGAGCGAATCATATCGTAAGCTTTATTTATCTCACGCATTTTTTCCTCGGCTTCCTTGTTGTTGGGGTTAAGGTCGGGATGGTACTTTTTGGCTAATTTTTTATATGCTTTTGTTATTTCTTCCTTGCTTGCATCTCGGGAAACGCCAAGCACCTTGTAAGGATCGGTCAATTATTTTTCCTCCTGTTTTTTGACCATATACCCAAATAGAGTATATTTTCAATTAACTGCCTGTTTTTTGTTATATTCATTGTATCATATATTTGTGTAGTTTCACCCATCAGCATTGTTAAAATTTGCTGAAAATTTTTTGTAGGTGTTTCAACCATTGGGTTATATTTCATTTTTTTTAGGTCGCTTTTAAGGTCGTTGCAGGCATCCATAATATATATGGTTCTTCCAAGCGCCTCACCGAATGAGTAAAGGGCAGAATCGTTTCCGTTAATATCGAATATTTTGCCCATTATTGCACCGAATTCCTTTGCGGGAATGTCGGGAATATGCACGTCATCGGCCTCGATTTTGCTTAAATTATCAAGATGCGTTTTTATTGCATCTGCTTTTTCGGGGAATAAGCTTTTTGCCTTTAAAAATGCATTTTCAAGCATTTTTTTACCGCATTTTGCAGGCAAAGAATTTTCATCGTTTACGTCGTCTTCGAGCTTATAGTATGCCAAAATAACTGTCATACAGGCACAATATAACGAAAATTCACTAAAAAACACCTGCTTTTTTCTTAACGGGTGAAGACCACAGCGTATAAAGCCTGTTTCACGCGGGGAATCAAAATAGCCGTCAAGAAAAAGATATAAAAAGGTCATATCGTAATTAAGCGTCAACTTGGCGGTAATGCCAAGGCTTTTACCTAACGTGCGGCACAGACCACAGTAATATGCACCGTATTCCTTTTTTTCTTCTTTTTCAAGCTTTAAAACGTCGGCAACGACATATCCAAACATACGGGAACCTCATTATTTATTACCATTTCACAGGGTGTAACGCGGCAATCAAAGGCGCGAATGGAAACACCTGCTTTTTGTGCGCGAAGAAGCGCATTTTTAAATTCGGGATCGGTCTTATAGTTGGGAATAAAGCACTTTGCACCCTCAAATTGAATAACGAATATGATTGCAGCGTTCATACCTTCGTTTTTGATTTCGATAAGCTCGTTTATATGCTTTACACCACGCTTGGTGGGTGCATCGGGGAACATGGCGATACCGTCCTTTTCCAAGGTAACGCCCTTGACCTCAATAAAGCCGTTTCCCGTAAAAATATCAAAGCGTGAGCTTTTGTAGGCGACCTCTCGCTTTAAATTGGGGAATTCTTCTTTAAAAAATTCCGCCACCGCATAATTGGGGGCAACCGAATCAATATTTATAAGCAGTTCGCCCTTTTTTACTGCAATAACGTCATATTTTGTCTTGCGCAACGGGTTTGTGCTTTCTTCAAGATATACGGTGGGTGAGTTTTCAAAAAGCTCTTTACATCTGCCCGTGTTTTTTACGTGGCACACCTGAAGCACACCGTTTACAAGAACGTGCGCTATAAAGCGGTTGGGGCGGGAAATAAATTTTCCCTGGACTACGTTACTGTATTTCATAGTATTTCCAAAAATTTCGCCAATGACGAAATTTCATAATCGGGTTTTACGGTAACAGACTTTTTTAACGGGTTGAACAGGCAGGTTTTAATGCCTGCGTTTATGCCGCCCTGTATATCGGATGTTATGCTGTCACCAAGAATAATGGAATCTTCTTTTGAAAAATCATTGACGCATTCAAAGCATTTTTCAAAAAAACGAACGTCCGGCTTATCAAAGCCAACGTCCTCGGAAAGAAAAATTTTTTCAAAGTATTTTTCAATACCTGCTTTTTCTATTCTGCTTTCCTGAACACTGACCGTGCCGTTTGAAACGATAAAAAGCCTGTGCTTTTTATATAGCGACTGAAGCAGGTCGGTTGCACCGTCAATAAAAAAGGCGGTTTTTGAAAGGTTTGACTTATACGCTTCGTTCAAGGAATTGGGATCAAGGTTATCTATATTGAGCGCTTCCAAAAATTCCTTAAAGCGCAGAACGAGAATTTCAGACCTTGTCAGCTCTTTTCTTTCAAGCTTCTTCCACATTTTATCGTTTATTTTACTGTAAAACTCTACGTTTTCGCTCGTAGGCGTGATGCCGAAAAAGCGAAGCGTTTGGTTTAATGCTTCGCTTTCGCATTTTTTAAAATCAAGAATAGTGTCGTCAAGATCAATAAAGATGAGCACTGTTCGTCTCCTTTAAATATTCGTATAATTTATCGGGGAAATTGATGGTCATACCATCAATATCAAGGGCGCACATTTCCTTCATAATATCGGTATCGGTAATACCCCAGGCGCGTACACGCATACCTGAAGCATTAACCTTGTCAACTAACTCTTTTGTAATGTTACATGCCTTGGGGCATAACTGTGAGCCGTTGATTTTTTTCATATCCTCAATGTGAGCATCCTCAAGCTTCCATACAAGAAGCGAAAGACGAATATTTTTATCAAGTGCGCGCATATTGCGTAAAAATTCAAGATGACCTGAAGTAACGAACACCTTGTCCATTACGCCGTATTTTTTTATGATGTTAAGCACCGCTTTTTCTGCAAAGGCGGATTTTAATTCAATTGCAAAGGTTAAGTCAAGATGAAAGTAATTTTCGGCAAATTCTTCAAGCGTCATAATGGGGGTGCCTTTGAATTCACTTGATTTCCACTCGCCAAAGTCCATCTGCCTTAATTCTGCAAGCGTGTATTCCTTTAAAGGACCTGTGCCTGAGGACTTGCCGTCAAGATTATCGTTGTGGAAAAGCACGGGAACGCCGTCCTTTGTCATATGTACGTCGGTTTCGATTCCGTTTGCGTGCATCTGTATGCCAAGGTCAAAAGAAATTTTTGTGCTGTCGGGGCGGTATTGAGATGCGCCGCGGTGTGCATAGTTTACAAACATTCTGATTCCTCCGATTTTTATGTTAAAATCTTAAAATGAGCCTTAATATTTTGCAGGTGTTTGGTTTTATCAGTTGAACATTCCCTTGTACTGATCCTTTTCCGTTTCCTTTTCAAATACGAACAGACCGCGCTCACCCTTTAAGATATAGGTGGTGCTTTCTGACCATTCGTCAGTATCGGGATCGTATATAATACCGTTTTCAACAGTTAAAACAGTATCGTTTTCGGTGGTGTTAATAACGTATTGAAGCTTTCTGCCCCTTAAGGAATAGGGCGAAAGATAGATATTTTCGCCTGTTACCTTAAAAGGAAGCTCAGCATACAAGCCTTCCTGATCTTTTAATTCGTCAAGGGTAATAACGGGTACGCGAATCTGATTATGGGGCATAATGCGCATACCGTTATCAAGGCGTTCGGGATTTTTATCAACAAGTATCACCTTTACACCGTAGCGCCTGAATTGATTTATTCTTACAAGCACGTCGGCAGAAATAAACTCGGTAAAAGGAATAATCAGCGTCGTTGCGTTTATAATACCGCTTTTAATGCTTGCCCTGCCCTTTGCATCGGCAAGGTGGTCGTCATCGATAATATTGAAGTCGGTACCCATTTCGTAAAGAATATTCAAAAGGCGCTCCATCTTGTTTTCAAGCTCTTCAGCCTCGGGCGAAAGGTCAATTTCGCCCTCCTTAAACGGTGTTTGGGTATAGAACGCCGCCTGCATTGCGGAAATTGGATAATACACAAGCACGGGGGAGATAGGCACTGCGTTACGCAAAATTGTAAGCAATCTGCCTACGTAGCGGTTAAGGTGCTGATGCTGCGCCTTATCTTCTATAAAGAAATATCCGTACGCATTATAGTGGGTTATACCTGCAAATATTGCGTAGGTAGAAAGCCCCATAAATTCTTTGAAGGGATTATCTAACATTTTTTGCTTGGGTAAGTTTACGGGGCATATTTCAAGCATTGTAACGTTGTGTCCCTTTAACCTTGAAAGCGAGGACGGGTACTTTGCGGCATAAGACCACGCAGTACCAAAGCCTGCACCCTGCTTAAAGAACATTCCTGCCTCGGCACAAAGAATATCACAGCCGGGGATATCCTGTGCGCCCACAACACGCATATAGTCTGCATAATAGCCTACGTGGAACTTAAGCCCCTCTTCAAGCAGAAAATGACCGGAAGAAAGAGTTTGCATTTTTGTATTGATGTGGTAGGTCATACGGTCGGTAAAGCGGTCGCGCGCAAGCCTTGAAATAAACTTATAATACTGAATACGGGTTATTTTTGCATCAAGCGTGTCGCCTGCAATAAGGAACAGGAATTTGTTATCGTCATAAAGCGTAGTGTTTCCGCCAAGATAGGCACGCATAAGAGTTTTAAAATTATTAGTATAAGGTAAGGGAAAACGTGAAAAATCTACCTTTCCGCGTCTGAATGAAATAACGTCGCCTGCGGCAAGAGAGGGCTCATCGGTAAAAACTGCGTTAAAGGGGATATATGCGTCACGCACGGTGGGTAAAAGTGCATACTTAAAGAACGAATCAACCGCCTTTAATGAAAGAAAGTCAAGATGTCCCTTCATTGCGCCACGGGTAACGGGCTCTTCAAAGGTTTTGGAATAGAAGATAATAAGCTCACCCGTTGCTTTTGCAATAACGTGACCCTTCTTTACGGTTGCCCGTGAAATGAAGTCAAATTCTTCGTTATAGATGCCGAGCGCTATTACGTCGTTAAGCACAAGGTCAATCTTGTACTTTTCACCCTTTACAACGGGAAAATGATGGAAAAGTATTGCTTTTACAAAGTTCTTGGGTTGCCCGTCAACTGCAAAGCCGTTGGCAAGTCCTGAAGGATAGTAATAGTCATCGTAAAGCCATACGTGCATACCCAATGACTGCACGTATTCGGTTGCACGGCGAAGGATATCGATATTTTTTTTATCGTCTGTCCATTCCTTGCTGTTCCAGGTAACGTTTGTAACGATACCGCCTGCACCGCTTTCGATTACGGGCACAAGCTTTTCCTTGAAGGATTCGTTGTCACAAAGGTCGTGCATAATGGGGTGGATACGGTATCTGTTTTCGGGGTTGTGAAGATTTAACTCGCCCTCGGTAAGATATTCGGTTTTTATACGCTCAAGCCTTGTTGCAAAGTATTCGTCGGGTACAAAATCTTCCTCGGGCGGATCATATAAATACTCACCGTCGGGAATCTGGTCGTAATACTTCATAACAACGTCGTAATCGGGAAGTCCTGTTGTTTCGTTGTATTCAATGCCCTCAATCTTATCAAAGAAATCGCGCATACGCTTAAAATTTTTGTTCATTATAATATCTCCATGTCGTAAATGAAATCAAAGTGCTTTTCATTAAACTGATACTGCGGGGCGAGTGCGGGACCGCAGGAGTTTGAACCAAGACCTGAGTTTTTAAAGTCTATACGCACGTAAGTTGAATTTCTTCTTTCCAATTCATCTGTGTGGTTAGCCTTATATAAATCAAGGGGTGAATATTCAAGCACGCTGATATCCATTCCATTAAGCGAGGTGAAACGGAATTTGCCTACGCTAAGCTCCTTTACGCCTGTGTGGTTGCCGTGCTCCTGTGGATAAATGTATGGCACGTATTCATTTTCGGCGGTGCTTTTGTGATAGCTGAGCGATGCGTGATGGAGTGAATCACGGTAGCTTTCAAGCGGACCGTAGCCAAAGTAGGTGAAGCGTGCGTTTTTCTTCTTTAATACGTAATCAAAGCCAAACCGCGGTAAGAACGGTGCATCGGCAGCAACGTCACCTGTAAGCGAGGTGCGTATTCTGCCATCCTCAAACACGGAAAGCGTCATTTTATATCTTAACACGGGTCTTCTTGAAATGCCCGATATAGCGCCGCTTACTACAATAATGCCGTTCTCAATCTTTAATTCGTAGCATTTGTTGAACGATTTATCAAGGTTTTCGCCCGACCAAGCATCAATACTGCACCAACGCTTTTTAATGTTGCGGTCATTATCCGTAGGTGCACGGAAAACTGACGGGAATACAGGGTAGGAAAGTTGTTCCTTTCCGTCGATATAAGCGCTGATAAGGTTGCCTGTCTGCTTTGAAAATGCATACTTAAAGTTATCACCAACTGCGTAAACGGTGAGGTTGTCTTCAAAAAGCGGACAAAGTACGTCGGTTTTTTCTTCTGTCTTGATTTCTACGTCTAAAGGTACTTCAAGGGTTGCAATTTCCTCGTTATCCTTTAAAAGCGTAACTGAAATAACACAGCCTAACGCACAGGAATTTGGTGTTTTTACGTTAAATGAATATTCCGCCTTAGGCAAGATATCACAATTTATTATGCCTTTATCAAATACGTTGCCGTCTGCAATAACCTTGTAGGTGAGGGTGTAATCCTTAAACGAAGTGAAATCAAACAGATTTTTTACCGTGACGGTATTTTTATCTGCCTTAATACGAAAAGGTGCGTACGTTGCCTTCATTTCGTATGAGCCTGCCTTAAAGCTTCTGTCGTGGAAAACAACACCGTCTGAGCAGAAGTTTCTGTCATGGGTCAATTCACCTTTAAAGTCACCGCCGTATTTGCATACGCCGTCAACAACCACGGTGTGATCTGCCCATTCCCATACGCATCCGCCTGCGCATTTTTCATGTTTAAGAAATACCTCCCAATAATCCCAGATGTCTCCGGGGCCGTTGCCCATTGCGTGAGAGTATTCGCATAAGAAAACGGGCACTTTTACGCTTTCGTCAAGCGCTATAGCTTCAACTGCATCGGAGGTAACATACATTCTTGAATAAAGGTCAGAATAAGCCTGATCTGAGCATCTTGATGCATCCTCGGAATGAACAAGCCGTGTTTTATCGGTTTTGCGAAGCCAATTTACCATAGCCCTGAGGTTGTTGCCGTAGGGACCGTAGGCATTTTCGTTGCCGATTGACCATATGATTACTGAAGCATGGTTTTTATCTCTGTTGTATGCACGTTCCATTCTTTCAACGTGCTCTTTTTCCCATTCGGGCGCATAACCGGGCCACTTGGTTTCCTGTTCGGGATACGGATTACCGTAATTTTGCATAGGCGTTGCACGGGTCATACCGTGCTCCTCAACGTCACATTCAAGAATAACGTAAAAGCCTAATTCGTCACACATCTCAAGGAAAACGGGCGACGGAGGATAGTGGGAGGTGCGCACGGTGTTTACGTTTAATTCCTTCATTTTGAGAAGGTCGATATATAGCTCCTCGCGCGTCATACACCATCCCTCGTGACCATTGGTATCGTGGTGGTTGACGCCCTTTAATTTTACGGGTGTGCCGTTTACCAAAAACACGCCTTTTTCGCTTGTTTCTACTGTGCGGAAACCTGTTTTTTGAATTATTTCTTCACGTGCGCATATGAACATAAGTGTGTAGAGCTCGGGTGTTTCTGCGGTCCACTGGTGGAAATCCTCTACCTTAAAGTTACCGATGCAATCTATTTCCTTTTCTTCTAAAAGGGCATCCTTATAGTAAAGGCGAACAAGTGCTTTTTTGTCGGTTTCGATATTTATAATGCCGTTTTCAGATACTATTTTAATATCGGTAAGGTGACCCTTGGGGCGCGAAAGCAGGTACACATCACGGAAAAGACCGTTAAAGCGGAAGAAGTCCTGATCCTCAATATAGCTTGTGCAGTTCCACTTGCGCACGTTGATTATAAGGGTGTTTTCGCCTAACGTTACGTAGGGGGTGATATCAAATTCTGCCTGCAGGTGCGAGCCTGTTGTAAAGCCTACGTACTTATCGTTTACATATACCTCGCCCAATGAAGAAACGCCTTCAAGCACAAGATAGTGCTTTTTTTCAAGGTCGTCAATATTAAAGGTGCGCCTGTATACGCCCATGGGGTTTATATCGGGCACGAAGGGCGGGTCACAGGGATAGGGGTAGTTTACGTTTGTATAGTTGGGAGTTTCATAGCCGCGCAGCTGCCAACAGGACGGTACGTCGATTTTATCCCATTTGGAATAATCACTAGCGGCGTCACCGTTTTCAAAAAATATAAAATCCCATATGCCGTTAAGCATTGTCTGACTGTTTTTTGGAATATAATACGCCCTTTGTTTAAGGCGATTTTCACTTGTTTTTGTAGCATCCTCGTAGTAACGGAACATATAAAAAACTCCTCTGGCATAAAGTTATATATATAATAGCATATATAATAAGCGATTGCAATAAAAAACTGTTGATTTTAAGGGCGAAACTTGATATAATTACACAAACGGCTTTAAAGAGGTTTTTATGAATTACGCCCAGATAAAAAAATTTGATATTGCAAACGGCACGGGCGTAAGGGTAAGCCTGTTCGTAAGCGGATGCACCCATCGCTGTAAGGGGTGCTTTAATCAGGAAGCGTGGGATTTTTCTTACGGTGAGCCTTTTTTAAGGGAAACCGAGGATGAAATTATTCTTGCACTTTTGCCTGATTATATTCAGGGGCTTTCGCTTCTTGGGGGTGAGCCTATGGAAAAGGAAAATCAAAAGTGTCTGCTGCCTTTTTTAAGGCGCGTTAAGGAAAAACTGCCGCAAAAGGATATCTGGTGCTATACGGGGTATTTGTTTGAGGAGCTTTTAACGGGAGGCAGAGCGCACACCGAGGATACTGATGAAATTTTAAAATATCTTTCCGTGCTTGTTGACGGAAGATTTATGATTGAACAAAAAAACATTTCCTTAAAATTCAGAGGAAGCGAAAACCAAAGAATAATCGACATTCCTTGCTCGCTGAAAGAAGGGAAAGTAATATTAAAGGAGCTGTAAAATGCAGATAAAAGTAAAAAAGCTTAACGAAAATGCTGTTATGCCAAGCTATGCTACCGAATTTTCCGCAGGGGCGGATCTTTATGCGCTTACGGATGTGGATATAAAAATCGAGGTAGGCGAAACAAAGCTTATACATACGGGTATTTCGATGGCGATTCCCGAAAACTGCGTAGGTCTTATTTATGCAAGAAGCGGTCTTGCAACAAAGCGCGGTCTTGCACCTAAAAACAAGGTGGGTGTAATTGACAGCGACTACCGCGGCGAAATTATGGTTGCACTTTTTAATCAGTCCAATGAGGTTCAGGTAATAAATAACGGTGAACGCATTGCGCAGATAGTTATTACACCCTATATTAAGGGGGAGTTTTCCGAGAGCGACGAGCTTGAAGAAACGGCACGCGGTGCAGGCGGCTTTGGTTCAACAGGCACAAAATAATTAAAGGGGTAAAGGATATGCGACTTTGGCACGGACTTATTATAATTTTTCTTTCAATGGTACCGATAATTGAATCCCGTTACGCTTACGTTTACGGTGATCAGTTTTTTACGGAGCTATCTAATCTTGAACTTTTCATTCTTACACAGATAGGCGCGTTCTTTGTAACACTAGTGCTGCTGCTTTTATTAAGGCACGTTTTCAATTTGATGAAAAAAATCGGCTTTTTAAAAAGACTTGTTGAAAAAATTGAAAACCACGGCAAGAAAAAGGGCGAAAAGCTTGAGGGTAAATTAAAAAATTCTGCATCGGAAAAGGCTAAAGTGTGGGCATCGGTGTTCGGTGTATTCTTGTTTGTTGCCATTCCCCTTCCGGGTACTGGGGTGTGGACGGGAAGCCTTGTAGCGACACTTTTAAACATTCGCTTTAAATATGCGTTTCCCGCTATTTGCTTTGGCAGTGTATGCGCAACGCTTATTATGCTTGCGT
Organism: Clostridia bacterium; assembly: GCA_045630945.1. Lineage (GTDB taxonomy): Bacteria > Bacillota > Clostridia > Christensenellales > QALW01 > UMGS1322. The sequence goes on from JAZQTV010000007.1 coordinate 12,202, forward strand.
TTTCTGAAATATTCTTAACGGGGCTTCCGTCATGGTTAGGCTGACGGGGTCGGTTGAGGGTATTATCTATCGCAATTCCGAAAACGGATATACGGTGTTGGTTCTTTCCACACCTGATGCATTTGAAACTGTTGTAGGCACCTTCCCGCTTTTAAGGGAAGGTGATTTTATAACCGTTTTCGGCTTATACGTTGAACACGAAAGCTACGGCACACAGTTTAAGGCTACTTCCTACGAGATGGCTACACCCGAAACCGAGGACGATATTGAAAATTATCTTGCATCAGGCGTTATAAGCGGTATAGGTCCTAAAACTGCAAGGGATATAGTTAATTACTTTGGCAAGGAAGCCTTGAACGTTATTGAAAAAACGCCCGAAAAGCTTCTTGAAATTTCGGGAATAGGTGAAAAAAAGCTTGAACTAATCAAGGAAAGCTTTAAGGAAGCCGCAGGCGCAAGGCGTACCGTAATGTTTTTGCAAAAATACGGACTTACACCTAAAATGGCGGTTAAGATTTATACCTTCTACGGCGATTCTACAATAGAGATATTACAGGAAAATCCGTATAAGCTTGTTAAGGATATTGAGGGAATAGGCTTTCTTACTGCGGATAAGATTGCTTCAAGCCTGGGAATGGATAAAGCCTCACAGTTTCGTATAAACGCAGGAATAATCTATTCTTTAAGCGATGCGGGCAACGAGGGACATACGTATTTGCCACTTCCCGTAGTAGTCAGCCGTGCGGCGCAACTACTTAACGTTGATAAATCGATAGTTGAAAAAAGTCTTGATCCCCTTAACGCTGAAAAAAGCATAATAATATGGAATTTTGAAGGCGAATATGCGGTGTACCATCCTGCGTTCTTTTTTTCGGAGGCAGTGGTTGCAGGAAGACTTATACAGTTACGGGAATTTAAAAAGCCTGAAAGTGAGAAGAAACTTTTAAAGGAAATTGCAAGCTACGAAAACGAAAAGGGAATAACCCTTGCAGATAATCAGCGTAACGCAGTAATAAGCGCGGTTAATAACGGCGTTTCAATTATAACGGGCGGTCCCGGTACGGGAAAAACCACAACCCTTGACTGTATTCTTCATTTGTACAGAAAGCGCGGGCTTGATATTGCGCTATGTGCACCTACGGGCAGGGCAGCGAAAAGAATGAGCAATGCCACGGGTGAGGATGCCAAAACCGTACATCGCTTGCTTGAATATTCTAAGCTTGACGACGGCAAAATGAGATTTAAAAGGGACAAGGATAATCCCTTGGATGCTGACGTTGTTATAGTTGATGAAGCAAGTATGATAGATATATTCCTTATGGATGCGCTTCTTTCGGGCGTTAAAAACGGTACGCGACTTATAATAGTGGGTGATTCCGATCAGCTTCCGTCGGTGGGGGCAGGTAACGTGCTTGGAGATATGATTGCATCAAATGCATTTCCTACCGTTAAGCTTGACGTTATTTTCCGTCAGGCAAGCGAAAGTATGATAATTACCAATGCACATAAAATCAACAACGGTGAAATGCCTGTGTGTAATACAAAGGGCAGTGATTTCTTTTTGGACAGACGGCTTAATGAAAACGAAATAGCTTCTACCGTGGTAGATATCGTTAAAAGAAGATTGCCCGAAAAGTATAATTATTCGCCTTTTACGGATATTCAGGTGCTTACACCTGTAAAAAAGGGTACCGCAGGCGTGTTTAACCTTAACAAGCTTCTTCAGGCGGCACTTAACCCCAAGGATGCAGGTAAAAACGAGCACGTGTTTAACGAGGACGTCTTCCGCGAGGGCGACAAGGTTATGCAGATACGCAATAACTACGACCGCCAATGGCTTTTAAAGGAAAAGTACGATAACTATATCGAGGGCACGGGCGTGTTTAACGGCGATTCGGGAATAATAAGGGAAATTGACAACAACGCAAAGGAAATGACTGTTGTTTTTGATGATGAAAGAATATCGGTGTATTCCTTTCAGGATATGGATGAGCTTACGCTTTCTTATGCAATAAGCGTGCATAAAAGTCAGGGATGTGAGTTTCCCGTTGCGGTTATGCCGCTGCCCTTAGGGAACGTTCGCATTATGAACAGAAACCTGTTATATACCGCAGTTACGCGCGCTTCAAGGCTTGTTGTTATGTGCGGAAGGGATGAAACCGTTATGGCGGCTGTAAACAATGTTCAGACGCAAAAAAGGTACTCTGCACTCAAAAACAGGCTCGAAATTGCCAAAAAATACACTTAAATCACAATTTTTTTAAAAAATTTATTAAATTTTTTTAAAAAAAGGTTGCATTGCGCTTGACATTATGATATAATACAATCGCTAATAGATAAAAGTTTTTGGAATTTTGAAGATGCCTTACCACTTGATTTCGCATTTATGTCCTCATTATTTCTTGATACTTTTCGTTAGCAAAATTTTAAATGGGGGACATATTCATGTACGAAGACAAGACTTTGGTTTGCAAAGACTGTGGCAAGGAATTCGTATTCACCGCAGGTGAGCAGGAATTCTATGCTGAAAAAGGTCTCAAGAATGAGCCCGGCCGTTGCCGTGAGTGCCGTCAGGCAAAACGCAACGCTGCTCGTGGCCCCAGAGAGATGTTTGAAGCAGTTTGTGCAGATTGCGGTAAGACTACACAGGTACCCTTCCAGCCTAAGGAAGACAGACCTGTATATTGTGATGAATGCTTTAAGGCACATCGCTCATAATTTAAACCGCATAATTAAGCGCTGGCGTTTACGCCGGCGCTTTTTTTATTGCACGCCTGCTTAATTGTGCATATAAATGCAGTACCGTAACGAAATTAAGTGCGCGCGGATGTTGAGTACCTGTGAAGGTTTAAGGTATACAAAATGTTGTAAAAAATTTTAATAAAAAACACTATATTTTGTGTTGACAAGTGCTTATTATGAATGTATAATATAATCACAAAGAAATAAGCTTTTACATGACTGACGGATTTTTTGCGGAGTACCGCAGGGGAATGTAAAAACTGTAATTGGGTGCCGACCGTCTGGGCGAATCGAAGGAAATGTAGAAGCTTCGGTTTGCCTATTTTTTCGGTTGTGCACATTTTATACAGGGAGTGATACAAATATGAAACATGAAAACTGGAACGGTTTTAACGGCGGTGTTTGGCAGAATGAAATCAACGTGCGTGACTTTATTCAAAAGAACTATCAGCCTTATTTAGATGACGCTTCGTTCTTAAAGGGCGCAACAAAGCGTACAAGTGAACTGTTTGAAAAGGTGCAGGAGCTTTTTAATCTTGAGCGTCAGTACGGCGGTGTACTTGATATTGATACTGCCACGGTAACCTCGCTTACAAGCTTTTCGCCCGGATATATTGATAAAAATAATGAAATTATCGTAGGTATGCAGACTAACCGTCCCTTAAAGCGCGCAGTTAATCCCTTTGGCGGCATAAGAATGGCGCGTCAGGCATGCGAGGCTTACGGATACAAGCTTTCAAGCACGGTTGAGGATGAGTTTAAGTTCAGAACCACTCATAATGACGGTGTTTTCCGTGCATATACTGATGAAATGCGTGCCGCAAGAAAGTGCCACGTTATAACGGGACTTCCCGATGCTTACGGCAGAGGAAGAATTATAGGCGATTACCGCCGTGTTGCACTTTACGGTGTTGATAGGCTTATTGAGGAAAAGAAAAAGGATAAGAAAGAGCTTGCAGACAAACCCTTTGATACTTCAAACATCCGTCTTGACGAGGAACTTTATAAGCAGATTTCATTCCTTCAAAAATTAAAGGAAATGGCTGAAATGTACGGCTTTGATATAAGCGAGCCTGCAAAGAACGCAAAAGAGGCTGTACAGTGGACATATTTTGCATATCTTGGCGCTATCAAGGAGCAAAACGGTGCGGCAATGTCTCTTGGCAGAGTGGCAACCTTCTTTGATATTTACATTCAGCGCGATATGGAAAACGGAATTCTTACCGAAGAGGGTGCGCAGGAAATTATAGATGACTTTGTTATTAAGCTTCGTATTGCACGCCACCTTCGTACACCTGAATATAACGAGCTTTTTGGCGGTGACCCCATGTGGATTACCGAGGCGGTAGGCGGTATGGGTGAAGACGGCAGAACGCTTGTAACAAAATCAAGCTTCCGTATTCTTAATACCTTATATACCTTGTCACCTGCACCCGAGCCTAACCTTACTGTGCTTTGGTCGCAACAGCTTCCCGAGGGCTTTAAGAGGTTCTGCGCAAAGGTTTCAAGCGATACTGATTCGATTCAGTATGAAAATGATGACATTATGCGCCCCATTTACGGTGATGACTATGCTATTGCTTGCTGTGTTTCGTCAATGAAGTTAGGTAAGCAGATGCAGTTCTTCGGCGCAAGATGTAATCTTGCCAAGCTTTTGCTGATTGCCATAAACGGCGGATATGACGTTTCAAGCGGAATGCATATCGGGCCGCAGATGGAAGTGTTAAGTGGTGATAAGCTTGATTACGATACCGTTATGGCGCGCTATGATATTTACATTGCATGGCTTTCAAAGCTTTACGTTAACACGATGAACGTTATCCATTATATGCATGATAAGTACTGCTACGAAAAGACGCAGATGGCACTTCACGATACTGAGGTTGAGCGCCTTATGGCGTTCGGTATTGCGGGACTTTCTGTTGTTGCCGACTCGTTAAGCGCTATTAAGTATGCTTCAGTAAAGCCTGTGCGTGATGCTAACGGCTATATTATGGAATACGTTACAACGGGTGATTTCCCCAAATTCGGTAACGATGACGACCGTGTTGACCTTATTGCGAAGGATATGACACATAAGTTTATCACCGAATTAAGAAAGACACCTACTTACCGCAAGGCTATTCATACGCTTTCGGTATTAACCATTACCTCAAACGTTATGTACGGTAAGAATACTGCGGCTACACCTGACGGCAGAAAGGCTTCAGAACCCTTTGCACCCGGTGCAAACCCCATGCACAACCGTGAAGAAAACGGCGCGCTTGCTTCGCTTAACTCGGTTGCAAAAATCAGCTATGATGATTGCCGTGACGGCGTTTCAAATACGTTCTCGATTACTCCTGAAGCACTTGGTAAGAGTGAAGAGGAACGCATAGATAATCTTGTAAGCATTCTTGACGGCTATTTCGGTAAAAATGCGCATCACATCAACGTAAACGTGCTTAATCGCGAAACACTGATGAAGGCATACGAAAATCCTGAGGATTATCCCAACCTTACTATTCGTGTTTCGGGATACGCAGTTAACTTTAACAAGCTTTCGCGCGAGCAGCAGCGCGAGGTTATAAGCCGTACCTTCCACGAAACAATATGATAGGGCGCGTACATTCGTTTCAAAGTCTTGGCACGGTTGACGGCCCCGGCGTAAGATACGTGGTGTTTTTGCAGGGGTGCAATCTTCGTTGCGCGTGCTGTCATAATCCTGATACGTGGGAAACGGGCGGCAAGGAATATTCTGCCGAGGAAATTGTAAAAAACGTTGTTAAATATAAGAGCTACTTTGGGCAAAAGGGCGGAATAACCGTTTCGGGCGGTGAACCGCTTCTGCAGGCGGATTTTGTAAAAGAGCTGTTTACTCTTTTAAAAAAAGAGGGGGTAAACACCTGCCTTGATACGTCGGGAAGTATATTAAATCCTTCGGTTAAGGAAATGCTTTCTGTTTGCGACAGAGTACTTCTTGATATTAAGTACACCGATAATGAAAAGTACCTTAAGTACGTGGGCTGTGCACTTGACGGGGTTATAGAGTTTCTTGAATACCTGAACGAAAAAAGCATACCTACTACCGTGCGACAGGTGATAATTCCTACCCTTAATGATGACAGTGAGAGTGTGTTATCACTTAAAAAGCTTACGGATAAATATGCTTGCGTTGATAAAATTGAGCTTTTGCCGTTTAAAAAGCTTTGCGTCACCAAGTATGAGCAATTAAATATTCCTTTTCCCCTTAAGGATTTTGATACGCCGACGGGGGAGCAAATGGAAAAATTAAAAAAGCACCTTGAAGCAGATTTTTTATAAGAATTAAAAAGCACCGACGGATTGTCGGTGCTCTTTTTATTTAGGAGTCTTTTAATTGGTGCTTTTTATTCTGTTCTAAGTGCTTCTACGGGATCCTTCTTCGCGGCAAGGCGTGAGGGGAATATACCGGAAATAAGGGTGAATATTATGCTTACAAGCATCAATGCTATTCCGCCTGCAAGGGGGATGTATGCAGTAAGCGAGGGGATGCCTGTAACGTAACGGATTATTGCGTTTGCAGGTATTAAAAGAAGCAGGGTGATTATAATACCGATTGCGCCTGAAGCAAAGCCTATAATAAGCGTTTCGGCATTAAACACACGGGAAACGTCCTTCTTGGAAGCGCCGATAGCGCGAAGAATACCGATTTCCTTGGTGCGTTCAAGAACTGAAATATAGGTGATAATTCCAATCATAATCGAGGATACCACAAGTGAGATCGAAACGAATGCAATCAAAACGTAGGTGATAGCATCAATTATTGTGGTGATGGATGACATTATAAGTGCAACGTAATCGGTATAGGTTATCTGTTCTTCCTCAGGAAGACCCTTGTTGTAATCGGTAATAATCTGCTTAACTGCATCCTTGTCGCTGAATGTGGAAACGTAGATGTTGATGGATGAAGGTGAGTTAGCATCCAATGCACCTAAAAGAGTTAAGTTTTCCTTTAAGGTAGAGGATGATGTCTTGGGAGGCATACATTCATCGTAGGCTTCAACAAGCTTTTCGTCGGTAAGCGTTACGTAGTATGCATCAAATGCTGAAGCAAGCTTGCTTATACTTGAAGCGCTGTCGGCAACTGCGTACTGCTTGAAAAGCAGGGTGGCTTGCTCTGTTACAAGGGCATCTACGGTTTTATCGATAGAAGCATCGTCAAGCGCCATGTAATAACCCATGATGCTTTGCGCTGACATATCGGTCTTTTTTGAATATTCAGAAACGATATACATTATCTTTGTGTTTCTGTCGGTAAGCCTTGCAAGAATCTGTGCCTTGTAGGGTGTTAATTCCTCTGCGGTGGGTGTTGATTTTATTAAATCAATTTGTGCCTGTGCTTGTTCTTTGTGCTGCTCGGTAAGCATCTGACGGATGGCATCCTTAACCATTGCTTTAAGTTCTTCATCCGAATAGCCTTCGATAAAGGTGCGGATTGATTCTTCATCAAGACCTGCCGATTTTGCGTATTCGTCAAAGATCATTTTTTCTAACGAAACACGGTCGGGGAATGCTTGCATATATGTTTCAACCGTCTGCTCTAAGGCCGCTTTATCGGGTACTGAAAGCAAAGCCATATATACTTCGGCTTTTTTAGCTTCGTTAAGTGACTTGAAGTAATCACGCATTTCCTGTGCTTGTTCGCTTACGGTGGGCACTATGGAGGTGTCAACCGTAAATGGAAGACCTGTGAAAACGTCGATGTTTTTATTTTCTTCAAGACGCTGTGCCTTTGCAATTTCTGAATTGTTAGTGTATTCGATTATATATTCAGCTAATGCGTGGGTGTAATAAAGGGAAGCGGGAAGTGTGGTTTTACTATCCTCGATAGGACGGATGATACCGCAGATTTCAAGGTCGATACCCTTTGAAATTATAACGTCCATTGAGTCCTTATTCTTGCTGATGTCCTCCCACACGCCGTCCTTATCGCTGTCAACGTAGTAATCGGGCGAGCAGATAAGCTTAAGGGGAATTGCCATAATTTCTTCGTAGGTGAAGCTTGCGCTTGTCTGCTGAACCTCATCACCGCGTTGTGCGGCAATGGTATCTTCAATAAGCTTTTCCGTAGTGGCAAGACCTAATGCGTGCATGGTGATATCGGTGATTTCGTTGTTCTTATCTAAAACAAGCACGATATGATTTTTTTGTGTAGGCCACGAGCCCTTTACAAGCTCATATTGTGAAGTGATAACGTCGGAAACAGGCTCGCCATTCATACCGGGTAAGAATTCTGCCCAGGTGTTATATGATGAGAAGCCCTGCGACATCTGCCCCATAATGCTTGTTGTGGACATCATTTCGCTTGAGTCACCCATAAGTGAGGAGAAAACTTCCATTATATCCGACTTCTGATATGCACCCTTTTCATTTTTTGCATAAATGTTTATGGGTACGTCGTAAAGGTACTGTATTGCACGAATATGTTCTTTAAGGTCGGTGTTTCCGCTTTCAAGATGATTCTTTAATTTTTCAAGGTCGTTTTCAATTATGGTGGCATTGTTCATGGTGTTTGCAAGGTCGTACATTACCGAGCTTGCATATACCTTTTCACGATCGTGCTGTTGGCTTTTTTCGTGTGAACCCATAATGCCTGTTATAAGGCTTGTCATATCCATTTGCTCAGCCATAATTTCGATGGGGTAGGAGGTAAGCGTGTCTTCCTGCACCTGATCGATATACGCCTTAACACCTGAAGAAAGCGCAAGAATAAGCGCAATGCCGATTATACCTATTGAGCCTGCAAAGCTTGTTAAGAAGGTACGTGCCTTCTTGGTTAAAAGGTTGTTTAAGGAAAGGGAAAGCGCAGTAAAAAGCGACATTGAAGGCTTCTTTATCTTGTCTTTTTTATCCTGTTCCTCAACTCCGTCAAAGGGATTGGTATCGTCAACGATTTTACCGTCCTTTAAGCGAACGATTCGGCTTGAATACATATCAGCAAGCTCGGGGTTATGGGTAACCATAATAACAAGGCGGTCGCTTGAAACCTCCTTCAAAAGCTCCATAATCTGAACGCTTGTTGCTGAATCAAGCGCACCGGTAGGCTCATCGGCAAGCAGAATATCAGGATCGTTTACAAGGGCACGGGCAATTGCAACACGCTGCATCTGACCGCCCGACATCTGATTGGGCTTTTTGGAAAGCTGATCACCCAAGCCAACCTTGATAAGTGCGTTGCGTGCCTTTTCACGACGTTCTTTTTTTGATACGCCCGAAAGGGTAAGCGCAAGCTCAACGTTAGCTAAAACGCTTTGGTGGGGTATAAGGTTATAGCTTTGGAATACAAAACCAACCGAATGGTTGCGGTACGTATCCCAGTCACCGTCTTTAAATTTCTTTGTTGATTTGCCGTTAATTACAAGGTCACCCTCGGTATATTGGTCAAGACCGCCAATAATATTTAAGAGCGTGGTTTTTCCGCTTCCCGAAGGACCGAGAATGGAAACGAATTCGTTTTGCCTGAAAGCAAGCGAAACACCGTCAAGCGCGTGAACGGTGTTTTCGGCAATAGCGTAGCTTTTTCGCACGTTTTTTAATGTAAGCAAAATATTCACCTTTTTCAAAATAATTTACATTTATAATTATATCACGGTTTTTCGGTTTTGCGTATGAACAATAGGTGAAAATTGCTAAATTTTTGCTGTGTAAAGCACCGTTTTTTGTTTCAGCATACGTAATTGGAGCATAATGGCTTGGTAGTGGAAACTAATATTTTGTATTATTTTTCAAAAAAGACTTTATATATAAAATATATTATGTTATAATATTAAATGGCAAAATTTGTTTTTAAGGTGAATGCAAATGGAAGAAAATGCATTTTCCCGTTTTATAGCTCTTGCGGGGGAAGAAGACTTTAATAAGCTTACTAAAAAGAACGTGGCGATATTCGGTGTGGGCGGTGTAGGCTCGTATGTTGCCGAAGCCGTTGCACGCTCGGGAATTGAAAATATCACGCTTGTTGACAGCGATACTGTGAACGTTACCAACATAAACCGACAGATAATTGCGCTTCATTCTACCGTGGGCAAAAGTAAGGTTTCGGTGATGGGGGAAAGAATACGTGATATTAACCCATTATGTAACGTTACGGAAAAAAATATGTTTTTTGATGAAAGCACGGTTGGTGAGTTCGATTTTACTGCGTATGATTACGTGTTCGATTGTATTGATTCGGTAAATTCCAAAATTCTTTTGATAAAGGAATGTAAAAGCAAAAACGTAAACATAATTTCCGCAATGGGCGCAGGCAATAAGCTTTGTCCTGAAATGGCTGAAATTGCGGACATAAAGGATACAAGCTATTGTCCGCTTGCACGCGCGGTGCGTAACAGACTTAAAAAGGAAGGTATATATTCGCTTACGGTAGTGTATTCAAAGGAAGAGCCTAAAAAAAGCGAGGGTGTACCCAAAAGCTGTGCGTTTGTGCCCTCGGTGTTCGGTTTGATGATGGCTTCGTATGGTATAAGGGAGATGCTTAAATGAAAAAGACGGTTTTAATTACAGGCGCAACGGGCGGTATAGGTCAGGCACTCGTGAAATTATTTCATCAAAACGGCTATAACGTGGTGATAAACTATAATAAAAATGCTGCTGCGGCTGAAGAATTAAAGGAATTTGGGTTGCCGATAAGGGCTGATATAACAAACGAGGCAGAGGTTAAAAATATGCTTGATATTGCGCGCAAGCAGTTCGGCACAATAGACGTGTTGGTGAATAATTCTGCCATTCAGCATATTGGTATGGCTTGCGATATGCCCCTTGAGGATTTTAAAAGGGTCGTTGACGTTAATCTTACGGGTGCGTTTTTAGTTACAAAGCTTGTTTTAAACGATATGATGTATAACGGCGGCAAGATAATAAATATTTCAAGCATATGGGGGCAGACGGGTGCTTCCTGCGAGGCGGCGTATTCGGCTTCAAAGGCAGGGCTTATAGGCTTAACAAAGGCGCTTGCAAAGGAATATTCAAACATAAACGTAAACTGCATCTGTCCCGGTGTTATCGAAACAAAAATGAACGCTCATTTGTCAAAGGAGGACAGGGATGCGCTGATGGAGGAGATTCCGTTAAAGCGTTTTGGTACGCCTGATGACGTTGCAGAAGTTGCGCTGTTTTTAGCTGAAAAGGGTGCATATATTACCGGACAGGTAATTGCCGTTAACGGCGGAATGTATATTTAGGGGGGGAGCTCCGTGATCTGTTGTAAAGGGGCGTTCGCTATGGAAGAATATATAAGCAATAAAAGAAATTGGTTGGAATTTGCAATGTGCAATTTCGATGGACGGCAGATCTCATGCGAAGCGCTTGAACAGCTTATTGATACGTTTACGATCACTCCGCCATACCGTATGCAGTTTTCTGTTGGTGAGCCGGGGAAAAAAGTCAGATATGATGAAAAAGCCTTCAAGAAAAAAACGATGGAGCTTGCAAAGAAGATGCATTTGCACGGTAGGGTGTGGATTAAACTTATAGAAAAAACAGGTGACTTTATATTCACAATATCGCTTTGCAAAAGCAATGGGTTTGACTTTGTGGCATTTGTACCCAAAGCGTATTTTGAAGCTAATAAAGCTATGCTTATTGAAAAAATCGGAAGACTTTTTTATGATCTTAACTGCGCTTTTGCGTATGTATGCAACCAATATGATGCGGACGTTCTCGGCTGGCTTACAAGGGAGAATGCGCAAAAATATTCGATAAGCGAAGAAGAGCTTTGCGGAATAGATATTTCAAAGGATACAAGCCATCTGAGAGATCCCCACATTATATGGTCAAGCGATTATGATAAAAGCTATCTGCCGTCTGAACAGTTTAGATATTCAGGGAAACTATTTATGTCGGCACCGTATATGTGGTGCGGCGCTGATATGAACAGGCTTACCGATGAAAAAAAGCTTAAGGAGTTCAGTGACTGCGAATACAACAGAGAAATATACCCGGGTGTAAGGGAAATATGCCTTTGGGAAAATATTAATGAATACTGCCACCCTGAATTCAGGCGCAGGCAGTGGGCGTTTAAGAACAGTATAATCGAGGACGTAAGAAGCATGAAGGGCAAGGAATATCCCTTTGAGGATAAGCGCGGCAATGCCGAGAAGCAGGATGATACGCAAATGGAGATGTTCACCTCGCCTGAGTATCTTAAACATGGCGGAGATATACATATAAGAATGTATTTTGACAAAAAGAAAAAGCCAATAGGCAAATCCTTTGCAAAATACTGCGTAATAAGGGAAATGAAAGGCAACAATATAGTTTTTGAAGAAATAAAGGAGCTTTAAAATGGATTGGATAAGGATAACCGTAAAGACCACCACCGAGGGTGCAGACGTTATTTCGGAAATATTAAGTGAGGTCTCACAGGGGGGCGTTATAATTGAGGATAAGGCTGATATATTAAGCTATAATCGTCCCAAGGAAGAATGGGATTATATTGACGAGGAGCTTTTGGAGGGATATTCTGACGAAGTGCTTGTGCGCGGATTTATAGGTGAAAATGAGGATATTAAGACTCTGGAAGCATTCGTTAAGGAAAACGTTGCAAATTTAAGAGAGAATAACCCTGAATTTAATTGGGGCAGTCTTGAAATTGTTACCGAGTTCATCAAGGACGAAAATTGGGGTGAAACTTGGAAAAAGTTTTATAAGCCCTTTAAGCCGTGGGAAAGGATAGTTATTAAGCCTTCCTGGGAAGAGTACGAAAGACAGGAAGACGACATTGTGCTTGAGCTTGATCCCGGTGCGGCATTCGGTACGGGAAGCCACGAAACCACAAGAATGTGCGTTGGCTTTTTAGAGGAGTTCGTAAAGGACGGAAATACCGTTATGGACGTTGGATGCGGTACGGGTATTCTTGCTATGTGCGCTCATTTGCTTGGTGCGAAGGAGGTTATGGCTATCGATATTGATGAGGAAGCGGTAAAGGTTGCAAAGAAGAATGTTCTTGAGCAGGGCTTTCCTATTGAGGTTACCTGCGGCAATCTGCTTGAAAGCTTTTTCGGCAAGAAGGATATAATCGTTGCAAACATTATTGCTGATGCGGTTATGGTTCTTGCACCCGGTGCATATGAGCATTTGAACGAAAATGGTATTTACATAACCTCGGGTATTATAAACGAGCGCGCCGATGAGGTTGAAGAAAAAATCAAAGGCGTAGGCTTTAAGAAAATAGATAAAAGGACCTTAGGCGAGTGGACTGCCTTTGTGTGGGAAAAATAATGTACGATCTTTTTTCATTCAGTAACGAAAATAACAATTCGTCTGCACCGCTTGCCGAGCGTATGCGTCCCCGAAACTTTGACGAGTTTTTCGGGCAGGAACATATTGTGGGCAAGGGCAGACTTCTGCGGCGTGCCATTGAAGCGGACAGACTTTCAAGCTGTATATTCTTCGGCCCGCCCGGTTGCGGAAAGACAAGCCTTGCTACCGTAGTTGCGAATATGTGTTCGGCTCATTTTGAAAAGCTTAACGCGGTTACTGCCGGCGTAGGCGAGGTGCGGGAGATAATCGCACAGGCGGAGGAAAGGAAAAAGCTTTACAATAAGCAGACCTTCTTATTGCTTGACGAGTGTCACAGATGGTCGAAGGCGCAATCGGATGCACTTTTGCCTGCGCTTGAAAACGGTACCATAAGCCTTATTGGTTCCACAACGGAAAATCCGTATATTTCGCTGACACGCGCACTTGTTTCGAGGTGCAGAATATTTGAGTTTCAGCCGCTTACCAAGGCTGATATAATTGATGCGTTAAAAAGGGCGTTAAATGACGAGCGCGGCTTTAAGAATACTGACGTTTCCATTTCTGATGAAGCTTTAAATCATATTGCTTCGGTTGCGGCAGGCGACGTAAGAAACGCACTTAATGCACTTGAATTGGCGGTGCTTACAACAAAGCCTGATGTCAACGGCGTGATAAATATTACCGCTGAAATTGCAGAGGAATCCATTCAAAAGCCTGTTGTGCAGATAGACGAAAGCTTGTTTTACGATATGCTAAGCGCGTTCTGTAAAAGTTTAAGAGGCTCGGATCCTGATGCGGCGGTGTTCTGGGCAATGAAGCTTATTGAGGGCGGTGCCGACCCAAGAATTATTGCACGAAGAATGATGGCGCACGCTTCTGAGGACGTGGGCATGGCTGACCCGATGGCGCTTCTTCAGGCAAATGCAGCGCTTAATGCAGTTGAAAAATTGGGATATCCCGAGTGCAGACTTGCATTAACGCAGGGAATTATTTATATATGTACTGCGCCCAAAAGCAATTCGGTGGTTTGCGCCCTTGAAGCTGCGGCGGCAGATGCACGTGTTCCCGTTACCGTACCCAAGCACTTGTGCGATTCACACTATTCGGGTCACGAAAAGCTTGAACGGGGTATTGGCTATTTATATCCCCACGATTTTGAGGGGCATTACGTTTCACAGCAGTATCTTCCCGATGAACTGAAGGATAGGAAATATTACGAGCCTTCTTGTGAGGGTAACGAAAAAAGGATAAGTGAAAAATTAAAAAATGCAAAACATTATTGAGTTTAAAAACGTTGATTATAAATACGACGATGAATCCCGTGACGTGCTTCACGGTGTTAATTTTACCGTTAAAAAAGGCGAGTTTGTATGCATTTTAGGACATAACGGATGCGGAAAAAGCACCCTTGCAAAGCTTATTAACGGGCTTTACACACCAACGGGCGGCACGGCTCTTGTAAAGGGAATGGATACCAAGGATGAAAATAATATTATAAAAATACGTTCTACTGCAGGAATGGTGTTCCAAAATCCCGATAACCAGATGGTTGCTTCTGTTATTGAGGAGGACGTTGCGTTTGGACCTGAAAACCTTGGCGTGCCGCAAGAGGAGCTTCGCAAGCGTGTTGACGATGCGCTCAAGGCGGTGAATATGTTCGAGTTTAAGGACGGTGCGCCGCACAGGCTTTCGGGCGGACAGAAGCAGAGGATTGCCATTGCAGGCGTTATCGCTATGGAACCTGAAATTATTATTATGGATGAATCTACCTCGATGCTTGACCCTAAAGGCAGGCGCGAGGTGCTTGATACTGTTCTTAAATTAAATAAGGAAAAGGGGATAACTGTAGTTTTTATCACGCATTTTATGGAGGAAACTGTTCAGGCTGACCGCATAATCGTTATGGGTGACGGCGTGATAAGAATGGAGGGTACGCCAAGCGAGATATTTAAGAGGGAAAAGGAAATAGACGAGCTTACCCTTGAGGTGCCGCCTGTAACGAAAATCGCACAGCTTTTAAACGATGGGGGTATTGACGTTAAAAGGGACGTGCTTTCCTTTGATGAGCTTGTGGAGCAGATGATAAAAAGCACTTAAACTGATTTAAAGTACGTAAAACGGTACATTTGATTTTATATAATACACGGTGAAGGGAAGTGAAAAAATGACCGCCCAGCAGCTTTACGCCCTTGCGGCACTGAAGGGGATAGAAACACATTCGGTTGCCTGTCCCAAATCGAAGGCTATTTCAATGGAAATAGACGGCTACAAATTTATAGGGCTTGACAGAAGCGTGTTTAAATCGGAATATTCCGAGAGACTTGTGCTTGCACACGAGCTTGGACACGCGCTTACGGATTCGTATTACAGCGATATTGATAACCCTGTAAACATAAAAAGAATGGAGCACCGCGCCTTAAAGAAAACGGTAGAGATGCTTGTGCCTAAGGATGAGCTTGAGGCACTTTTAAACGAGGATGCTACCGTTTATTTGTTGGCGGAGCATTTTTCCGTTCCTGAAGAAATGATAAAAAAAGCAATGTTTATATATTTTAAGAAGGAGATATAAAAATGTTTATCGGACGATTGAACGAAAAGCTTGAGCTTAATTATTCGGTTTACAGGCTTAATACCAAAAAGGAGCCGATAATTAAGGAAAACGGAAACCCGTTTAAAAAGGAAGCTTTAAAAATAGAATGGTTGCTTTCGGGCGTTGATATATGCGTTTCGCTTAACGAAACTTGCTTTATCGATCGAGTTACAGTTTATCTTGGTGAAAATTTTTCGCCTAAATACGTTGCGGTAGACGATGCAAAATATTCGGCTGAAACGGGCAAAACGATTGTGGAAAGGGTTGTTACCGTTCCTGTTTTAAAGAAGACGGATGGCTTTAAGATTTCTATGGATTCCTGCTTTCAGGATATCGAGATTATTGGCATTGATATCTTTGGTGCCCTTGAAAATAAAATTGAGCTTTATCCCTTGCCCGAAAAGCTTGTTGATTACGGAAAGTATATTCCCGTAAACGTGTTTAACACCGTTAAATGTGATGATGATACGGTGTATAACATTCTTTTTGAAAAGTTTTTTGAAAAGACGGGCATTAAGCTAGAAAAAAGCGAAAATGGAAATATTATATTTAAAACCGATAAAAGCATTAAAGAGGACGGCTATATTTTAAGAATAAATGCTGATCATATTACCCTTAACGCATCAAACAGACGCGGATTTGTTCAGGCGGTTGAAACTGTAATTAAGCTGATTTCAAGCGAAGGTATTCCCATGACGGTTATTGAAGATAATCCGTTTACAAGCTTCCGTGGCGCACACCTGTATTTGCCTGCGGTATGCGATATGGATTTTGCAAAAAATCTTATAAAATACGTGCTTTCGCCTATGGGTTACAACCATATTATTCTTGAATTGTGCGGTGCTATGGAATATCTTTCCCACCCAGAAATAAACGAAAAATACGTTGAAGCAAATGAAAATTACGATAATGGCTTGTGGCCTAAATTTCCGCACGGTACGGTTGGCGGAAAGAAAATCGTTCCGCAATGTGAAATAAAGAAGTTTATTGATTTTTCACGTTCATACGGTATAGAGGTGATTCCTGAAATTCAAAGTCTCGGTCATGTGCAGTTTATGACGCTTGCACATCCTGAAATTGCAGAAATACCCGAAAATAAGCCGGCGCTTGACGTTACCGACGAGCGCTTGGCTGATATTCCGCCAAACGATTTTTATGCGCATTCATTCTGCCCCTCAAACGAGAAGTCTTATGAGATTTTGTTTGATTTGATGGAAGAAATTATTGAATTGTTCAAGCCTAAAAAATACGTACATATGGGCCACGATGAGGTGTATCAGATTGGTGTATGCCCCGTGTGCTCGAAAAAGGACCCTGCAAAGCTTTTTTATGACGACGTTATGCGCCTTTATAATTATTTAAAGGGCAAGAATCTTGGTATGATGATTTGGGCGGATATGCTTCAGGAGGCTTCGGGGTATAAGACCGTGCCTGCGGTAAAGGAACTGCCTAAGGATATTGTTCTTCTTGACTTTATATGGTATTTCCATACCGATAAGGATATTGAAGAAAACCTTATAAAGTACGGCTATAACGTTATTTTCGGCAATATGTATTCAAGCCATTTTCCACGTTATGAGAGCCGTATCAGAAAAGACAGAATTATGGGCGGTGAGGTTTCTGCGTGGGTGAGGACGGATGACCATACCCTTAACCGTGAGGGAAAGATATACGATATTCTTTACACTGCCAATATGCTTTGGAGTGAGGATTATGATGAAAATTGCCGCTTCGCATACGATGAAATTATCAGAAAAATGATTCCTGATATCAGAAACGTTCTTTCGGGCGCGCCTGTATATACGCAGGGCAAGGAATTTAAGCTGAACGAAGAAATAAACGTTGCGGCTGACAAGGTTACCTTCTTCCATTATACAGATACATTCCTTTCGCGTATTCCGTGGGAGGAAAACGTGATATTAGGTGAATATACCGTAATATATACCGATGGCACAAGTGAAACGGTTAAGGTTGTAAATTCGGAAAACGTAGGCTATTGGGGAATGCGTGCCTATAAGCCCCTTGAAAACGGTTACTATCGCCATAACGGATATGCTTCGCCGTGGTATAGCGATGCGGTGTATGATTCGGGTAAGACGGTTTACCGCTTTACTTGGGATAATCCCCATAAAAATAAAAGCATTGAACGTATAACCTTTGCGCAGTATGAGGATGCCGAGGTTAACGTTGTGATTGAGAAGATAGAGGTATAAAAAAAGCACCCTGCGGGGTGCTTCTTTTTTCGTTAATTCAACTGATTTTATAATATAAGTAGCCAACTGAAAAGTGCGTCGCAGACACGCTTCATTAAAAAAAGTCACCCTTGTCGTAGACAAAAGTGACTTTTTTATGCGAAAGAGCGACCAAACGGAGCAAAAACGAGGTAAGAACGACCAAAAGTAGTGTAGTTGCTCTGTTAGACAAATTCAAGTTTGTCTAATTAAATTATACCACAAATTAAGTTGTTTTGCAAATAAGTGATAAGTGATGCAGCTGCGCTGTGATAGGTGATGCGATGCGTTCCAAACACGCGCCGAAGGCGTGTATCACTGGCGAAGCCTGCATCACGCACGCAGTGTGTATCACGTTCCGCAAGGAACGCATCACGCAAAGAAACCTGATTTGTCTACCTGACAAATCAGGTTTCTTTGTTGGCGGAGAGAAGGGGATTCGAACCCCTGAACGGGTATTAGCCGTTACACGATTTCCAATCGTGCGCCTTAGACCAGCTCAGCCATCTCTCCAAACACGTATAAGTATATACGCTTGTTTTAATTCTGTCAACTGTTTTTTCGGTAAGCGAATAAAGTATGACGCATGATTCTAAAGTGATTTTAATAAAAAACCTCGTCCATAGTAAGACCTTGAGGATCGGCGGTCATACCTGCTGCCTTGCGTGCTTTTCCTTCGATGATTTCTTTAACGTCACCGGGGGATTTTTTGTTTTTACCTACCTCGATAAGCGTGCCTGCAATAATGCGCACCATGTTGTACAAGAAGCCGTTGCCTTCGACGGTGATTTCGATAAGCTCATCTTTCTTTGTGATATCCAACTTATAAACTGTGCGTACCGTGGTTTTTACCTGACTGCCTGCGGCACAGAAGGCTTTGAAATCGTGGGTGCCTTTAATAAACTCTGCGGCTTCACACATTTTGTTTATATCGAGATTTTCGGGAACGTGCATGGTAAATCTGCCCATAAGTGCTGATGCGCTTGGAGAGTTATAAATTCTGTAAACGTAGCGCTTGCCCTTGGCTGAAAAACGGGAATGAAAGTCTTTGCTAACTTGCCAAGAACGCTTGATGCGGATATCTTTAGGCAATTTTGTGTTTAAAATGAACTGAAATTTTTCGGCAGGAATGTTACAGTCAATATCGAAGTGACCGCATTGACCACGTGCGTGTACACCGCTGTCGGTTCTGCCTGCGCCTGTGACGGTAACGTGACCTTTGTTTAATGAAAGCAGGGCTTCTTCGATTTTTTCTTGTATGGTAACGGCATTTTTTTGTACTTGCCAGCCTGCGTAGGCGGTGCCGTCGTATTCAACTATAAATGCAACGCGCATACTTTTCACCCCACAAGATAGGGCAGATACTTACTTAAAAGTATACTGTCGGTAAGAATCACTGCCACAAATAAAATTACGATAATAAAGGCGACAAGGTCGCTTTTATGCATTTTTAACACTTTGAGGCGCGTTCTGCCCTCACCGCCGTGATAGCAACGTGCTTCCATTGCATTGGCAAGCTCAAGCGCCCTATGAAAAGCACTTGCAAGTAGCGGTACAAGCAATGCGGTTGTGGCACGTGCGCGCTTTAAGAGGCTGCCTTCGTCGAACACCGCACCGCGTGCAGACTGTGCCTTCATAATTTTATCAGTTTCCTCGGAAAGAATGGGTATAAAACGCAATGCAATAGACATCATCATTGCGATTTCGTGGGCGGGGAAGCCGATTTTTTTTAATGGTGAAAGTAATCTTTCAAGCCCGTCGGTCAATTCAATAGGCGAGGTGGTTAAGGTTAAAAGACCTGCACTTAAAATTAAAAGCATAAGGCGGAACGCCATAAAAAACGCACGGATAAGACCGCCTGAGGTAATGGAAATAAACTTCCATTCAAAAATTATGTTTCCGCTTTTTAAGAAAAATACGTTTAAAACAAAGGTGAAAAGCAGAATAAACCATATTGCCTTTAAGCCTGAAAGCATTTTCTTAAACGGAACGTGGCTTATAAAGGTAATTGCAAGCACGAAAAGTGCACAGGCAAAAAGACCTAAAAACGTTTTTGAAACAAACGTAAACGCAATTATTAAAATGGCACAAAGAATCTTGGTGCGAGGGTCAAGTGCGTGAATCGCACTTTTTACGGGGTAATACTGACCGATAGTGATTTCTTTCATTTCTTCACCCCCGTAACGTATTTGATTAAGTCGTTTATCTTACATATATTAGTGGGAATGCGTTTGCCTTTTTCGTTTAACGATTTTATAAGTGCGGAAACCGTAGGAAGCTCAAGACCCAGCTCGGATATTTTGTTAAAGTCGGAAAATACGCTTTCGGGTGTGCCGTCAAGAGCCTTTTTGCCCTTGTGCATAACGATTACACGGCTTGCGATTTCGGCAATATCGTCCATATTATGTGAAATCATTATTACCGTGGCGTTGTATTTTTCCTTATATTTTTTTATTACCTCTAGAATTTCTCTTTTTCCCTTGGGGTCAAGTCCTGCGATGGGCTCATCTAATACGAGCACCTTGGGACGCATTGAGATTACGCCTGCGATTGCGGCGCGGCGCTTCTGACCGCCCGAAAGCTCAAAAGGTGAAATATCCCTTAATGATGGGTCAAGCCCCGTAAGAAGCATACTTTCTTCCACACGCTCATCGATTTCACCGTCGGAAAGTCCCATATTTTTAGGGCCGAAGGCGATATCCTTTTTTACGGTTTCTTCAAAAAGCTGATATTCGGGGTACTGAAATACCATACCTACACGCTGACGAAGTGACTTGTAATCAGGCTTTTTTGTCAAAAGGTCAATACCTTCAACGTTAAGCACGTCGCAGGAGGAGGGCTTGGTTATTCCGTTAAGATGCTGAACAAGGGTGCTTTTTCCGCTCCCCGTATGACCGATAATGCAAAGAAATTCACCGTCGGAAACGTTAAGGGAAACGTTTTCAAGGGCGTGGGATGCAAAAGGTGATTCGGCATCATATATAAAATTAAGATTTTTTATCTCGATAGACATTTATTTCAGATTCCTGTTCTTTATATAATCGGCAAATGCTTTTACTTCGTTAAGCATTTCATCGGTAACACCGTCGGAAGAATTAAAAAGTGCAAATTTAAGCATTTCGTCGGTAACGGTACCCTTATCCATAGGCACGTCCTTACCGGCAAGCCAATCGGGTGAAACCTGTAAAACCTCAGCAAGACGCACGATGTTATCGTACTTTGGGCAGTATTCGCCCTTTAAATACGTTGAAATCGAGGATTTGTTTATACCAGAGCGCGCGCTTAATTCGGCTTGCTTTATTTGCTTTTTTGAAAGCGCTTCAGTAAGCCTTTCGGCAAAGTTTGTCATTAAGATCATCTCCTTGCTTCATAGTGTACCACTAAAGTTAAGAAAATGCAACAAAAATTTTTAAAACTGAACAAAAAATAGCAAAAATTCTCGAAAAATGGTTAAAAGTTCAGCAAACTTAATAAAAAAGTTAAGAAAACTGTACGTTTGCTATTGACATAAAAGAAAACGCAACGTATAATTAGTTCAGAAAACTGAACGAAAAGCGAGGCGAAAAAGAGATATGAAATGTGATGAACAGTTGTGTTGGGGATGCAAGAATGCAACGGGATTGTGCCCGTGGTCGCACGACGGTGAAGAGATAGAGGGATGGAAAGCCGAAAAAACGGTGATACCCGGCGGAGCAGGCAGGGAGGACATACCTTCTTATAAGATAACGGAGTGTCCTATGTTTGAGCCTGATGAGAGGCGGAGTAAAAGAGCGGGAACGAGGATGACTGTGGAGGACATTTCAAAAATAATAGGAGTAAAGCCGCGCACGGTCAAGACGTGGGACGATGAAAAGGTGCTTTTTAAATTAAAGGCAAAGGGCATTAAGGCGAAGGTTCTGCACAAGGGAAAAAGGATATTCGTATTTAAGGGGAGGAGCAATGATATATTGTGAAGATTGTCAAAGGGAAGCTCAAGGATTAAGGCACGTTGCTGTATTTGACGGGGAAATAAATTCGAAGTTTTACAGATACGTATGCGCTGAATGTAATGGAACGCAAATAAGAGAGGTTAATGAATGTACGCGCTGCGGCGGACCGAATTTAACAAGATACGACGAGATATGCGACAAATGTAAGGATGAGCTTAAAGAAAGGCTGAAGAAGTTTTTAAAGGAATTCACCGAGGCGGAACAGGAGGCAATGCTTGAGGACTTATGAGAAAGGGAACAAGTAAAATTAAAAGGTTCTGGAAAGACGTGATGGAGGATGAAAGCGTGAACATTCAGTACCGTCTTAAAGCATCGGAACTTGTGCTTAAAATGACTGAGGACAGTCAAAAGCAGGAAAGCGAAGTGGTGATAATTTCGGGGGAAGAAAAGCTTGAGGACTGAGATATTTCTTCCCGACGTGGTGGGTAAGGGGTACGGTGAATATTTCAGGTGCAGGGCGCGTTACCGTGTTTTAAAGGGCGGTAAGGGAAGTAAAAAATCTGCCACGACGGCGATTAACTACATATACCGTCTTATGAAGCACGAAAAAAGCAATTTGCTTGTTGTGCGCGCAGTTTTTAATACGCATAAGGATTCTACCTTCGCACAGCTAAAGTGGGCACAGGAAAAGCTTGGCGTAAGTCATTTGTGGAATAACACCCTTACGCCCCTTGAGATGACATACATTCCCACAGGACAAAAGATTTTGTTTCGTGGATTTGACGACGTTTTGAAGCTTGCTTCCACAACGGTTTCAAAGGGATATCTGTGTTGGGTGTGGGTGGAGGAAGCGTATGAAATTAGAAGCGAGGCGGATTTTGATAAGCTGGATCTGTCAGTACCGAGAGGTAACGTACCAAAGGGCCTGTTTAAGCAGACCACCCTGACCTTTAACCCGTGGAATAGGGAACATTGGCTTAAAAAAAGGTTCTTTGATAAATCTGCGCCCGACGTTAAAACCTTTTCGACTTGCTATAAGGTGAACGAGTTTCTTGATGAAACGGACAGGCGCATATTTGAACGCATGCAAAAGGAAAATCCCCGTAAATACGACGTTGCGGGACTTGGTAATTGGGGTGTCAGCGAGGGACTTGTTTATGAGAATTGGGAGGTTCTTGATTTTGATATTGAAGAATTGCTCCGTTCGCCCAATCACAAGGCGTTCTTTGGACTTGACTACGGATATACTAACGATCCCACTGCGTTTATTGCGTTCTTTGCAGAGCCTTCAAAAAAGGAAATGTTTATTTTTGATGAGTTCTATCTTACGGGACTGCTGAATTCGGACATTGCTTCGTTAATTATAAAAAAGGGGTACCGTAAGGAAAAGATACGCGCCGATGCTGCTGAACCTAAAAGCAATGAAGATTTAAGGCGGCTTGGGATTTCACGAATCGTATCCTCAGTAAAGGGCAGGGACAGCGTTTTGAACGGAATAAATGCGGTACAGGAATTTAAGATGTACGTGCATCCGCGGTGTCAGAATACGGTGAACGAACTTTCAAGCTATGCGTATAAAAAGGATACGTGGGGCAGGGCAGTGAACGAGCCGGAGGACGAAAACAATCATCTTATGGATGCGTTAAGATACGCGTTTTACGACGTGAGATTTTTTAAAACGGGAGAAAGAAAAAAGGCGAAAGGAAACGGGGGTATCTTCCCTGAGGATATGAAAGGAGAATGGTATTGATAAACGTATTGCTTTTTGTTTTATCCTGCACTGCGTGCTTTGCCTGTTACAGAATAGGCGAAAAACGCGGCGGAAGAAAAAAAGAGAGAGGTCAGCTTTCGGAGGAGGCGAAGCGTATTCTTGAAAAGGAAAGACGTGAACTTGAAAGCTTCTTTAAATATGACGGAACGAAAGGAGATTATTATGGAGAATGAGAATTTTACGCCTTCAAGTGAGGCGGAAATTTCAGATAGCTCTGCTACACCACAGGCAGAGGAAAAGGATACCTTTACCGTGCGCTTTAACCATAAGGATACGGTGCTTTCGAGGGATGAGGCAATAAATTATGCGCAGAAGGGAATGAAACTTTTAGCGGTTACGCCCCTTTTGAACGAGCTGAAATTGCTTGCACATCTTAAGAATAAGTCGCCTGAGGATACGGTGAAGGAACTTATTTCTCTTGAAGAGGACAACTTTAAACAGAGGCTTGAAAAAGACCTTGGAAACGATGAAAATGCTAAACTTGCACTTTTTGAGAGGTTTAAAAGAGATATGTCCTCAAAAAGAGAGGAGCTTGGCACAGACAAGGCGCAGGCGGAAATAAAAAAGGCGTTCAGCGAAAAAATTGCAGATGAGTTTACTGAGCTTATGGGGGAGTGCCCCGAGATTGACAGCCTTGAAAAAATTCCGCTTGAGGTGTTGAAAAACGCAAGAGAGGAAAATCTTCTTAATGCGTATCTGCGCCACAAAAACCGTGAGGATCGCAAAATATTAAAGGAAAGAGAGTCCCAACAGAAAAATAAAGCTGCTTCGGCAGGCGAGCTTACGGCAGGGGGCGAACAACACGATACGTTGCTTTCCGCCTTTATTAAGGGACTGAGATATTAAAAAAGGAGAAAAAATATGGCATTAAATTCAATCGAATACGCAACCAAGTACGCAAGCGAGCTTGATAAGCTTGTGGTACAGAAATCAGTAACGGGCTTTTTGGCAGATAACGTGCTTTGCGCACAGTTTGTAGGTGCAAAGACTGTACTTTTACCTGACCTTGACTTTGTAGGTCTTGGTGACTATGACCGTGATAACGGCTTTCCACAGGGTAAGATAACCATTACTAATTCCTCGTTCCAGCTTTCAAAGGACAGAGGACGTGAGCTTCAGCTTGACCGTATGGATATGGATGAAACGGGTGTTGCTAACCTTGCAGGACAGACCTTGAAGGAGTACGTGCGTACACAGGTTATTCCTGAAATGGATGCATACTGCATTTCAAAGCTTTCTACTCTTGCAAAGGAAAAGGGTAATCAGGTTACTTATGATGAGGCAAAGGCTTATAAGCAGTTTGCAGATATGGCAAATTCTATTCAGGCAAAGGCAGGTTTTGACGAGGAGCTTGTATGCTTTATGTCACCTACGGCTTATGCGGCACTTATGAATTCTTCTGAATTGCAGCGTCAGATAGTTGTTTCTGATTTCAAGCAGGGCGAAATCGACCTTAAGGTGAAGAAGATAAACGACGTGGCAATTATCCCCGTTTCCCAGGAAAGAATGAAGACTGCATACGTTTTTGATGCAGGTGCTTCCAATACTGCAGGTGGATTTTCTGCAAGCGATGATGCTGAAAACGTACATATGCTTATGCTTCCCAAGTCGGGCGCTTCATTGGTTAAAAAGACCGAGAATTTAAGAATTTTTGCACCCGAAAAGAATCAGGATGCCGATGCGTATTTGTTTCAGTACAGACTTTATTACGACGTGTTCGTTAAAAAGAGCAGACTTGAGCATATTTCAGTAGCACTCGGCTGATTAAATTAAGGCTTCCCGAAAGGGAAGCCAATAAAAAATGGAGAAAATATGACAGACATTAAACTTAAACCTAAAGAAATATATGATGAATATATTGCTGCCAATGAATATAAAAATTCCATTGGTGACAGGGGTATTTACGAGCAGACTAAAATGAATGAACGCTTTTATTCGGGTGATCAGTGGCACGGCGTACAGGCAGGCAATACACGTCCGCTTGTGAGGCGCAATATTATAAAGCGCATCGGTGAATATAAAATTTCTGCCATATGTGCTTCGCCTGTTGCGGTGAACTATTCCTCGGAAGGAGTGAACACCGCAGAAAACGAGAGCTTACCCGAAAGCGAATTTTCGGGAGCAGTAACTGATAGCGAGATAACATCGGTGATGCGTGCGCTTTCGCTTTATCGTGATCAGGTGGCTGAGCGCGTGCGCTTTAACGAGCTTGCAGGTGATGCGGTGCGTGAGGCGTTTATTTCGGGAACTTCGTTCATTTACACCTATTGGGATGACGGGGTAAAGACGGGGCTTTTTTCGGATGAGGCAAAAAGTCAGGCGATAACGGGAGATATAAGCATTAACGTGCTTAATGTTTTAAACGTGGCACTTGGCGATCCCAATTCAAGAGAAATTCAGTCACAGCCGTATATAATCATTTCCCAAAGAAAGCCTTTATCACAGGTTAAAAGGGAAGCGGAACTTTATAAGGGCAACGCAGGTGACATAATTTCAGACAGTAATGCTTCTACCTTTAATGCAGGCGACCGCGGTGAAAACGAGCCTGAAAATAATACCCGTGTTACCGTGCTTACAAAGCTTTTTAAGGTGGTTGAGGACGGAAGAGAAGTGGTTAAGGCGGTTCGTGTTACGGAAAACGCGGTTGTCCGTCCTGAATGGTCACTTAATATCGGCCTTTATCCCATTGCGATGTTTTCCTGGATGCCGAGATTTTCTTCGGCGTACGGCGATAGCGAGGTAACGTATCTTATACCCAATCAGATAGCAATAAACCGTGCGCTTTCGGCGGCGGTGTGGTCTGCTATGATTACGGGTATGCCCAAAACTCTTGTAAACCGTGACCTTATTGAAGAAACGGTTACAAACGATCCGGGACAGATACTTACTGTTGCCGCAGGTGAGGATTTTGACGTGAAAAGCGCGCTTCAGTACGTACAACCACCGCAGTTTGCATCACAGCTTCAGGGAATCGTAAAGGATATTGCAGAAAGCACGCTTTCGGATGCAGGCGCAACGGATGCGGCGTTAGGTGATTTAAGACCTGATAATGCTTCGGCAGTTATTGCCATGCGTGAGGCTTCGCTTCAGCCTATGCAGGTATATCAATCAAGATATTACACCTTTATTGAGGATATTTCACGCATTTGGGCGGAGTTCTGGGTGAATATGTACGGAACACGTCCCTTGAAGATTCAGGATAAGAGTGGAATAAGGTACGTACCATTTGACAGCAACCGTTATAAAAACCTTGTTATTAATGCAAGGGTTGACGTGGGCGCTTCTACCATGTGGGGTGAGGCGGTGGTAATATCATCGCTTAATAATCTTTTGAACCTTAAGATTATTACTCCGCTTCAGTATCTTGAACGTGTGCCCAAGGGAACTGTTCCTGATATTACGGGACTTATTGAGGAAATAAAAAACGGCGGCGTAAGCGTTACCGAGGAACTGAAAAATAAATTTCCTGATGAATACGAAAGCTTTAAGCAGCTTCCCATTGAGGAACAGGACAGGATATTAAGAGAGGTGGATGAAGCTTGACGGCAGAAAGATTAGCGCAAAAGGCACTTCTTTTGCTTGGGTATAACGGCACTTCTGATGGCGCAAGGCTTGACGAGGCAGTTTTGAACGGAATCAACCGTGTGTATGCGGATTTGTTCTTTCTTAATAAGTCTGAGGGCTTTAGGGAAATAAACGAGCTTTCACAGGTGCTTGACCTTGATGAAAGGCTTTTCTACGACGTTGCACCATATGGGGTTGCTTCGTTTATAGCGTTGAGCCTTGGGGATACGGATTCAGAAAATATCCTTGCCGCCATCTATAACAAAAAGCGTAAAAAGCTGAGCGCGCAGGGCACGGTAGAAGACGTTCTGCCTACGGTATAGGGGGTGGAAGTATGATTCCTGTTTTAAGAAGACGGGGACAGTACCGCTTAAGCGTGCCTGTGTTTTCGGGCGGAATAAATATAAGAGAGGACAGAGGACAGAATCAGCTTAAGGGTGCAATGAACCTGTTTTTTAAGGACGGTGTTTTAAAGACACGCCCTGCAGTGCTTGAGGTGGGCGAGGGTGAAGATTCCTTTGAAGAACTTGAAAAAAACACTTCCGTTAAGCTTATTACCGTAAATAACAGGGAATATGCCTTGAAAACCACGGTATATTCAAGACAAAAGCTGATGGAATATCAGAGTGAAATAGAATGCATCGTTTTAAAGCTTATTAACAAAAACGAGGAAATTCTTCTTGGAAGAATAGAATTGTCACACCCTTACACGTACAAGCTTAATGCACTTACGGTAAGCCATAACGGTGATATTTACGTGTACGTGAATTATTATTCTCTGCCTTCGGACTGTGAGGATAACGGTGTATACATAATAAAAAAGAACGCGGACGGCACCTACAACACACCTGAAGCAATAGCTGAGGTATATGCACCGCTTGTGCTTGTGAATTGCGTTTCTACCTATGGCATGGCAGGCGATGAAAAGAGCCTTGTTATACGCGGCGGTGAGCAGGTGGAGGGGTTTAATCTTTTAAGTGATCTTTACAGAATAAGATATTCTGCATTTGATTATTCGGAGAACGGCATAAGGGTAAATCCTTCGAATGTGAATGAATTCGGTGAGCACGTTGATCCGCTGGCGTGGTATTCGTTTATGGAATATTCGCTTCCCTTTACCACAAAAGAGGCTTATGGTACGGTTAAGGCGGAATACCTTGACATTAACGGTGAAACACATACGCATAGCTTATACGTTAACGGACGTACTGCGGTTGAGACACAAATAGGAACGGATGGCTTTTATATGCATGCGTTTTATAAAGGTGGTATTTTAAGAATCACCTTTAACAGTGATTCGGATTTAGACAGAACGGATCCGACGACAATTTATATGAAGGATCACGTGCATAACAACCTTACGTTTACTGCACCTATGGCAAAACGCGGTACCGGCGGAAAGGTAACCAAAATGACGCAGGCGGAATGGTATTCAAACACTTCGCTTGGTCTTAACGGCGGTTCAAGACTGTTCCTTGGCGGAAACATTGATGAAAAAGCGCTTGTGGTGTGGAGTGATTTTGAAAATCCATTGTACTTTTCTGAAAATAACTATGCGTACATTGGTGACAGAGATCAAAGAGTTACGGCCTTAAATAAGCAAGGTGCATCCCTTATTATTTTTAAGGAAAGGGAAATATATTCTACCCAGTACGTTCAGGGCGAGGTAACGGGCGAGGACGTTATGAATCAGGCTGTTTCGGATATAACCGTGCGCCTTGCAACCTTTCCTACGGTGCTTATAAATTCATCGGTAGGATGCCCTTATCCTGAAAGTATTCAGCTTTGTCTTAACCGCCTTGTGTTTCTTTCAAATCGCAATACAGTGTGCGTTCTGATGGGGCAGAATCAGTTTTCGGAACGAAACGTATTTGTGCTTTCTGAAAATATTGCGCCTATGCTTTTAAGTGAGCAGATTGAAAAATGTGCCTCCCTTGATTATGACGGAAGCTATATGCTTTTTATAAAAAATCGCGTATACGTTATGAATTATAATTCGTATGGCTATATGAACATATCTTCATTTAATCGTGACGGTGAGGCTAATTCGCATATTCCGTGGTTTTATTGGGAATTGTTCAGGGACGTTGAGGCAGTGCTTTTAACGGAGAATGTGCCCATGTTGTTTTTTGAAGATGCGGGTTGGGGAGTTTTTACAGAAAGCGGCGGAGGCGATATTTTAAAGGAAAAAAGCGTACCTATACGGGTACGGCTTGAAAGTGGTGAGTATGAGCTTGCACATTCGTTTAAGGAAAAACTTATAACGGGCATAAGCATGGTGATATCTAATCCGCAAGGCAAGGATGTTAAGGTGAGCTTTTCTGAAAATGATACACAATACGTGACCGCATACGGTAAAGAGAGGTATCTTGTTTTAAATTTACTGCCTAAGGTACGTGCCTTACGCACGGTTAAGGTGGCGCTGGAGTTTTCGGGTGAATTTATACTTAAAAGTCTTGAGATACGTTTCTTAAACGGCGGATATCTGAAATAAAAAGGAGTGGAACGATGAAGACTTATGAGGAATATCTTAAGGAAGCCTTAAAGGAGCGAGAAAAGCTTGAAAAGGAGCAGATAGATTCCGTAAATAAAGAATACACCGCCTTAAAGGATAATATAAAGGCGGAGTATTTAAACAATATGAAAAGTGCGGCACACCTGAATGACGACCTTATCGACAAGGCGTACGTTCAAAAGCTTATCAGCAAAAGACAGGTAGAGGAGTCGCTGAAGAATATGGGATTGTATGATTCGGGACTTAATAAAACTGAACAGACTGCTATTGAGTTGATGCATTCGAATCAAGTAAGCGAAATAAAAAACAATACCCAAAGCAAGCTTGATTCGTTACGCATAAAGGTGAGGGAGGCGGTTAATAATGCTGAAGCTAAACGCATTGATGCTGAAACCGATATAAAGAAAGAAAACCTTAAGGCTGCCGAGGCATAGGCTAAATCACTTTTCAGCTCTTCGAAGAATACTGAAGATGAGAAAGAGAAAAAGGAAACCGAGCAAAAGAAGGATTGGAGTAAGGTGGTTTCGGTTATATTCAACGATAAATCCGATCTTTTGCAAAAGGAGCTTTACGTGCAGGAATATTATATGAAGCATGGGCTTAGCAATGAAGAGAAGCTTCTTGTTCAAAAATCGGGTGTGGATTATACACGCTTGACACAAGAGGATGATGAGCTTCAGGAAGAAGTTGATAAAATTGAAAAGGAAAACGAAGTAATGACGGAGATTACCGATACAAGAAAAAGTCAGCTTCAGGCACTTTGTGATGAGTTTTTAATGTCACGAAGTGAATATAACAAGGAAAGAAATCTTTACGGAATAGAATCGACTTATGAGGAATATGCGCGTAAAACGGTACATAGCTGGTATGCTTCCGGCAAAATAACGCGTTACGAGCACGATTACCTTGTAAGTGAACTTCGTATTTAAGGGGGGATTTTATTGGCAATACGAACAGTTGAATTTTTTGTGGAGGAAAACAGTATAACACCGTCGGCATTTCAATGGGGTGGTGTTCAGAATGAGGATAATGCAACTACCGTTATTTTTACACTTTCTTCTGCACTTATAAAGGAAGGAATGAAGTATCGCATCGACTTTAATTCTGCGGGTGCAGGATTTCAGCCGTCTGAATATCTTGTGCTTACAGATAATTCCGTTTCGCGAGATCTGCCTATTTCGGTTACCCGCTTCGGCGGTAACGTACAGGCAACCCTTTGTGCTTTCTTGAACGGTATGACGGTGCTCTCAAAACCGGTTACCTTGTTTTTAACTTCGGTTAAGCGCAACGATACGAGGTTTAACGAAACGCTTTCGGCATACGAGCAATTTATGTTAAAGACCGTTGAAGAAGTGAACGGAGTTTTTGAAAACACCAAAGCGGTATGCGACGAAATAGAAGAAATGCTTATAAAGGGTGAACTTAAGGGCGAAAGAGGCGATGATTATGTGCTTACCGAAGCCGACAAAAATGAAATAGCGGATATTGTTGAAGCGATGTTCGTTGACGTTAGTGAGGTGGGACGATGAGTGACAGAGCAGTGATGCCGTTAGAAGATTACGTTGCCGCTTGCAATAAGGTAAGAGAAAAAACAGGCACTACGGATTTAATTAAATCAGGTGAGCTTGCGGATAAGATTGAAGCGGTATATGAGAATGGTAAAATCGACAAAGACCGTGAAATGTGGGATTATATTACAAACTATAACGCAAGAACAGATTACGAAAAAGGCTTTTTATCTTGGGGCAGTGAATATATAAGACCGCCGTATAAAATTAGTCCTACCGCCCGAAATAGTGCAAACCAAACTTTTGTGAATTGCCCAACGTTAAAAAAAATTGAAGCACAATATTTTGATTTTTCACAAAAACTAAAGGGAAACGCCAATAACAGCAGTCAACACTATACATTTTATAATTGTCAGCTATTAGAGGAAATCGAGGACATAAAGCTTCAAGCGGACTTTGGCTTATATGCAACGTATGCAAATTGCATAAAACTAAAAAAAATAGCGGTTGTTCGTACCGACGAAAATACCGTTATTGAAGAAGCATTTAACTTTTGTAGGGAACTTGAGGAGGTAAGGTTCGAGGGTGTAATAGGGCGAAATGGTCTTGATATGCATTGGAGTCCACTTTCACACGATAGCCTTATGAGCGTCATAAATTGCCTTATGGCTTTCATTATCGCAGACAATATGACGCTTCCTTATACACAGACAGTAACACTTATGACAAACGCAAAGCTTGTTGAGGGTAAGAATTACACTATAACATATTATGACGAGTTTTCGTTTGGGTATCTTTTAAGGGAAGGTGTAAGTGCTACTTGCGGAAAAATTACCGTTAACGGTAAGGAAACGCTCGGTGTGAGATATGATAGCCTTCATCCAGCGGGTGAAGAATACGAATGGTATGTAATTGTATATCAGGACGGTGACGATATTAAGCTGTGGGTAAACGATGAAATCGGTTTTGCTGAAAGCCGTATCGTATCACTTAAGGTAGAGGGAAGCACTACTCACACCATTACCCTTGGCACAGCAAATTTAAACAAGCTTTCCAATGAAGAAAAGCAAATAGTTACAAAGAAAGGATGGTCAGTATTGTGATTATCATTGAAGGAAATCCAATTATAATTCAGCCTGAAGCAAATATGAGGCTTACTAACGGTGATGTTATAGCCGAATTTGAGGTTAATCTTGGCATAAACGATGATCCTGAAAATTGGTATGAGATTACCAAAGAGGAAGCGGAACGAATACAGACAGAAAGGTATAAGGATAATGAATTACTTTCTGTTGGCAGTTGAAATCGTTAGCGGCATATTAGTTTTGGCAAGTGCTTTCGGAAAACTGTGGAAGTCAATACAGAAGATTGATGCAAAACAGGAATCTGTTTCCGAGGGGCAACGATGTCAGCTTCGATCCGATATGCTGCGTACATATTATAAAAACAAAGATGACAAGAAAATCCGTCAATATGAACTTGAAAATTTTATCCTTATGTACAAGGCTTACAAAGCACTCAAAGGTAATTCTTTTATAGATAAAATTCACGATGAAGTAATTGAATGGGAGGTTGACACATAATGCTTGCAAAAAATGTAATAGCACAGGCAAAAGCTTGGCTCGGAAAAAATGAAAAAGACGGAAGCTTTAAGGAAATACTCGACACCTATAATCAGATAAAGCCGTTACCGCGCGGATATCGTGTGCAGGTGAGTGATGCTTGGTGTGCGGCATACGTTTCGGCGGTATTCTTCAAGTGCGGCGCAAATGATTTTCCCTTTGAATGCTCCTGCGGTAAGATGATTGAAAAAGCTCAACAGCAGGGCATATGGGTGGAAAACGATGCTTACGTTCCTGAAATAGCTGACGTTATTCTTTATAACTGGGGCGATTCGGGGAAGGGTGATAACAAAGGATGGCCCAATCACGTTGGCATTGTTGAAAAGGTGGAAAATAACGTTATTACTGTCATTGAGGGTAATATCGGCAACGAGGTTGGAAGGCGTGAAATCGAAATAAACGGCAGATATATTCGTGGCTTTATATGCTATAAATATGAAGAAAACGTCGTAACAGAGGAATATTATCCCCGTTACGACGGAAGCACACGAAGTATAGTTGATGCACTTAAAAGCCTGAAGATCGATTCTTCCTATAAGCACCGCAAGGAAATTGCCATAAAAAACGGTTTTGTAAATTATACCGGCAAGGCGGAAGAAAATTCGGCAATGTTGAAGCTTTTAAAGAACGGAATGCTTGTGAAGGAGTAAGTTATGACAAATAAGACCTATGATGTTTTAAAATGGTTGGCGCAATACGTGCTGCCTGCAATAGCAACCCTGTACTTTGCGCTTGCAGGTATATGGGGACTGCCCTTTGGTGAAGAGGTTGTGGGCACAATTTCTGCAGTAGATGCCTTTTTAGGCGTTGTGCTTGGTATAAGCAGCGCAAAGTATAAAGCAAAATAGCTTTTAAGGCAAAAACCAAAAATAAAAGAACCGATGCATTGCATCGGTTCGATTATTTGTTAGGGTAATTTGTCTTCGTCAACTGAAGTATTAAAGCTACCGCCGCTTTCGGTAAAAATATCAAGGGAATCTAAGTATTCTACCTCAACAACGGGCGAAATGTACTTTTTCATTTTTTAATCCTCCCTGCTTTTAAGAAACATACACGAAAAATGTTTCCAATATTTATAATCGTGATAATTATAACCTATTTGTTTAAAACTGTCAATACTTTTTTTATAAAATATTTATAATTTTTGTTGAGTTTCTCATACGGATATGATCTATTATATCTTTTGCCATTTGTTTTGATTCCATAAACTCATCGGTATCGTATTTTATTTCGGCTCGCATTGCCCAAAGATACTCGCTTACCTCTTCAAGATCGTTGTGATCGATGAGTATTTCGGCTTTGTCGGAAAGCTTTTCCCAATGCTCGATAATGGCTTCGATGTCGGCTATATTTTCTGCGTTATCTATCATATTTACTACGTTGTCAAATTCTTTATTGATAAAGGATTCCCATCCTAATGAGCATAGTGCGAATACGGATATAAGCAGAAGAATTATTACTAAAGATCTCACGCGTTTATCTCCTTTACGGTTGCGTTTTTAAAGTGAACGTACACTCTGTTGCCGTCGTAAACGGCAATAAGCACGTCCTTATACGGCTTTTGGATGGTTTTCTTTAACCAATGCTCATCTTTTTTTACGTATGAAAGGTTTTCTTTTTGAAGCTTGCCATCCATAATAAGCGCAACGTTAAGGTTTTCTTGCTTAGGTGAAATATTCATATCCTTGGGCTTAAGTGAACGGAGGTCGCTTTTTAGAATAACGCTGATTTCACCATTGGTTTCCAAAATGGCGTAGTAGACCTCGCTCATATCAAACACGTCGTTTGAACGAAGCTGCTCCAACAGGTCGTTTAAGGTGTAGCGCACCGCCTTAAGTGCATCTGTAAGAATGATTCCCCGTTCGATGAGCACCCGCGGCTTTCCACATACAAGTCTTCTTAAAAACACCGATTTAAGCGAAAGCACCGAAAGAATCAGTCCTAGCACAAGCAGTACGTAGATGGGCAGAATTCCCCACAAAAGCGGGGTTGAAAGGTCGGACATAGGCACGGTAACAAGGTTTGAGGATATAAGCATTACTGCGAATTCGTAAGGCTGAAGTTGTGCTATCTGACGTTTGCCCATTATACGAAGCATTATTAATAGCGAAAAAAACAGCACTACTGTTCTTAAAATTACGTTAAGCATTGCATTTCATCTCCATTCATTGTAAAGTATATCCCGTTTGTGTAATTTAATTAAAATTTTTTAAATAATGTGTACAATAATAAAAAAGTGTGATACAATATAATAAATATATTAGAAGGGGGTATTCTATGGAAAAGCTTAAGCGTGCAGGAATTTATATCCTTACACGTGCTATTGTAATCGGTCTTATCGTAGGCCTTGCATTTAGCGCGTTTTATTCCAGTATGAAGACCTCTAACATATACTTTTTGCTTAACGATGCGCTTAAGGCGAGGCTTGATATCATTCTGTTAAGGACTGAGGTTGAAGAAAAATCGGAGTTCTTTTCATATGATTACCTTACTAATGCGGAATATGCAAATTTAAGGTCAACGTACAGCCTGTACAATATTTCAAATTACGGTCACAAGCTTGAATATAAAAATCTGTTTGTGTGGCCGTGGCAGAAGACTAAAACCGTTACCGTTTACGAGGTTGTTTACGCCATAAACGGTGAGCTTGATACCACTCAGATGACTAAGGCTGAAGCAATGGCGATGGACGTTTATAATATTCCTTCGTGGAAGCCTTCGGAATATAAAGTAAAACTTACCTTAAATAACGGTGTGTGGACCATAGATTCCATTACACGTAAGGGCGATTATGATTATGAAGCACCGCGCACACCTTCGCTTTCAAAAGAAGAAATTGATGCGTTGCGTACACCTTCACCTGCGCCCACCGTTAAGCCTGAAGGCGATAGCATTGAAGGCCGTATTGCTACGATTTCTTCACCCATTCGCGGTGATAAGGTGAATTTGCGCGAAGGACCTGCTACGGAATATGACGTTATTGAGCAGCTTGAAAACGGTGCCAAGGTCACGGTAAAGGAAGAAAGTGACGGATGGTATCTTGTTGTTACCGCTTCGGGCAACGAAGGCTACGTAAGCGGATATTATTTGCAGTGATTGGATGTTTTTGAATGGATAAAAATGAGCTTGGCGGCAATGATAAGGGCTTCTATCATATTATTACGCTGATAATTTGCCTTGCCATTATTCTTGCTACCAGTATAGTGCTTTTGATTTGCTACATCGTAAAAGCCAACGATATAAATTACGATCCCACAAGCTTTAAAAAAGCACTTGAGTACAATAATGAATATTTTTCCGACCGCATTTTAAAGGGTGTTACCGTTTCGGGCTGCGACGTTGGCGGAATGACCGTTGAGGAAGCCAAGGTTTACCTTGAAAATACGGTGGACTATAACATTAAAACTCAAGGTGCGGTGCTTAAATTTGGCGATAGAACGTGGGAGTTTGACCGTGATACGTTAAAGCTGACCGTTGACCCCGAAAAAGCGGCAAAGCTTGCATATCAGGTAGGAAGAACAGGTACCAAGGATGAACAAAACCAAAAGCTTGAGGAACTTAAGGCAGGCATTAAGACCGATATTTCGGCAATAACGATTGATGATCCTATGCCGTTGGTTATTGCCCTTGACAATATTAAAAAGGAAATAGACGTTAAAAAGCAGGATGCAACCGTTACTGTGAATTTTGACAGCGGAACACCACAATACGTTTATACCGACGAGGCACAGGGCAGAAGCCTTGATATTTATAAGGCGTATCTTGAGATAAGCGAGCTTATAAAGAGCGAGAGCGAAATAATTGAATATACCCTTGTTCCCGACGTGGTTGTGCCTAACGTTAAGCGTGCCGACATTGAAAAGGAATACGTGCTTGTAAGCACCTATACTACCAATCTTGCCGCGTCATCGTCACAGGGTAGAATACAGAATATTACCCGTGCCCTTGAAGGTCTTGATAACAGAGTATGGATGCCCGGACAGGCGTTTTCGTTTAACCAATGGGTAGGTGCGCGTACCATTGAAAATGGCTTTGGACTTGGCGTTTTTATAAATGCAGATCAGCAGTACGATGAAACGGTGGGCGGAGGAATTTGTCAGGTATCCACCACGTTCTACTATACTGCACTTCTTGCAGGTGCAAATGCGGTTGGCAGAAACGCACCTATTGAGGTTATTGAAAGAAGACCGCATACTTGGCCTTCGGTTTATATTGACAGGGGACTTGATGCAACTGTTTCGTGGCCGCATACCGACCTTAAGCTTTATAACAACAATAAAACACCGTATTTTGTAAATACAAACATTCAAAAGAAGGGTAGTAAACTTTACGTTACGGTTGAGCTTTACGGAACGCCTCTTCCAAACGGTGCAACGGTTAAGATTGAAACTGAAACTATTGAGGAAATCGCACCTGAAGAGCCTGAATTTGTTGTGGATACGGAAAACAAATACAATCTTCAGCCGGGACAACAAAAGGTTGTTACCGAAGCGCGTACAGGCTATACGGTAAACGTGTATCAGATATGGACTGAGCCGGGGAAAGAGCCTATAAAGTCACTTCTTACCGTTTCAAAATATAATCCTGTAAGGGCGAAGATATATACTAAATAAAATAAAAGGCTGAACGGAGCTTGGCGCCCTGTTCAGCCTTTTTTGTATGCATATTAGATATCAAAGCCTGTGTATTTAAGAATAAGTTCGGAAAATATAGAGTTTGCCCACGCAAACCACGGTCTGCTGAATTTTTCGGGATTGCTTGAATTTATCGATTCGTGCATAAAGAACGTTCCTGCGTGTGAGGAGATAAGCATATCCAGAATTTCTTCAATTTCGTCAGGATCGTTAGAGGTAAGTCCTTGAATAACAAGGGATATGGGCCATACGCAATCCTTTGCGGTGTGTGGACTGCCGATGCCGCGAAGCACGGTGCCTGAATAGTAATACGGGTTGTCTTTTGAAAGGATAAATGCCCGTGTGTTTTTGTATATTGGGTCGTCTGCCGAGCAATATCCTATATACGGCATAGAAAGCAGGGAAGGTACGTTTGCATCATCCATAAGATTATAGTTGCCAAGCCCGTCGGTTTCGTATGCGTATATCTTGCCGTACTTTGAATGGTCGTAAATACCGTAGGCTTTAATTCCGTTATCAATTTCCTTACGCAACTTTTCTGCACGAGAGGCAAGTACTTCGTCATTATAAACGGTTGTTGCAAGCTCTTTAAGGTAACCAAGAACGACCACCGCAAACATTTGTGAAGGAATAAGATAATTGTAGGTGCAAGCATCGTCGGAGGGTCTGAATGCAGACCAGGTCATACCTGTGTAGCCTACCGGCTCACCCTTGCCGCCACGGGTCATTGTATCCAATTGCTTGTAGGCGTTGGGTCTTTCAAATGTGTATGGTGATTTTTCAGCGTGGTGCTGTTCCGTTTCCCAAAGCTCAAGAATAATATTCACCGTATTCTTAAATGCGTCGTCAAGATGACTGATTCTGCCTGTGTGCTTCCAGAATTTATAGGCAATCTGAATCACGTAGCAAAGGGAATCAACCTCGTATTTTCTTTCCCATACCCAAGGACTTCTGAAGGTAATATCATCAACGTGACCCCTTAAAAGAACGTCACCGTTTTCGTTAAAGGCGTTTGCGTATGGGTCGTGGGGAATATAGATGCTGTAACGCTTAATCATTTTTTCTATGACGTCTGCAAGCTGGATGTTTTCTTTTGCAATAGGCAGGTAGTGGTGCACCTGAGCCGCGCTGTCGCGAAGCCACATTGCGTGGATATCGCCTGTAATAACGAATGCAGAACCGTCATCAAGAAGCTTTGTGGTTGTTTCAAGGGTGTTGGGATAGCAGTTTGCAAAAAGCTTGATAAGATCGTCGCGCCCCATTTGATGAAGCTTATCCGTAACGGCTTGCATATGCTCTTTAAGAATGTGTTCAAATTGACCCATAACGTAAAATCCTTTAAATGACTTTTTGATAATTGTACCACACCTTACCGAGTTTTTCAATACAAAAAGGCAATTTTGTTTTGATGACGGCAACAGCGGTATTTAGAATAAATAAAAAGCAAAACAATTAGCTAAAATTTTCAAATTACGTCTTTACAAAAACGAAGTGATATTATATAATATTATAAATAAAAAATATAAATATAAGGAGAACTTTACTATGAGTACACGTTACGAATCTGCAAAGGCTATCTATGCTAAGCTTGGCGTGGATACCGATGCCGCAATCGCAAAATTAAAGAACATTCCCGTAGCAATTCACTGCTGGCAGGGTGATGACGTTACAGGCTTTGACCATGATGGCCCCCTTACAGGCGGTATTCAGACCACCGGTAACTATCCCGGAAAGGCAAGAACACCTGAAGAGCTTATGGCTGATATGGATAAGGCTATGTCACTTTGCCCCGGCGCAAAGAAGGTAACCGTTCACGCTTGCTATGCTATCTTTGACGGTGAGTTTGCTGACAGAGATAAGCTTGAGCCCAAGCACTTCAAGAAGTGGGTTGACTTTGCAAAGGAAAGAAATATGGGTATCGACTTTAACCCCACATTCTTCTCACACGAAAAGGTTAAGGACGGTCTTACACTTTCAAGCCCTGACAAAGCAACACGTGATTTCTGGATTGAGCATGGCAAGGCATGTATCCGCATTTCAGAGTATTTTGCAAAGGAAACAGGCGTTCCCTGCGTTATGAACATCTGGACAGGCGACGGTTACAAGGATATTCCTGCTGACCGCCTTGGCCCCAGACAAAGATATAAGGAGTCCATTGAAGCTATTCTTGCTGAGCCTTTTGATAAGAACCTTGTTAAGCCCTGTGTTGAATCAAAGGTTTTCGGTATCGGTGTAGAATCCTTTACTTCAGGCTCTGCAGAATTCTCACTTACGTTTGCCGCAACACACGACGGTTGTCTTCCCCTTATGGATAACGGCCATTATCATCCCACAGAAGTTGTTTCGGATAAGATTTCAGCACTTCTTTGCTTCTTCCCCGAAATTGCACTTCACATCACCCGTGGTGTTCGTTGGGATAGTGATCACGTTCTTCTTTTTGATGACGAAACAAAGGAAATCGCAAAGGAGATCGTTCGCAATGATGCTATCGATCGCGTATATATGGCGCTTGACTATTTCGATGCAAGCATTAACCGTGTTTCTGCATGGGCAGTAGGTATCCGTTCATGGCAGAAGGCTCTTCTTAATGCACTTGTTACACCCAACGCAAAGCTTAAGGAGCTTCAGGATGCTAACCAGCTTACCGAACTTATGATGCTTATGGAAGAAACAAAAACTTTTCCCTTTGGCGATATCTGGGCTGAGTACTGTGAGCAGTGCGGTGTTAAGGGCGACGCTTCATGGTTTGATGAAATCAAGAAGTATGAGGCTGAGGTTCTTTCGAAGCGCGCATAAAAAATTTAAAGAGTTAAGGCAAACCTTAACTCTTTTTTTGAAGGAGAAATGTTATGAGAATACTTGATGCTTTCTTAAAAATACTTGCAATTCCGCTGTGCATTGTGCTTGTTTTCTTGATTATTGCAACGTCGCTTTCGGGCGTTGTGACAGGTCTTATCGAAACTGAAACCGTAACCAAGATGATAAACAG
This sequence comes from Clostridia bacterium, assembly GCA_045630945.1. Lineage (GTDB taxonomy): Bacteria > Bacillota > Clostridia > Christensenellales > QALW01 > UMGS1322. The sequence continues at coordinate 52,557 of JAZQTV010000007.1, forward strand.
TATCGATTATACGCAGGCAATAAACAATAATGCGGAGCTTAATAATCAACTTACTGAAATGAACGTTTCGCCTGAAGCGGTTGAAAAGTTTGTCAAAAGTGACGTTGCTACCGATATTATCGATACGTATATTAAGGACGTAAACGCATTCTTTGCAGGGGAAGAAGCAGATAACTTCACACCTGAGGCAGTGCAGAGAATTCTTAATAACAATATCAATGAAATAGCCGACATAGTTGAAGAGGTAAGCACGGAAGAGTTCGACAGGGATGAATTTAAGGCACAGTTTGGTGAGCTTGTTCAAGAACAAGTGCCCGATTTAATAAAAGCACTTCCTACGGTAGAAACGGCTGTACCCCAGATATTTGGCGGCTCGGCAGAAGCTGAGGATATTCAAGAAATTTTAGATGCAGTAAACAGCGTAAATAAGGGAACGGTTATTGCTATAATGCTTGGCATAACAGCGGTGTTTGCGGCAATAATATTTGCAATGCGCCTTATCAAGCTTTCGGGTTTCTTATGGATAGGTGTTGCTACTGCGATTTCAGCAATATTTATGACGGGAATTACAGTTCTGTTTAGCAAGGTTAAAGTAATTCTTATCAACGAAACACCTCAGGCGGCATTCCTTATCAACGGACTTGACAGCGTTATGTTTACAAGATTAGTTACTGCGTCGGTTGTCCTGTTTGTTGCGGCGGCGGTACTTATTGCAGTACATATCGTTTTAAAGAAGTTCACCAAAAAGGATGCATAAAACGTATTATAGGTAAATAAAAAAAGCACCTTACGTAAGGTGCTTTTCTTCTTGTAAAAATTTTCTTTTACGCATATTCAATACGGAGTTATAGGCTATATATTCGGCTATAAATGCTATAATCCACGAGATTGGGTAAATGATGAAAAGTGATTCGGGTGTGTGGTGCATTTTAAATATCGTAAATATCCAGGCAAGCCTTAATCCGCAGATGCAGATAATTGAAATCAGCATAGGTATAAATGATGCGCCCATTCCCCTTAAAATACCCGTAACCACGTCGCACACACCGCACGAGAAATACGGTAGTGTTATAAATAACATTCGTATTCTTGCAAATTTTAATGCTACGGGATCGGTAACGTTATAAAGGGAAAGCAAGGGTGTAAGGAATACGTTGAACAATATGCCTACCACTATACCTGCAACCGTAACGCACAGTGCGTTTACCATAAACACCTTTTTTACACGGTCGTACTTATTTGCGCCTACATTTTGACCGGTAAATGCCATTGCTGATTGATAGAACGAATTTATTACAACGTATGCAAAACCTTCAAGATTTATTGCCGCAGAATTGCCGATAACCGATATTGCACCAAACGAGTTTACCGATGACTGAATTATAATATTGGCAACAGAATAAAGTGAGGACTGACAGCCTGCAGGCAAGCCGATAGTTATTATCTTTTTTAAGGCTTCCTTGTTAAGTGTAAGCTCCTTCAAATCAAGGTGGCACGCATCGTGGCGCTTCATAAGCGCTATAAGAACAAGCGCCGCAGAAACGGCTTGCGAAATAGCTGTGGCAAGTGCAACACCGTCAACGGTCATTTTAAATACTTTTACAAAAATAAGGTTAAGAACTACGTTAATAACACCTGATATGGTCAAGAAATATAACGGGCTTTTCGTATCACCGGCGGCACGCAGTATACCGGCACCAAAGTTATAAAGCAGGCTGGGAACCATACCCATAAAATATATTTGCATATAAAGTGTTGAATAGTCGATAATTTCTTCAGGAGTACCCATCAACTTAAGCATAGGTGCACTGCAAAAATAACCGACAACCGAAAGCAGAACACCGCAAATAAGTGCTACGGGAATTGCGGTATGTATTGCCGCTTGTGTTTTTTTGTTATCTCTTGCGCCTAACGCCTGCGCAACAACAACGCTTACACCGCCGCCAATACCTAAAAAGAGGTTGACCATTAACGAGGTCAGTGAGCCTGTTGCGCCTACTGCACCTACAAACGTTTCATCAACCGTACCAATAACCATAAGGTCGGCAGCATTGAATAAAAGCTGAAGAATACCCGTAAGTATAAGCGGTATAGCAAACAGTATTGTTTTTTTCAGTAACGGACCCTCGGTCATATCAAAATTATGTCGCGCCATTTTCTTACTCCTTAAATAGTACATATTATATTATATCACTGATTCAGTCTTTTGCAAGCGATAATGCGAAATATCTTGAAATATTCTTTTCGCAGTGATATAATTTAGATATAGAATGTATGAGGTGAATGAAATGGCAATTTTTAAATGTAAAATGTGCGGCGGCAGTCTTGAAATAACAGATAATTCTACCGTAATGGAATGTGAATTCTGCGGCACGAAGCAGACACTTCCCAAATTGGATGACGAAAGAAGATTAAATCTTTATGACCGAGCCAATCATTTCAGAAGAAATAACGAGTTCGATAAGGCAATGGGGATTTATGAGCAGATATTAAGCGAGGATACCACCGATGCGGAAAGCTATTGGTCTATAGTATTATGCAAATACGGTGTAGAATACGTTGAAGATCCGCGCACTAAACGCCGTATTCCTACGGTTAACAGGGTGCAATACACCTCGGTTTTTGATGATGAAAACTATAAGTCTGCAATTAACTGCGCCGATGAAAGCCAAAAGAGGATATATATGGCTGAGGCGGAGGCTATAAATAATATACAGAAGCAATATCTTGATATTTCAAAAAAAGAAGCACCGTTTGACGTTTTTATTTGCTATAAGGAAACGGATAACAACGGCAGAAGAACGCCTGATAGCGTACTTGCGCAAGAGCTTTATTACGGCTTAAAGGAAGAGGGCTTTAAGGTATTCTTCGCAAGAATTACGTTGGAAGACAAGCTCGGCTCCGCATACGAGCCGTACATTTTCGCCGCGCTCAACTCCGCAAAAGCCATGGTCGTGCTTGGTACACAGCCCGAGCATTTCAAGG
>JAZQTV010000008.1:0-8778 GCA_045630945.1 Clostridia bacterium
TATTCGCGCATTTTATAATCGGTAACCTTAATTACCATTCCATCAATTTGAAAATCAAGTGACGAACGAACTTTTTCAGCCTCATTTATCGCCTCAATGATATCGTGCATATTCTTAAACTTTTTATAGAACGAATTGATGGGAAGCTTCTGTTTTTTTAAAAACTCCATCGCTGACGAGCTATCATCAAATGCTTCGCCGTCATAAACTCCGATGTTATAAAGAAAAATATCAAGTTTTCTGCTTGCAGTAACTTGCGGATCAAGGTTTCTTAACGCACCTGCCGCCGCATTGCGAGGATTCTTCAAAGGCTCAATTGCCGTCTCGTTATACTTATCAAAGACAGATTTTTTCATAATGCCTTCGCCTTGAACCTGCAATCTGCCCTTGAAATCAATTTCTAAAGGAAGCGACCTGATGGTTTTTGCTTGCTCGAATATACGCTCACCCTCAATGCCATTGCCTCTTGTCACAGCATCGGTAAGTATGCCGTTTTCGTACGTTACGTTTACCGTAAGACCGTCAAATTTATATTCAAGTGAAAATTCGGGTTCTTCGGTAAATTTTTCCTTAAGCTTATTCCTTACACGCTCTTCCCACGCAAAAAGCTCATCAAAGCTTTGTGCCTTGTCCATTGACCAAAGTCTTGTTTCGTGAACAACTGTTTCAAAGTTCTTAATAGGATCACCGCCAACCTTTTTTGTCGGTGAATTATCAAGCACTATGCCGCATTCATCTTCAAGAACACGCAGTCTTTTGTATAATTTATCCCACTCATCATCACTTGCAATAGGATCATCTAAAATGTAATAATGGTAATTGAGCAAATTCAACCGCTCAATAAGCTTTTTCATTTCATCCATTTTACTCACCAATTACTTCAAGATTTGCTTGTGCCGCAACAAGATTCTTAACGCCGTTATTTTCAAACGCAACGGTCACCATTGTTTTTTCTCCCGTGCCCGATACAGAAACAATCTTACCTGTACCAAATCTCCTGTGCTTTACGGTCATTGCTATTTTCCAAGTAGTATTACCGTTAGTTGTTGCAGGTCTTGTATAATTCAACGTACCCATATTGCTTGAAGGCGTATATTTTTCGGTACTCTTAAACTCACCTACACTGCGTTTTGACGGTTTTTCATCATAAAAATCATCATAATCATTATCCCAACTACTATACAATGATGAATATTCCTGTCTTCGCTGAACAGGCTTAGGCAAAATGCTTTCACACCTGTCTTCCGGAAGCTCTTGAATAAATCTCGAAACAGGATTAGCGCGTGTTTCACCGTACTGAAAACGCACGGAAGCATGGGTTAAATAAAGCTTACGCATTGCACGCGTTATGCCAACGTAGCAAAGCCTACGCTCCTCTTCAAGTTCTTCTTTAACATCAATTGCTCTTGACAACGGAAAAATTCCTTCTTCCATTCCAATTATAAATACCGTATCAAATTCAAGACCCTTTGCCGAATGAAGCGTCATAAGCGTAACGTTTCCACGTTTATTGCCAAACACATCGTTTTCCTCAGGTTCAGATACCAACGCAATATTCACAAGATAATCCTGCAACGTTGCCTCGGGGTTATCATAAAAATATGTTTTAGCCGCATTAGAAAGTTCTTCGAGGTTGCTTAATCTATCCTTAGCCTCATCACTCTTATCAGCCTCATACATAGCCTTCAAGCCTGTTTTATCAAGGAGATAATCAATAAAATCAACAGGCGCCATAAGCATACTGTTAGTCATAAGGTCATCTATCAATTCAGAAAACGTCTGTAATTTGGTGCGTATTCTGCCTGAGAAAACGCTAAAATCACTTGAAAGAACTGCACCAAGCATACTATCGTTTGAATTAAGCGCCACGTCAGCAATTTCCTTAATCGCAGAATCACCCAGTCCGCGTTTGGGTACGTTTATTATTCTTCTTAACGCTATCTCATCATCAGGGTTTGTCAAAATCCTTAAATATGCAATAGCATCCTTTACTTCCTTTCTGCCATAGAAGGGTTGTCCGCCGTAAACGGAATAAGGAATTCCGCTACCTAACAGCATTTCTTCAACAATTCGCGACTGACTGTTTGTACGGTACAATACTGAAAAATCGCTGTAACTTGCACCGTTTTTGTAATTTTCAGTTATCTCCGAAACAACAAAATACGCTTCACTTCTACCATCCGAAAGCTCTTCAACGCGGATTTTTTCACCGTCGCCCTTATCAGACCACAAGTGCTTGTTTTTTCTGCCTTCATTATTAGCAATAACAACGTTTGCAGATTCAAGAATATTGTTTGTGGATCTGTAATTTTGTTCAAGTTTAACCACAACAGAATTATCAAAATCTTTTTCAAACTCAAGAATATTACGTATATCAGCACCTCGCCAGCCGTAAATACTCTGGTCGTCATCACCTACAACGCAAATATTGTTCCATACGGATGCAAGCTGCTTGATAAGCCGATACTGTACCATATTCGTATCCTGATACTCATCAACGTGAATATACTTAAATCGCTTTGCATATTTTTCGCACACTTCAGGAAACTTATGAAAAAGAACAACGGTTTTAATTAAAAGATCATCAAAATCAAGTGCATTTGACGAGCGCATTCTTTGTTCATATTCAGCATAAACATCGGCAAACAATTCCTCTCTTGAGTTTGTTGCAAGCTCTTTTAATTTTGCAGGCCCCTGAAGTTTATTTTTCGCATCACCGATAACAAACTTAAACTCCTTGGGCGGAAACTCCTTTGGTGAAAGCTCTCTCGCTGAAAGGATCTCTGCAATAAGCTTAAGCTGATCATCATCGTCATATATAGTAAATTCCTTACTGTATCCAAGCATCTCAATTTCTCTATGCAAAATGCGTACGCAAGCCGAGTGAAATGTCGATACCCAAACTTCACCGCCTTGTGTGCCGCATATTTTTTCTACACGTTCTTTCATTTCCTTTGCCGCTTTATTCGTAAAGGTTATTGCAAGGATGTTCCACGGCGAAACGTTTTTATCAAGTATCAGGTGCGCAATTCTGTGTGTTAAAACTCTTGTCTTACCACTTCCCGCGCCTGCAAGAATAAGAACCGGACCTTCCGTAGTCTTCGCAGCAACAAGCTGTTCTCTGTTAAGTTTTGCTTTATCAATAAAGGATTCTGCCACAATATTCTCTCCAATTTAATTAATAAATATATTATACCATATAAAAAGAAAAAAGTCACATACATAAGTGAATTTTTGTAACAAAAAAAGCCAAAAATTCATAGGATAAATAAGAAGAATAAAGGAGGCTAAAAAATGAAGTTAAAAATCATTTCCTTGTTTTTACTGATGAGTATGTTATTTGTAACGTTTACAGGATGCAAAAAAGAAGGCACAAGCGTGCTTAGGGTAAACGAAGTTACACATTCAATATTTTACGCACCTTTTTACGCAGCAATCGAGTTAGGCTTTTTCAAAGAGAAAAATATAGAAATCAAATTAACAAACGGTGGCGGAAGCGATAAATCAATGACCGCACTATTGACAGGGCAAGCAGATATAGGCTTTATGGGTCCCGAAACTGCCGTGTACGTATATAACGAGGGTCAAGAAGATCATCCCGTTGTAATAGCACAAGTAACACAACGTGACGGTTCATTTCTTGTGGGCAAACAGCCTGATAATAATTTTACCTGGAGCAAACTTAAAGGTACTTCAATAATCGGTGGTCGAACAGGTGGAATGCCCGAAATGACACTTGAATACGCATTACGCAAAAACGGTTTGGAACCCAACGTTGATCTTACCGTGCGCACAGACGTAAGCTTTGATCTTATGGGCGGTGCATTTATGTCAGGCGATGATCAATACGTTGCATTGTTCGAGCCAAGCGCATCTACAATGGAAATGGCCGGTGAAGGCTACATCGTAGCATCAGTAGGTGCTGAAACAGACTTTGTTGCTTATACCGCTATGATGGTAACAAAAAGCTTCCGTGACAAAAACAAAGATACTGTTCAAGCTTTTGTTGATGCTCTTTACAAAGGTCAAAAATGGGTTGACTCACACACCGCAGAGGAAATTGCAAGCGCAATTGCCCCCTCGTTCCCCGATAGCGATATAAAGCTTATCACAAAGGTTGTTGAAAACTATAAGAAAATAGATGCATGGAAAACCGAACCAACCTGTAACGAATCCGATTTTAACCAATTAGTTAAAGTAATAACCGATGCAGGTATTCAGGTCAAAAATGCCGACTATAACGCAATTGTTGATAATTCTTTTGCATCAAAAGTAAAATAAAAAGCAGGCAAAGCCTGCTTTTTTTTATTCAATATTTCCGTTTTCACGGAATGTACGCCATACGTTTTCAAAAAATCCACCGCCTTCTTCAAGCGCACGTACTTCTCGGAAATGATTGGTACATACGTTACCGTATTCCGTTTCCTGAACAAAGCCGTTAATATTACCGTTATCAAGTGTAAAACGGAAAACCTCATCAAGTCCTTCGCGCAATTTTCCGTTTTTATCATAATAAAGTGCAGAACCGCAAGTATTCCCGAAGCGCTCAATATGCCCTTTCATTGCGTAAAGGTACATTTTTTGGCATATCAGAATATCACGTAAGCGGTAAGCAAGCATCAAGCCACCATCAGTGTTTGCTCCGCAGTTATTTTCAAAGTTTTTAAGTGCATCGTCATTAAGTGTAATCGCTTTTTCGATTTGCTTTTCTTCACGCATCGCACCGCCGAACGCACTCATTCTCTTACGTGTTTCCTCAATAAGCATTGCGGCATTATTTCCGTTCTTTATAATTTTATCCGCAATACTTAAATGCATATCTACGTAAGGCTTTGCACATTCAAGGAATTTTTCATCATCCATCGGCTTATTAGTACGTTTTTTTGAAATATACTGTGCCGAGCGAAGCGAACCTACCTGACCTGCATTAAGTGCAGAACCACCGGGACGGTAAATTCCGTGCGTACCTGCCGCTTCACCGCACACAAAAAGTCCCTCAACGTTAGTTTGCCACCACAAATCAACCTTTGCACCGCCATTATTGTGCTGTGCACAAAGTGCAATCTCAAGCATTTCACTATAAAGATCAACACCCTTTGATTTATAAAGCTCAATAGCAGGCGAATTCATATGCTCAAGTCGTTCAATAGGCGTACCGAAGCACGCCTCTGCTTTTTGAAGATACGTGTGCGCCTCATTTGAAAGCATTGAGTAATCAACACCTTCCTTATTACCCGGATTATGCATAAAATCAAGATATACTCTTCTTGAACGCATAACCTTTTCCCTGTAAACAAGCAAGTCGATAACAGATGAGCCTTCAAGCACCTTTCTTGAATCAAACGGCCACTGATATCCCTTTAAGAATACGTTTGAAAGCATTTCGCCCTCATCCTTAAAGTATTCATACAAAAATTCATACTCATTACCGTCTTCATCAACAGAAACAAACCGAGGTAAAACCTGCATATAAGTACCCGAAACATTCCACCTTGGATTAACCGACGCAAGACCGTATTGCCATTGTGTTAAATTTTGTCCCTTAACGCCCGCTTCAAAAAGAACACCGCTTGAACCGTTATGACAGGACGGAAATACACTGTCCGAATACATTCCTCCGGGACCGCCCGTTGCAAAAATTATGTTTGTGCAATTATACAAGGTAAACTCAGGTACTTTATCAACGGTATTTACCGCTAAAACACCTACTGCCATTCCCTGTTCTTTAATAACCGACACAACAAGCTGATTATCATAAATAGTTATGCCTCTGCGCTTTGCTTCTTTTTCAAGCTTTTCCGTCATTTCTTTTGAAGTAAGTGGACCAACAGATGTTGCACGTGCACAGGGATCGTGGTCAGTTTTATAGCCGACAAATTCGCCGAATCTGTTCGTAGGAAAAGGAACGCCTAACTCGCAAAGGTTCAAAAAACATCTTGCCGAAAGTGCCGCCTCAACAAGTGCGTTATCACCGTCGACACATCCACCTGCAAAAAGGTCTTTCGCCATAGCCTGAACAGAATCAGGCGCATCACCTGCCATACCAAGCTTATAATACGTCTGTTTATCAGAGCCGGTATTACGGCTTGTACCGATGTTTACACCCTCTGTAACAATTGCAACATCACCAACACCAAACTGCTTAAGTCTTACCGCCGCATTAAAGCCTGCGGCACCGCTTCCCACAACAAGTGTATTTAATCTAATAACGTTAATCATATTTTGACCTCTTATAATCTGCGAATATGGAAGCCACCGTCAACATCAACCGATTGTCCCGTTACATAAGGCAACGCACCGCTGCAAAGCGCATAAACCGCTTTCGCAATATCATCAGGCTTACCCCAACGTTTTATGGGTAAAAGACCGCCTTCAATTAAATTATCGTACTTTTCTTTTACCTTTTCAGTCATTCCCGTTGCAATAATTCCGGGTCTAATTTCATTAACGGGAATACCGTATTCGGCAAGTCTGTCAGCAAACAACGTAGTCACCATAGAAACGCCCGCTTTTGATACGCAGTATTCACCGCGGCTTATTGAGCTTGTATATGCAGACATTGACGAAATGTTACAAATATAGCCTCTTATACCGTCAACGCACTCATTCTTTATCATCTCACGGGCGGCAAGCTGCGAAAGGAACATAGTACCCTTCGTATTGATATCCATAACAAAGTCATAGCTTTCCTCAGTCATTTCAAGAATATCGTTTCTTACCTTCGGTGCCACACCTGCAACGTTCACAAGACCATCAATTTTGCCAAAGCTTTTGACAGCATCTTTAACTAATTTTTCTCGATCGGCACTTTTGCTTAAATCACCCTTTACGTATACGAAATTATCGTTTTTTACAGTTATCCTCTCTTCACTAACAACGTCCATTCCCGTTACCGCATAACCGTTCTTTAAAAATATTTCAACGCACGCAGCACCTATTCCGCCCGCACAGCCTGTAATAATAAAATTCTTCATCTTAAATTCTCCTTAAATTAAATTTTATGCATAAATTCCGGGATGCATAAGTACTGAAAATAATTCTTTTCATCTTATCTGTGTTCCACGATTCAACAAGCTTCGTGTCACCTTCAAAATCAACAAAATCCGTCTTTATATCAACGTTTTTGTCGCATTCAAGCACAAATTCTTCGTTGATAATAACCTTATTGCCATCAATCTTAACGTTATACGGAGTTATAAAATGCTCGCTAACCGTATTTTTGTCTCCAACGAATTCATACTCATCCTCAACGTCAATACCGTCATCAAGAAGAGTAATACGCCGTTCAAGCTTTTGGATGCCTGCTTTTTCTGCATACGCATTTTCAATATCAACAATCGTTGTATTGCCGCTGCATTCAAATTTTGATGCCGCAAATTTTAAGCCCTGCTTTTGCACTGCACCGTTTATAACGGGAAGATTATGCCAATCTGAACGCATCGTCCATATAGTGTAACGTTCAGGTCCAAAGGTCTGTCGTGTATAAACACCGCATCCCGCATCACAAAGAACTGCATTGTTGTCATAGTACGTGATAAACGTGCCTACGTCATTGTGATTATGACCTTCGTCATTATTACCGCCTTTTATTGCGTAATACCATTTATCGTTTCTTAAAACAGAAACCTGCAATTCGCTTAAAAAAACCTTATTTTCATATTGAAAGTCCGCGCACTCATTAAGTTTATCTTCATACATAATGGTATAAAGCAGTCTTCGTGCCTTACCCTCACGTATAGGTGCATTCTTATCGTATTTCAAAAGTTCCTTGCCCAAGGTTTTAATTTTATTGTGGTTAGTTCTTTCACCAATCATATAAAGAAGTGCCGAAACACCCACCGCGCGTCCAGTGCCATCAGCGTAATTGACAAATCTTCCATTTCCGATATATGCTTTATACTCATAAAGGAAAATATTGCGAAGTTTTTCATCCTTAAAGAAATCGATTCCTCCGCAAGTCGCAACGTAAAGCTGTTCAACGAACTCAAATATCATACCGCCCGAAACAGTCCAGTACGTCGAGCCCTCATCACATCCGCCATCATCAGGAAGGCGTTCATAGAGCTTATTTATCTCATATATCATCCTACGAATTGCTTGTTTCTTTTTTTCTTCGTCCCTTTCTGCAAGTAAAAACACAGTTAAAACGTTAGCTATAATCCATCCGTTCCAGTTGTTTACGTCTTGTTCATAACCCATCCACCAAAAATCCTTATGATTCATATAAGGATTAATTATTCTTCGATTGAGCTCATATTCCATATAATAAAGTATTTCGGGACAGAATTTTTTAAATTCATCATAAAAAAGATAGTAAACTATTGATATCGCCGAACCTGTTTCTGCAACAAATAAATCGATATAATCATTCTGTGAATCAGGAATATTAACGTTGGGATGATCAGGTGTATACGAATGTGAAAAGTGCGCAGAAACTCCCCAGAACGTTTCCTCACAGATAGCAAATATACCGTTCAAAATATCAGGTAAAAATCTGCCCTTATATTCTAAAAGCTCAGCGTACGCAAGGTAAATTAGCGCTTTTCTCCTCTCAAAAAACGGTGTTTCCTGCTTTGTGCGGTTTCCAGTAATCTTAAATGCCATAAAATCAGTTGCTCTTGCAACAGGCCAAGAGAAATCAAGATACTCTTCCGCTTTCTTTATGTATGACTCATTATATTTTGATTGCCAGAATTCCCTATCACTCGCTTTAGGAAAAAGCGGTTGATCAAAATTAAAATCATTAACGTTATTGTTTTCAAGCCATTTTCTAAACAT
>JAZQTV010000009.1:0-5523 GCA_045630945.1 Clostridia bacterium
TTGTAACAGCTTTTTTTGTTTTTTATTCAGCCTGAATTACTTTAATATCATTTGCAGTATATTCTGTTTCAGTAGTTACTACGTCAAGTATCTGCGCAACCTTTGCCTGTGTAAGCTCAGCATCCTTAATAACAACGTTTACCGATGTGCTGCCAAACGTTACGATTGCATCATCAAATCCCTTTGCAACAAGCAATCCTTCCAGGGAGCTTTCAAGCTCCATATTTTTAACTATCTCAAGCTTCATTTGTTGTGCTTCATTTAAGGTTTCGGTATCGGTATTTGCGTTAGCTATAACACTTTCAAGGTAAGTCATCTCTTCTTCTCTGTTCGACGTACGTTCACTTTTATAAGTTGTAAAAAAGTTTACCGTTTCAACGTCCGCCCCTTGTTCCGCACCTGTTGTCTGCGAACCGCCATCCGTTTTATCACTTGCGATATATTTCCAATTCAAAAGCCCCGTAACAAGTAAAAGAACCACCATTGCCGATATAACCATTGTTTTTCTGCTTATTTTAAACATAGATACTCTCCTTAATTCATTGCAAAAATTTCAACCTGATCCGGTGAAACCTGTAAAACAGTTTCAACCGCTTTTTGAAGATTCATTCTGACTTTTAAATCATCTGCACCCTCAGCAACAACTATTACCCCGCGTACCTGGGGTTCCTTTTCTATTATCACCAAGGGATTTTCTCCTTCTCCTGCTCCGATCGTTATCGGAGTTTTACTTTCTATCACGGTTTCTGATTCTTTTGTGGTTCCGCTTTGTGTTTTTTCTGTAACCGTGCTCATTTGTGTTTCAACGTTATTTGCGCATACAACCTCATTGCCGCTTTCATATGTAATCATAACACTCACTTTTCCCGTACCCTTAATATTGCAAAGCACCTCCTCAAGCTGTTCTTTTGCAGTTTTTTCTATTACTGTATTATTAGATATGTTTTGCGTTGTGCTTTTATTACTTTTTTCAGGAAAAAAATAAATTATCATCAGCAAGATACAAAGTGTTGCCACTATCGCATACTTTGTTTTTTTACTATTTTTAATTTTTTCAGCAATATTCATAATTACTCCGTTATAGTTATCTTTTCTTTATTTATTCCATAAACTGCACTTAACATATTTTTAAGTTCCTCGGTAGAAAACAGTTTCGTCGCTTCCTCTAACAGTTTTCCCTTTGGAACACTTACCGTTATACCCAAGACAGTATTATTTTCCTGTAAAACGTATACTTCTGCATTCTCAAATCCCTCTACTCCGTTGACCGTTGCTTTTATAGCTTCCGAATAATCAATGTAAAACGCACTATTGCTTAGTTCGGGTGCGTTAAGCTTGCTTTTTGCCTCAACAAAAGGTTGTATCATACTTATACTTAAAATAATAGAAAACGCAAAAACACCGTATTTTTTTACGTTTCCTTCAGGTAAAATACACTCAATAACAGTACCTATAAGTGCAATGACGATAATTTTTATTATGTATCCCTTTATCCACTCAATCACACAAAATTACCTCCTGCACACGTAATTACCCCTAAATAAACAACCCAAAGCCCCCCAACACCCACACCAACAGCTACAACAAGCTTTAAAAGTTCTACCGTTCCGTTTATAAGCTCAATTACTGCCGCATCAGAAAAGGGTCTTATTGCGCCAGCGAAGCACCTTAACACAACACACATAACCGCTATATTCAATATTGGCGCAATAACTATGCCAAGTATGGCAATTATACCAGCACTACCCAATGCCCCCTTTAAGTAAAAGCTACTTAAAAGAACAGCAGAGAAGCTCTCACTTACCGTTCCGCCAATTACCGGTACAGAAGTGCTTATTGCATATTTTATACTTCTTAAGGAAATACCGTCAGAAACACCCGCTATAATGCCTTGTATTGTAATTATGGCAGAAAACACCATAAAACTTCCGCCCATAATCCAGGTAACAATACTTTTAACAGTATCAGCAATTCCCTTTAGCTTATTATCCGACAACGCACAATTAACCGCGGTTATAACTGAGCACAAAATAATCAGTGGCAATATTATTTTTACTGCAAGTTCAATAATAACTGATGAAAACAGTACGGATGACGGTGCTAAGGCATTAAGGCTGCCCTTAAGCCCACAGGATGCCATTAAGGTTATTATTATCGGCGTAAGCGTCTGAGTAAACGATGCAATGCCATTAAGGGATTTCTCTATATTTTCTATATATATAAACGAAACGTTTAAAAGCATTACGGAAAATATAATTTTTCCGCCAAGCAAACAAATATTTTCTACCTTTCCGCTTATTAGCTTTAATTTCACCACCACGGAAAGAATGATAACAATACCAAGCATTCCAAATACGCTTTTAACCGCATATTCAAATGCAGAAAATGCTAATTTAATAACGTTTTCTAAAATACTTGCTCCGTCTAACGTTAATTCGTTTTTTAATATTGCATCTATTATTTCACTAATATTTCCGTAAAACGAATGATATTCGACACCTTCAAGACTTTTTTCAAGTTCGTCAGTATTAATTTCAGGTGTTGCTATTACGTTTACGGATATTACGAATAATAAAACAGCTATAATAAAAAGTATTTTTTTCATTAAATATTTACTGCTAAATCAAAAAGCGCATCTATATACGGAAAACACATAATAAGAATAATTATCTTAATTGCCATTTCCATTTTATCTGCTATTGAGCCTTCATGTGCATCACGGCAAATCTGTATTCCCCATTGTCCCACAAAACACACAACGCATATTTTAATTATACTTTTAAGCCACTCGGTATTTATATTTGAATAACCCTGCCATTTTTCAATATAACTAACCACATACTCAAGCTTTGGCGAAATAAAGATCAAAATTATACAACCCGCACAAATCGATGCAACAAACGCAAATTGAGGCGAATGCTTTTTTACGGCTTGAATCACAAAAACGGATGCTAAAGCAAATAATAATATTAATACAAGTTCATCCATCAATATAATTGAAAAACACTTTTTATGGTTTGAAAGAAATCACTTACCATATCAACCGCCATTAATAGTACTATAATCAATCCTGCAACCGTTGTTATCATTGCAATATCTTCCCTGCCCCAACGTGTTAAAAGCTGGCTTATCAGCGTAACAAGAATACCGATTGCTGCAATTTTAAAAATAATATCAATGCTCATATGAATAAAACCGCAATAAACAACCCCATAATCATTGCTAATGACGGTGCTGTTTTGATTTTGCCGCAGTATACCTCCCGTGTTTCATTTTTATATTGCTCAAGGAAATTTATTGCCTCCTCAAGCTGTTCTGCAATACCTGATGCATCGCTTGAAGATTCTGCAAACACCAATGCAGTATGGAGTATTTTTACACACTCCGCCTCGATAATATTTGATGTTTTAAATTCCTTTAAAATTTTTTCCATTCCATTATTTTTATTTGACGTTACATAATCACTAAAGCTATTTAATCGTTCCGATTTATTGCTTTTTATAAAATCAAACATATTTTTTCCCGAATATATAACCGTGCTCTTTAGTGCTTTTGCAAATTTGATATAATCCTCTATTATCAGAATATTCTCATTTAGCATATTTTTATATCCAACGCCTAATAACCACGAGCATATGCATACTGCAACAGAACACGCTATCTTTATTAACATATCAATTTACCTATATTTTTAAAATTCCCATCAAGAATGCTTTCCACAGTGCCTACGCCGTTTCTATTACTCAAAAATACGAATCTTTCAAATATATCTTCGTATTGGTATATATCGTTTATATCCTTACCGTGCGCAGTCGCAATCACACCAACTCCCTTTGTTTTGGCACTCTTAACCGCTTGCAGATCATTTACATTTCCTATTTCATCCATAACGATAACTCCGGGCCGAATCACCCTTATCATATTTTCTATTGCAACAGCCTTTGGAACCTTATTTATAACGTCAACTCTTTTGCCCACCGAAAGTGTTGCTATACCGTTTTCACAGGCACATATTTCATCACGCTCATCCGCAACGGCTACGTTTACACCATCATTAGAAAGTATTCTGACAAAATCACGTACCAGCGTAGTTTTACCGCATCCGGGCGGTGATACAATCAGCGTGTTATATATAAATTCGTCATTAAACAATTTTCGGTAAAGATGATTCCCGCAACCGATAATCTCGTGCTTAATTCTTACACAAAATGACGATATCCTTTCAACGTGCTGAATTTCGCCTTCTTTAAACGCATATTCTCCGCAAAAACCAACCCTGTTACCGCCAACAGTAATATACCCCTCCTTTTGTTGCTTGGTTGTACTGTACGGCGCGCCGTCGCAAAGTTTTCGCCACATAATATCAGCATCAAATCGTGAGAAAACGTATCCATCAACCTTTGATATACCTGAATCAGAAACACCGTATTCAATCCCCGATATATAGAAATAAGCAGGTCTGTTTACGCGAAGCCGTATTTCCGTCAGCGCTTTTCTTTCCTTTTCATTAAGCATTATCAATGCTGATGTAATTTTAGGAGGAAGTATTTCAAACAGTTTATCCATAGTTGTCCCTGCCTTTCACACAACAAAGATATGCGCTAACAATTCCAAAAAGAATAAAAGAGAGAACATAAATTCTCTCTTTCATAATTAAATTAATGAGTAAGTCTATAAGCCGAGTTCTGTTATCGATGACTATCTATCTATTCTTTCCGTTGCCGAAAAGCTTAAGCGATTACATGGGAGCCGACGAGCAGCCGTTAATGCTCCACTATCAATCTTGCTTCGAATGGGGTTTACACAATCGTTAAGTTGCCATAACGAATGGTGAGCTCTTACCTCACCTTTCCACCCTTACCGTTTGCACGGCGGTATATTTCTGTTGCACTTTCCTTGGAGTCGCCTCCACCGGACGTTATCCGGCATCCTGCTCTATGAAGCTCGGACTTTCCTCGTATTTACACCGCAGTCATCCGACTTACTCAAAAAAATCATTCTATATATACTATTCTGCCGCAGTTTTCACATTCACAGAAACCGTTTTTAGTTGCACTTGAAACGGTAAACGCAGGCATTTCCATATGACAACCACCGCACCTACTATTCTGAAGCGGAGCTGTGGGAACAATCTTGTTCTTACGCATATTAAGATATTTGTTAAGCAGCGTACTGTCAACCTTTGCCTGCAAAGCATCCCTTACACCCTTAAGCCTATCAATTTCAGGCTTTGCCTGTTGAAGAACCTTATCGTATTCAGCCTTGTTTACGTTAAATTCTTCTTTTGCCTTGTTTGCTATTGCGGCATATTCGTTGATACGCTTTTCATTTTCCATTATAGCAACGTCAAATTTCTTGATTTTTTCTTCAAGCTTTTTAAGCGATGCTACAAGCTTTTCAATCTCGCCAACAAGCTTTGAAATAGCTTCAGGATCTTCAGGAGAATTTTTTGTACGGTCAGTTTCTGCCAATGCAACAAGCTTATCAACCTCAACGGTCATATTGTTCATTTCTTTTTCTGCC
>JAZQTV010000010.1:0-20378 GCA_045630945.1 Clostridia bacterium
GGCAAGTGAATAAAAACAAAAAAGTCTGCATAAAGCAGACTTTTTCTTATATTCCGCCCGTATAGGTATTACAGCAACATTCGTTATCGCAGGTATCCTTAGGCGAAAGAATGTGGATACTGCCTGCCGTGCAGGTGCAATCCTCATTATAGCAACAATCAAACTTTCCGCAGGCAATAGGAATATCCGCATTTTTATCGTGTCTGTCAAGGGACATATCCTCGCCCATTTCCATTAAAAGTCTACTGCCCTGATTTGTTATTCTGTACGCATAAGTGGTGCACCGTGCCGACCGTGCAACACCCTTTCCGTCACGCACGTGTACCACTGAAGCATCGCACAAGCCGTCGCAGTTATGCATACATTTTGCCGCATCGCATTTTATATTACTTTTCATAAAAACACCTCCCCTTTTTTCTATTAATTTATTGTGTCTGCTTTTTTTAAATATATACTTGCAATCGTATAAAATGTATGATAAAATTACTAAAGTTTAAAGGGAGTGATGTTATGCTTATACCAAACGAAGAATTAAAAAACTACGTAACAGGCTGGCTTCGCGCATATGAAGAGGACGGTTTTTTGACGTTCCGCCGCTTCACCGCCGTGCAGGCAGAATATATTAAAGAACGCTTTGCGCCAAAGGAACAGGCTTCAAGCAGTATGATACTTGAATTTATTACCGATGCAACTGAGCTTTCCTTTGATTACCGCATTATCCCCGGCTCTTCGCAGAAATGCTTTGCCTTTGACTTAATGGTTGACGGTATTAACGTTGACTGTGTTTTTAAGGGTACGGACGAGGGCGAATATTCTTACTCCGCTACGTTAAAGGAAGGCACGAAAAGGGTTACGGTTTTCTTCCCCAATCTTGCGGCGCTTTTAATAAAGAATTTTAACATAAATTCTTCAATACAGCCTTATGAAAGAAAGCTTACCTACCTTGCCCTTGGCGACTCAATTACGCAGGGCTACGTTACCAAGCATCCCCACCTTGCCTATGTTAATCTTGTGGGACAGATGTTTGATGCACGCATTTATAATCAGGCAATCGGTGGTGATATTTTTGACGAAAACAATCTTGTTGACGATTTAAAAAGCATCAATCCCGACTTTATTACGGTTGCTTACGGCACAAATGATTGGTCGCGCGGTGTGGATATAGATAAATCGGCACGTGCATACTTTAAGAAGCTTAAGGCTATCTTCCCTGATAAGCCCATATTTGCCATTGTACCCATTCACCGCAACCATATTGACGGTATTCTTAAGGGCGGCATCACTCTTGAACAAGCACGCGTGATTATTGAAAATGCGGCAAAAGATAACGGCGCAACTGTAATTGATGCCCGCGACTTTGTACCGCATCAGGAGGATTTCTACTGTGATCAGGTGCTTCATCCTTCTGAAATAGGCTTTATTTTCTACGGTTATAATCTTTACAACGAATTAAAAAAATATTTGTGAGGTGCTTTATATGAAAATCACTGCATTAGGTCAGATATACGGTGGACAGGACGGTGCAATCTGGAACGGCATTCTTTTTAAGTTTGACGGTTCAGGCGTATGCAAAGTATACGACGTAAACGGTTTTAAGGAAATCGCTTCCCTTAAGCTTGATACTGCGCTTATTCCCCATTCAAATTCGGTAACGTTTGGTGCAGAATACTTTGAAGAGGGCGATGAATTTCCCCTGCTTTACACCAACATATATAACAACTACGACGGACAGCCCGAATCATATAAGGGTACCTGCCTTGCGTTTCGTATCACAAGAAGCGGCAATGAATTTTCATTCACGCTTAAGCAGGTAATAAAATTAGGATTTTGTGAGGATTCAACGGTATGGTGCAGTAAGGAAGGCGATATTCGCCCGTTCGGCAACTTTATCGTTGACAGAGATAACGGTAAATATTATGCATTCAATATGATGGACGGCATAAAGAAATCCCGATATCTTGTATTTGATATGCCTAAAATTTGTGACGGCGTGCTTGATGAAGGCACAGGCATCCGCACGGTAGTGCTTAACAAGGAGGATATATTAAAGCAATTCGACCTTGATTATCACAACTATCTTCAGGGTGCAACGGTATATAAAGGCAAGATATATTCGGTTGAAGGCGGCACAAAAAGCATTTCTTCACCTGCCGCATTAAGAATAATCGATCCTGTAAGCGGCAAGCAGGAGTTTTTTGCGCTTTTCAGGGATTATATCGAGGACCGTGAGCCTGAATATATTGATTTTTACAAAGATGTTTGCTATTACGGTGATAATTACGGTTACCTTTATACCATTGAATTCTAAAGCATTTGACATAATTTGGTTTTGGTAATATAATTATAAATAATATTTTTTAAAGGGGTTTTTATAATGAGCGAAAATAAAAATATGATGACCGCTGAAGGTATTCAAAAGCTTCAGGAAAAACTTGACTATTATCTTAAGGTTAAACGTCCCGAGATTGCAAAAAGAATTCAGGCTGCACGTGAATTAGGCGACCTTTCGGAAAACGCCGAATATGATGAAGCAAAGCGCGATCAGGCAGAAATGGAAGTTGAAATCCTTAAAATGCAGAAGCAGCTTGAGGATGCAGTTGTTATTGACGATTCAATGCTTCCCAACGACGAAGTTCGCGTTGGTTCAAAAATTCGCGTTAAGGACGTTCAGACCAAGGAAGAATTTATCTTTGATATTATCGGTTCAAGCGAAGCCGATCCTTTAAACGGAAAGATTTCAAACTTAAGCCCCATCGGCAGTGCACTTCTTCATAAGAAAAAGGGTGCAACGGTTAAGATTAACACCTCCGGTGGCGTACTTTCCTACAAGCTTATGGAAATCTTACCCAAGGACTAATTTTTAGGAGTAATTAAAATGTCAGAAAACGTACAAGAATTAAGCGAAGTTCTTCAGGTGCGCCGCGATAAGCTTGCCGCACTTAAGGAACAGGGCAAAAATCCTTATGAGATAACAAAATTTGATTTTACCCACTATTCACAGGATATTATTTCTTCATTTAACGACGGTGACGAAATAAACGTTAAAATCGCAGGTAGGCTTATGTCAAAGCGCGTTATGGGTAAGGCAAGCTTTGCTCACGTTCGCGATGCAAAGGGTCTTATTCAGCTTTACGTTCGCCGTGACGATATCGGTGTTGACGAATATATGGCTTTCAAACAGATGGATATCGGTGATATCGTTGGTGTTGAAGGTCTTGTGTTCCGCACACAGACAGGTGAGGTTTCTATCCACGTAAACAAAATAGAAATGCTTTCAAAGTCACTTCTTCCCCTTCCCGAGAAATTCCACGGCTTGAAGGACGTTGATACACGCTACCGTCAAAGAGAGGTTGACCTTATCGTTAACCCCGACGTTGCTGAGGTTTTCCGTAAGCGTTCGCAGATACTTAAGGAAATCAGAAGCTATCTTGACGACAAGGGCTTCCTTGAGGTTGATACACCTATCCTTGTTCCCCTTGAGATTGGTGCTTCTGCACGTCCCTTTAAAACACATCACAACACGCTTGATATGGATATGTATCTTCGTATCGAAACCGAGCTTTACTTGAAGCGCCTTATCGTTGGCGGTCTTAACCGCGTTTACGAGGTAGGCAGAATCTTCCGTAACGAAGGCATGGATACAAAGCATAATCCCGAATTTACTACTATTGAGCTTTATCAGGCATATACCGACTTTGAAGGTATGATGGACCTTGTTGAAGAACTTTATACAATGCTTGCAAAGAAAATCTGCGGTGATACCAAGATAACCTATCAGGGCACAGAGATCGATATGGGCAAGTGGGAGCGTCTTACAATGATAGAAGCAGTTAAGAAGTATTCCGGCTGTGACTATAACGATTGGAAGACTGATGAGGATGCACGTGCCTGTGCAAAAGAAAAGCACGTTCCCGTTCCCGAGGATGCTACAAAGGGCGCCGTACTTGTTGAATTCTTCGATGCCTTCGTTGAAGAAAACCTTATTCAGCCCACCTTTATTTACGATTATCCCGTAGAAAACAGTCCCCTTGCAAAGCGCAAGCCCAATGACCCCATGTTCACCGAAAGATTCGAGTACTTCATTAACGCAACAGAGTTTGGAAACGCTTTCTCTGAGCTTAATGACCCCATCGATCAGCGTGAGCGTTTTGAAAAGCAAGTTGCCAGGAAGAGAGAGGAAGAACCCGGAAGCAACGCGCAGGTTGACTATGACTTTGTTACCGCGCTTGAATACGGTATGCCCCCCACAGGCGGCTTAGGCTTTGGTATTGACCGCCTTGTAATGCTTTTAACGGACAGCGCATCTATTCGTGACGTTTTGTGCTTCCCCACGATGAAGCCCCTTGATTAAGAAAATGCCGTAAAATAGCGGTATTACAGGGTTTTCTAAACTCTGCAAAAAGCAAATTACGACACATTTACGACAAATGGAAAAATGAAGACACCCTATGACCGTAAAAAGTCATAGGGTGTTTTTGTTGTTACTATGTTTGGTTAAGACCGAAAACACAAATAGAAACGATTTTCGATAACTCGTCAATTGGCTTTTCGCAACCGTTTTTCAACCATTCACTAACGATTGCATTAATACCATTAAGATAGTACATCATCACATATGGTCTATCACTCTGCGGATAATGAAACCTATCTAATATGGGATTGAATATGTTATCAAACATTCGCTTATAGACATCTTCAAACCCCAAGGTCTTATTATTTGCGAGTGCCGTACCAAAAACCTCTTTATTGTCTTTGATATAAGTGAAGTAAGGTGTAAGGTACTTATCGCAAATAAATATCAAATCGTTTAGTTCGCAGTTTTTTAAGTTTAGTGCGATTGATTTTGTGTCAGTTGAGAAATACGATAAAAAATCATTCAATAAATATCTTGCGGTTTCATCAAGCAAATCCCCAACAGTTTCATAATGCAAATAAAATGTTGAACGATTTACGCCCGCCGTTTCGCAAATCTCACTTACAGTAATATAATCAAACGATTTCTTTTTTAGTAGTGAAATCAATGCAAGGTCCATTTTAGTGGCAGTATTAAAATATTTGCTTTCTGATTTATTCATATTACCACTCCTTGCATTTGATTTTTATTTGTCTGCGATTTCTTTTGCGAGTTGCACGATTTCATAGGCATACTTCTTTTTGCCCTTTTCAAGCATTTTCTTGTAGATGGGATAGTTGATGCCGCAACCGATAAGGCCAATAAGGCCAACAACAATTCCAAGTATCATACCACCAATACCACTACCGATAACTTGCATAGCCAGGCACATACCTGTACCAAATACAAGTGCCGAGATAATCCCACAAGAATAGGTGAAAATGGTGGCAGGGAGTTTCGCCTTGTTATCCAACTTTTTGAGGGCAACGAGTTTGGAACTCTCTTTCGGTGCATAGTCCTTTGCGATTGATTCTGCGATGATTTTGTCTGTGTTCATTTTAAGAACCTCCTTTTGTTTTTTACAATGATATTTTATCAATGCAAGGAGGCTTATTGAACAACACGATTTTGCAATTGTGTTGATTTAAAAAGATATTATTGAAATTATAGCATAAAATGGTCAAAATCTCAATATTTTGCAATCTTCATGAGTCGTAACGATTCTTATAGAATCATTATGACTCTTTTTCTTTTATATAAGACTCTTTATAAATCTTCATGATTATATAAGCATTATGAGTCTTTATCTTAAACATAGAGTAATTGAGAGTTATCAAGATTTAGTTTTGGGCCATTTTTTAGACCATTTCAGAGGTATGATACGTCCCAAAAGCAAGATTAGGTAAGATATATGCGCAAGCAATTTTAAGCCCTTTCGTACTCCCACAACGAAGACCCTTGATAAAAAAAATAAAGGACTATGACCAAAAGTCATAGCCTTTTTTTGTTTAATCCTCTTCAAGCAGCTTGGATGGCGGAATATTTAAAACCTGCGCAATCTTAAACAACGTTTCAAGCGAAACACCGCGCACAATACCCGGTCCTTCTACCTGTCCGACAAAATTCACACTTTTATCAATAAGCTCTGCAAAATATTCTTGAGTATATCCTGCTTTCTTTCGATAATAAGCTATTTTTAACCCTAATGTTATATATTTATCAGCAAATTCTGTTTGCATAATCTCGCCCCCTATGCTTATAGTTTACAGGGAAACGAAAAAAATTATAACTTTCAGCAAGTAAACAATTATTTACTTTAAGTCAATGATAATATATAATAAATTCATAATCATTTACTTGGAGTTAACAAAAATGAATAAAACCTGCTGTTTTATAGGACACAGAACCTTAACTGAAACGCAAATGCTTAAAACTCAATTACGGGACACGATTGAACACTTAATAGTAAACGAAGGTGTTGATACGTTTTTATTCGGCAGTAAAAGTCAATTTACCGATCTTTGTCTTGAGGTAGTGACTTCATTAAAGGAACAGTACTCGCACATAATGCGCATTTACGTTAGGGCGGAATTTCAGCACATAAACGACAGTTACAGAAATTATCTTCTAAATTTCTATGAGGATACGTATTTTTCTGAAATTCTTGACGGAGCGCACAGGTCGATATACATAAAACGCAACCAAGAAATGATAGATAAAAGCAAGTTTTGTATCTTCTATTACAACGCACAAAACACGCCTGTCAATCGGAAAAGCGGCACTCTGCTTGCCCTTGATTATGCCGCAAAAAAGAACAGGCAAATTATCAATATTTCACATTAGCATATACCTAAAAGCCAATAATTCTCTCAATACGAGAATTTCTCCTCTTTATATAGTAAAAAAATAAGTAAAATTTGTATTATACGGGGTTGAAATCAAAAGCAAAAAGTTATATAATATAAAAAAACACCTTGGAGGTTTTTTATATGAGATATCTTGCCATTGGCGCACATCCCGATGACCTTGAAATCAAATGCTTCGGTACATTGTGCAAATTAAAGGCTGAAGGTCACTACATTGCCGTATGTAACATTGCAAACGGCTGCCTTGGAAGCGTTACTATTCCGCCTGATGAATTAGCGGTTGTACGTTCAAAGGAAGCAAAGGCTTCGGCTGAAAGCATCGGCGCTGAACACTTTGAGGTTCTGGTAAACGATATGGAGGTTAATTCGCACGATCAGGAAGCTATAAAGCGTCTTGCAGAAATTATCCGTATCGCACGCCCCGACGTTATTTTTACCATGCCCCCCATTGATTATCACCCCGACCACTATGAAACCAGCTATCTTGTTATCCACGCAAGCTTTACCGCTACGTTGCCTAACTTTAAGACTGATCACCCCTACCTTGAAACACTTCCTTATACTTATTATTACGAAAGCAGTGACGGCTTTGATTTTGAGCCTACCGAGTTCGTTGACGTTACAGATTATATCGATAAAAAGGTAGAGGCACTTAAGTGCCACAAGAGTCAGCTTGCATGGTTAAGTGCACACGATAATGTTGATATCGGTCACAAGACAAGAATTACCGCCGCTTACCGTGGTATGCAGTGTGGTGTTGAATATGCTGAAGCTTTCCGCGTTTGCTTAAAGAGCGGCAGAGTTCCTGCAAAAAGAGTATTACCTTAAAGGAGAATTTTTACTATGAATTTAATGGACACAATCAAAGGATCATTACTTGAGGGCTTCTATCCTGCAGGTTGGGATCTTGAAAAAATCGACGCATGCGTTGGCACACCCGACAACGTTGATGAACGCCAAAGCTTCTGGAACGACAAGTTCACACCCGTTATGTGTGATAACCTTAACGATTTTGAGGTTTTAATGGGTCACGAAATCGCACTTCAGATTAAAACCACAAAGGAAGAAGGCAGAAAGGCTGCTTTCATTCTTCCCGTTGGTCCCATGGGTATGTACAGATGGGTTGTTTACTTCCTTAAGGCATGGAACGTTGATGCAAAGCACGTTACCACCTTTAATATGGACGAGTGGTCAGATGCTGACGGCAATACGTTAGAGCCTTCTAACCCTGCATCATTCCAGTACGCCATGGAAAATGCACTTTTCAATCCCCTTGGTGAGCTTACTGTTCCTAAGGAGCAGAGAAACTTTGCAACAAAGGCTAACCTGCCCACGTACGAAGCAAAAATCAATGCTTTAAAGGCAGAGGGCGCAAAACTTATCCTTGTTTACGGTATCGGCAGAATGTGCCACATCGCTTTCTGGGAGCCTCAGTTTGGCGGTGAATTTGAAAGTGATGATGAATGGAAGAAGCAGACACACAGAATCGGTGCAAAGCTTCATCCCCTTACCATTGAGCAGAACGCTTTAACAAGCTTTAAGTCACGTTCTACCCTTGTTCCCGCACGTGCAAATACCATCGGCCCCGGCTTATTCCTTAAGGCTGATTACGCTATCGGTGGTTGCGACGGTATTCTTTCACGCGGTATGCAGTGGCAGGGTCTTTCATTCTGGACAACACTCCGTCACGGTCCTACACGTTGGATTGCTTCAAGCTATATCCCCACACTTCCCGGTAAGCTTTTCTATCATAAGGAGCTTGCAGGTCCCCTTGAGGCAGAATGTAACTAATAACTGTTTTAGCGGTGCGCACAAGCACCGCTTTATTTTTTTTAAAAACGTTTGATTTTTATATGTTATCGTGATATAATTTAATAATAATATATAACAAGGAGTATAATGCAATGGAAGACACCACCGCATATATAAACAAAAAAGAGCAGGCACTTAATTTAAGAAACAGGCTTGCCAACATTTTCTTCTGCCTTGCGCTTATTGTTGGTATGCTTCTTATCGTGCTTGAACCGCCCTTTGTGTGTCCCGATGAAAACGCACACTTTATAAACATTGCAAGAATGTCACACGGCAACCTTTTTGCTGACGTTCAGGACGGTAAAATCGGTAGCTTAATGTCTGAAGAAGAGCTTTATTATCTTCAGTCACAGGGCGGCAGATATAACGGTGAGGGTTCCGATACATATAGTTATTGGGAGATGAACGAGCATAATCAGCGTCCTGCATCCGAGGTTATGACGTTTTATGAAAACAAATTCTCAACCATCAATCCCCTGCCTTATGCGTTACCTGCAATCACCATATTCGGTATGCGCACTCTGGGCTTTTCGGTAAACGCTTATCAAACCATTTTTATTGCAAAGGTCGTTAACCTGCTATTTTATGCTTTAATAATTCGGCTTGCAATAAAAAAGACAGGCTTGTTCCCCAAAACTATGTTTATGCTGGCATTGATGCCTATGTCCATATTCCAAGGCGCATCCACGTCATACGATGCTTCGCTTATTGCGTGCGCATTCTTACTGTTTGCATACGTCACAAAGCTGTTGCGTTCGGACGACGATGAAACGGTAACTAAAAGGGATATTGCCGCAATTACGCTTGCTTCTGCATTTGTTGTTGGTTGTAAGATTGCATATGCGCCACTTTTACTTATTTTGTTTGCTATCCCCATAAAGAAGTTCGGTTCATTAAAGAAATACTTTATTTCTATCGGTTGCGTTGCAGGTGGAATTTTGCTCACAACGGTTATCCCCACAGTGATAAACACCGCCATAACTGCTGATTATGCAGTACCGCTTACCGAGCTTGATATTCAGCAAAGGGAAAACTTCAGCATATTAAGATTGCCTATCATTATGTTTGAAACGGTAAAATATTTCAAAACGCCGTGGCTTCAGTCATTCTTTGGCGTACTTGGCTGGCTTGACACGTTCTTCCCCAAGCACCTTGACACGTTGTTCCTATCCATACTGTTCCTTTCAATTATTACTGAAGCGGCTGAAATCAAGGGTATTAACATTAAAACCCGTATACTTTCGGTGCTTGGTGTAATCATTTTCTTTGTGGGCACCATTTACGTTATGTATATTGAATGGAATCCCTACCTTGTGGGAATTGTTGGCGGCAACCTTGCTTACGGCGGACAGGGCAGATACTTTATCCCCGTTGTTTTATTTGTTGCCATTGCACTTTGCTCGCCTTTACTTACCATCAAAAAACTTGAACCCGTAAACAATAAAATACAGGCTCTTTCACAGAAGGCGCTTCCCATTATTTCTACCGTGTATTGTGCACTTACCGTACTTATTATTCTGTTAAGATATTGGACCTAAGCTATGATGCTTTTGTTACAAAAAAAGGAGCTGCTATGAATAAAAGCAATATTACACGCAATATATTCTGGAATTCGTTCGGTTCCCTTTTCTACCTTGCGTGCCAATGGGTAATCACTATTCTGGTTACCAATATGAACGGTTTTTACGATAACGGAATTCTTTCCCTTGCAATTTCCGTAAGCGCAATTTTCCAAACCGTCGCTATGTTCGGCATACGTAATTTTCAGGTTTCCGACGTTGATGAAAAATATTCAAACAGCACCTACGTTGGCTTTAGGGCGATTTCGTGCATTGCCGCAATAGTGCTTTGCCCCTTGTTTACCCTATTTCTCGGTTACAGTGCAAAGCAGTTCTGGGCAATAGTGTTATATATGCTTTTCAGGCTTGCAGAATGTTATTCTGACGTTTTGTACGGTATTGCACAAAAGAAGGACAGGCTTGATATTAACGGCAAAGGCTTTACGTTAAAAGGAATAGTTTTACTTGCTTCGTTTTACCTGACGTACAGGTTTACCAAAGAGCTTAACGTCGCTATTCTTGTGATGGCGATATCCTCGCTTTTAACCACGTTCTGTTTTGACCTTGTAATAGTAAAAAGGCTTGAAGCATTCAGGCTTTACGATAACTTTTCTAACTGTCTGTCACTTTTAAAGGAAGCGTTACCGCTTTTTGCGTATCTGTTTTTATTTTCAACGCTTACCGCCATACCCAAGATATTTCTTGGAAAAATGTATGACGAAACAGTGCTTGGCGCGTATTCATCCATATTCAACATTGCAATTTTGTTTCAGATGGCTACCACCTATATTTACGTACCGTTTGTGCCGTCATTCGCTTCAGTTTATAAGGAACGCAATTTAAAAACGTTCACCTCAATGCTTATGAAGGTAATTGCCGTTATATGCGGACTTGCCGTTGTGGCATTCCTTGGCGCTACGCTGCTTGGAAAGTGGGCATTCAGCCTTGTTTACGGTGAAAAGATTATCGAATATATGTACCTTTTAAACCCCATAATTCTTTCCATAGTATTATTATCACTTGTTGGCTTTTTATATATGCTTCAGGTGGTTGTGCGCGATTTTAAGGGGCTTATAATTTCAAACGTTATCGGCTTTGCTTCCTGCGTTGCATTTACGCCGCTTATGATTTTTGTTATGAAGGTCAACGGTACAAGCTACGGCCTTATTATTGCTTGTGCACTTTCGGTTATTGCTTCTGCAATATCACTTATATTAAAGCTTAAAAACTCAAAAGGAGAATAATATGAAGCTTCTTATAATTATCCCCGCTTATAACGAGGAAGATAACATTAAGCGCGTTGTTGATAATTTAATTGAAAATTATCCCCAATACGATTACATTGTTATTAACGACGGTTCAAAAGATAATACCTTGAATATTTGCCGTCAAAACAACTATCGTGTACTTGATATGCCCATTAACGTTGGGCTTACCTGCGGTGTTCAGGCAGGTATGATGTATGCATTTGAAAACGACTACGATTATGCACTTCAATTTGACGGTGACGGTCAACACGATCCTAAATATATACAGAAAATGCTTGATTCTATGGCTGATTGTGACGTTTGCGTGGCTTCACGTTTTGTTGACGAAAAGAAGCCTAAAAGCCTGCGTATGCTTGGAAGCAATATTATTCAGACAACCATAAAGCTTACAACAGGCAAAACCGTAAAGGATCCCACTTCGGGTATGCGTATGTATGCACGCAACGTTATTAAGGTGCTTTCCGAGCAGAATGACTACGGTCCCGAGCCGGATACCCTTGCACACCTTATAAGAAGCGGCGCGCGTGTTAAAGAGGTTCAGGTTGAAATGCACGACCGTATCGCAGGCGAAAGCTACTTAAGCTTTTCGCGTTCAATAAAATATATGCTTCATATGTGCTTTTCCATTATGTTTATACAGTGGTGCCGTAAAAAAGTTAAGCTTGACGGAGGTAAAAAGTAATGAGTATTGTTTTGCGTGTTGCACTTATTCTTGTATCATTCCTTACACTTATTTTTACGTTAAAGAAAATAAGAAAGACTCAGCTTGACATTGATGATGCTATTTATTGGATCGTTTCCGCTATGCTTTTGCTTATTATAAGCATATTCCCTCAGCTTGCAATATGGGCATCGAAGCTGCTTGGTATCGAATCGCCTGCAAACTTTGTGTTCCTGTTTGTAATATTCGTTATTTTAATCAAGCTTTTCAATCTTGCTATCGAGCTTTCTATTTTAAGGAACAGGCTCAACCGCCTTACCCAAAGGCTTGGCATCATTTTTGAGCGCAACGATCTTGATATTGACGAAAAAAAATAATAGCAGTATAATATATTTGGCGAAAGCATAAGTTCTACCGTCCGTATCGGAGGGCATTTTGCACAAGTAACCGAAAAATAATTATTTCATATGACATCCTTTATAAAGGAGTCGAAATGGAGGAAAAAATGAACAAAATATCTACTAAAACTCTTGTACTCGGTGCCGCCCTTACTGCACTTGTTGTTTTGTTGCAGTTTTTGGGTGGCTTTATTCGCTTTGGAACCTTTCAAATATGCCTGGTGCTTGTACCCATTGTTATAGGTGCCGCGATAGGCGGTGTTTCCTTAGGTGCATGGCTGGGCTTTGTATTCGGCGGAGTTGTGCTTTTAAACGGTGATGCCGCACCCTTCTATGCGGTAAACGCTATCGGCACGATTATTACCGTGCTTTTAAAAGGCTTGATTGCAGGTGCGATTACAGGCTTAACGTATAGCGCATTAAAGAAGATAAACAAATACTTTGCGGTAGTCGTAGCCGCCATTGTATGCCCTGTTGCAAACACGGGTGTATTCCTTTTAGGCTGTCTTCTGTTCTTTATGGACACGCTTAAAGAATGGGGCGCGGGTTATGGCTATGATAACGTTTTTGTTTATATGTTTTTAGTTCTTGTTGGGGCAAACTTCCTTTTTGAGCTTTTGTTCAATATAGTTTTAAGTCCCATTATTGTAAGATTATTAAATTTAAAGGAAATCGATAAAAAATGATTTTAGTTCTTGATATTGGTAACACCAACATAAAGCTTGGTGTGTTTGAAAACGATAAGCTTAAAGGTACGTGGCGAATTTCCACCAACATCAGAAGAACAAGTGATGAATACGGTATCGCTGTTCTGGATATGCTTAAAACAGGAAACATTACTCCCGATGATATTGAGGGTATTATAATGTCATCCGTTGTACCGGGAATAAACTTTACCATTGACCATATGCTTACCGATTATATTCATAAAAAACCTATTATGGTTGGTGCAGGCATTAAGACAGGTCTTAACATCCGCATCGATAACCCCCGTGAAACAGGCGGTGATATTATATGCGACGCAGTTTCTGCTATCAAGCGTTACGGCGGTCCCGTTATTACCATTGACTTTGGTACTGCAACCACTATCTGCGCCACAAACGAGAAAAGCGAATTCCTTGGCGGTTGCATTCTTGCAGGCGTAAAGGTATCTTCTGATGCGCTTTCCGACCGTGCGGCTAACCTCCCCCCCGTTGCCCTTGACCTTCCCGAAAGCATTTTAGGCAAGAACACCGTGCAATGTATGCAGGCAGGTCTGTTATACGGCTATATCGGTCAGATAGAATACATCATCGGCAAAATGAAGCAGGAAAAAGGCTTTGAAAACGCCAAGGTTATTGCAACAGGCGGTCTTGCAAAGACCATTGCGGTACATACCAAGGCAATTGACGTAGTTGATTCACGCCTTACGCTTGAAGGCTTGAGATTATTATATTATATGAACAAAGAAGGTAAATAACAATGAAAGAAACAGGAAAAATATCAGTTAATTCAGATAATTTAATGCCAATAATCAAAAAATGGCTTTACAGCGACAGAGATATTTTTATTCGTGAGCTTGTATCAAACGGTGTTGACGCCATCAGCAAATATAAGAAGCTTGCCGAAATGGGTACTGCAACCGCAAAGGATGATTATAAGGTTACGGTTACTGCAGACAAGGATGCTTCTACCCTTACCTTTACCGACAACGGTATAGGTATGACTAAGGAAGAGGTTGAAAAGTACATCAATCAGGTTGCTTTTTCAGGTGCGGCAGACTTTTTGGAAAAATACGAGGATGCAGGCAACCAGATAATAGGTCATTTTGGTTTAGGCTTTTATTCAGCGTTTATGGTTTCGGACAAGGTTACCATCAAAACAAAATCCTATCAGGAAAATGCACAGGCAATTCTGTGGGAAAGTGACGGCAGTGACGAGTACACCATTTCCGATTGCGATAAAGCTGATATCGGTACCGAAATAACCTTATACCTTAACGACGAAAGTAAGGATTTTGCAGAAAACTTCAACGTTCTTCCCGTGCTTAACAAATACTGCGGCTTTATGCCCGTTGAAATCGTGCTTACAGGCAACAACGAAGATAAGCCGATAAACGACGTTGCGCCCTTATGGCTTAAGAAGCCTTCCGAATGCACGGAAGAGGAGTACAAGGAATTCTATCACAAAGTATTTACCGATTTTAACGATCCGCTTTTCTGGATTCACCTTAACGTCGATTATCCCTTCAATTTAAAGGGTATCATATATTTCCCCAAGCTTACTGAAAATCCCGACAGTATTCAGGGACAGATAAAGCTTTTCAACAATCAAGTGTTTGTTGCGGATAACATTAAGGAAATTATTCCCGAGTTTTTAATGCTTTTAAAGGGCGTAATCGATTGCCCCGATATGCCGCTTAACGTTTCAAGAAGCTTCCTTCAGAACGACCGTACCGTTCAGCAAATCAGCACTCACATAACTAAAAAGATTGCTGACCGCCTTACCGGTATGGCTAAAAACGAGAAGGAAACGTACGAAAAATATTGGGATGACATCAACGTATTTATTAAATATGGCTGTCTTCGCGACCAAAAATTCGATGAGCGCTTAAAGGATTATATAATCTTTAAGACCACCGACAACACCTACGTTACCTTAACCCAACATCTTGAAGGCAACGAGGATAAAAAGGTTTACTACACTTCAAATGAAAAGCAGCAGGCACAGTATATCGCAATGCTTAAGGAAAGCGGAAAGAATGCGCTTGTTATGGGCGGTATGCTTGATATCCCCTTTATGCAGCATCTTGAAATGCATAACCCCGGCGTGCGCTTCGCACGTGTTGATGCCGAGCTTGCTTCCGACGATACAAACGTTAATCACCTTTTCGATATGCTTTGCGAATACACCAAAAAGCTTTGCGGTGAAAACGTTGAAATTAAGGCGCAACCCATAAAGAGCAAG
This sequence comes from Clostridia bacterium, assembly GCA_045630945.1. Taxonomy (GTDB): domain Bacteria; phylum Bacillota; class Clostridia; order Christensenellales; family QALW01; genus UMGS1322. The sequence continues at coordinate 15,404 of JAZQTV010000010.1, forward strand.
GTTCCTGCAGTTCTTTTACTTGATGAATTTGCCCGCCGTATGGATGAGGCACAAAAATACTACGGTATGCCTAATATGGGCGGTGCACTTAAATATACGCTTGTGCTTAACACCGAAAGTTCACTTATTGGCGCTATCAACAAGATGAACGACGATGAGAAAAAAGAAAACGCAGTCAAGTACGTTTACGACCTTGCAAGGCTCCAGCACGGTTCATTATCACCTGAAGACGTTGCCGCGTTTGTTGAAAACAGCGCAAAGCTTCTTGAAGAAACAGTTTAAAATACAGCGTAAAAAAGGCGAATGCTATTGCATTCGCCTTTTCTTTATTTTATATAATAAACATATTATCATAACAACAAGAATACCTGCCGTAACGCCCATACTGTCAAGTATCATATCCCCTATTCTGCACGCCCTGCCGGGAACGAAATATTGGTGAATTTCATCACTTACTGCATATAGGGTTGATATAATATACGTGTAAAGCCACAGTCTTTTTTTATCGAAGGTAAGATACATTGCGCTCATCATCATCGTGCCAAGTGCGGCAAAAACAGAAAAGTGTGCCGCCTTTCTCACCGAAAACTGTACATTATATACTATCTGCTCCTGCTTAGGCTCAGGTAATTTATTAAAGTTCTGGAACGTTGAAAGCACCTTCTTGGTAAAGCCCTCGCTTGTCTTCTGTGATACCTCCGCCTTTTGCGCAGAAAAGCAAAATATGGTTATCATCAGTATAACCGTAAGCACCCAGAAAACCCATCTGAACACTCTTTTATACATTAGAAAGATCACAGTTACCCTTATACGTAGGCACTATTTCGCTTATAAGCATACGTGCGTTTGTGGGTTCATTTTCAAGAACCTCACGCAAGCGTTCAAGTTGTTCAAAGAAAACGGTTTCATCCATTTCAATGGGCTTACCTATATGAATAAGCTTGTTTTCGGTTTCTGCAAGGCCTTCCTCGCTCATCAGCATTTCTTCGTAAAGCTTTTCGCCGGGTCTTAAGCCTGTGAACTTGATTTTAATATCCCTGTACGGCTCATAGCCTGAAAGACGGATAAGTTTTTCGGCAAGGTCAAGAATTTTTACGGGCTTGCCCATATCAAGCACAAATATCTCGCCACCCTTTGCATATGCACCCGCCTGAATAACAAGCGCAACCGCTTCGGAAATGGTCATAAAATATCTTATAATATCGGGATGGGTTACGTATACGGGGCCGCCTGCTTCTATCTGCTTTTTAAACAACGGAACAACACTTCCGTTTGAGCCTAAAACGTTACCAAAGCGCACTGCAACAAATTCGGTTTTGGATATTTTATCATAGCTTTGAACTATCATTTCGCACATACGCTTTGTTGCGCCCATTACGTTTGTGGGATTAACCGCCTTATCGGTGGAAATAAGCACGAAGCGCTTTACACCGTATTTATCTGCAAGCTTAGCAGTTTTAAACGTACCGAATACGTTATTCTTTATTGCCTCGTTAGGCGATTCTTCCATTAAGGGAACGTGCTTGTGCGCTGCCGCGTGATAAACTATCTGCGGCTTATAGGTAGCAAATATACGCTCCATTCTTGTTTCATCCCTTACGGATGCAATCAGCGTTACAAGATTCATTTTAGGATAGTTCTTCAAAAGCTCCTGCTGAATATCGTACGCGTTGTTTTCATAAATATCAACTATAATAAGCTGATGGGGGTTGTGATTAGCTATCTGCCTGCACAGCTCGCTTCCTATTGAACCGCCGCCGCCTGTAACCATAACCACCTTATCAGTTACGTAATCCATAACCTTATCAAGATCAACCTTTATTGCTTCACGGGCAAGAAGATCCTCAATACTTACGTCACGGAAATTATTTACCGATACTTCACCGTTAATGAACTGATATATTCCGGGAAGCACCTTAACCTTACAGCCTGTTTCATTACATATATCAACTATGTTTTGAACTATCTCACCGCCGCAGGAAGGCATTGCAATGTATATTTCATCAACGGAATATCTTTTTGCAAGCTCAACTATTTTGTCCCTGCCGCCTTCAACCTTAATACCGTATATGTAGGTGCCGTGCTTTAAAACATCATCATCAACAAAGCATTTTACTGCATATTTAATCTTGGATGAATATTCAACTTCCCTTAAAAGCGAAACACCTGCCGCACCTGCACCAACTATCATTACTGCAGTGCGGTTTCCGTCAATGTAATTCTGCATATATCCACGAAGCGCATCTACCGCCCTAAAAAAATACCGTGGAATAAACGTAAACGTCACAAGCATCATAAGGAATATAAGCAGATAGCTTAACGTGCAATAGCTTCTGATATTAAAAATGAAGAACATTTCAACAAAATGCGCAAGCGTTATAAGTAAGCACGAAGCAATAAGCTTAAGTCCTTCAAACGTACCCACGTAAACCGACGTATTATTGTACATTTTAAACGCAATAAACGCCGCATACATATTAACAACGTTAAGAATTAACGCATATGCGTACATAGTTCCGCCCAAAAAAATCCCACTAAATCCATTTTCAGCAAGGGCACCTATAAACGATGCAATCGTTATCGCAATGACGTCAAGAAACACAAACAGTATTGCCGATATTCTTTTATTCACCTTTTTCATAAAGCACCTAATTCCTACATAAATATATAAATACTTATTTTATATTATATACTCTTTACCCGTCAATGTCAAGGTTGAATAAAAAAATACAGAGCTCCCAAAGGGATTTTCCGTCTTCTTTTGCCAAATTATAATATAAAATCGTTAATGTATTGTAGGAGGCGGTGTGGTGTTGGAGTTGGTGTGGTGTTGGGGTCAAATGTAAAAACTTTAATTTTCAATGTTAAAATTTATATTACCCGATTAGACATCAGCCTTGCCTATTTAAAAATTCCAAAGTATCAAATATGACTTTTGAAGCAGATCTAACTTTGCCTTTTTCAGACTTTTGTTGAGCATAAAGCTTTGCAGTTCATTCATTTATAACAACCTCATAGATTTGTTATGTATTTTTTTGTATATAATTATTAGAACACACCCCTTTATTTCTTTTCCGACTTGTGCTATAATATAGCGTACGGAAAATTCTCGGAGGTGCATAAATGGTTGATTATGGATTAAAAGACAGGGTTGCCATCGTTACGGGTGCCAATAATCCGTGGGGAATCGGTGCGACGACGGCTATTGCGTTTGCCCGCGAAGGCGCAAAGGTGATTTTGGTATATAAGAAAATTTCAAGAGCTTTTGATAAAACAAAAACCGATAAAAACGGTGTTGACAGATATTTTCAGGCTAACGCAGGCAATGCAGATGTTGTTGAAAGCAAGCTTAAAGAAATGGGCGCTGATTATCTCGTTTTGGAAAGCGACATTTCCAACGAAGAAGACGTAAAGAAAATCTATTCAACCGTCATTGAAAAGTACGGAAAAGTTGACGTTTTAATCAACAATGCCGCTGACGGTGATATGGACGGAATCGACACCATAGAAACCGTCACCCAAAACGTAATTGATGATACTTTTGCCGTGAATGTTCGTGGAACTATTTTAATGACCAGGGAATTTATCAACCACCGTGGCGATTACGGCAGAGTTATCAATCTTTCGTCCGATGCCGCGCAGGTTTTTGCAGGTCAAATCACCTACGGTGCAAGCAAGGCAACGTTGGAAGCCCTTACCCGAAGCATCGCACTTGAGGTTGCAAAGTACGGAATCACCGTAAACTGCGTTGCCCCAGGCCCTACCCAAACAGGCTGGATTGATGAAGATTTAGAAAAAGCCGTTCTTCCCTTAATCCCGATGGGCAAACTAATTCAGCCCACAGATATTGCCGAAACAATCCTATTCCTTTCAAGCGAACAAGCAAGAATGATTACAGGGCAGGTAATCAAGGTTTCGGGTGGAAAAGCACTTTAAATTCAACAAAAAAAGATATGAGCATTGCCCATATCTTTTTGTTTTATTTACCCTTTAGCATACTTTCTTGCGCAATCGGTCTGCAAGGACATAAGCGCTTCACCGAAGCGCTGGAAATGCACGACTTCTCTTTCCCTTAAAAGTGAAAGTGGTTGGATGACGGATATGTCATCGGTAAGGTTCATCAGACGCTCATAGGCGGCGCGTGCCTTTTGCTCTGCCGCCATATCGTTTGAAAGGTTGGCGATGGGATCGTCAAGCACCTGTATATATGCACTGCTCCACGGTTCGCCCGAGGGGCTTGATTGAAACACGCCCTTGCCGCGTGTAGCGTAATAATCACCTAAGCCTGCTTCCTTTAATTCTTCGGGAGTTGCATCCTTGGTAAGCTGATAAATCATGGTACCCAGCATCTCCCAATGCGCCAATTCTTCCGTGCCTATTGAAGTTTTATTTTGGATATGTTATAATAAACCATAAAAGGAGGTTTATTACCTATGAAAAGATATGATTTAAACGAATTACATTACGAAGAAATTGAACAATTAAAGGCACAGGACACAAAAGAAGATTTTGAGTTCTTTGCCAAAAAGAAAACCACAATAAAACAAAAGAGAGAGATTACAAAAATAGAAGACCTTGACAAGTTATTTATATATCTTGTCTGCTCATATAATTGCTATGCAATAACACATAGCAAGGGGCAAATGTCTTTGATACATAATCCAGAAGCATTGTTTTTTAAGGAAGAAGAAAAAACAGAATTTGCAAAGCAGATTTTACAATATGCAAAGGATTATCTAAAAACCAACAGAAAGGAAGTTGGAGTATATGTCGTTAGCACAGACAACACCACCGAGAGAGAAACCAACCAGAATTGAAGATGATAAACCGCATAATGTCTGTGCCTATTGCCGTGTTTCTACCGATGAAACAGACCAAAGAAACTCACTTGAAGCACAAAAGCAATTTTTTGAATACTATTTTGAAGATAACCCAAATTGGACTAATGTGGGTATTTTTGCGGATAAAGGTTTGA
>JAZQTV010000011.1:0-5643 GCA_045630945.1 Clostridia bacterium
AACAATTTCCCCCTCATTTTTCGTGGTGATTTTTATACCGCATATTCGGCAGTATTCGCAATTTTTGCATTCGCTGTTCTTTGTCGGTTTTATTTCACCCAAAAACATATTCTCTGTAATTGTTTTTGCGGCTTTTTTGGATTTTTCAATAAGCTCTTTGAATTCCTTTTCGTCAGGTGCTTTTTTATCGTCCGAAAATTCATCAAGCACGGGACCTGAAAATGCATTATTATTGGAAAGCTGCATATACTGTGCAGCGGCAGGTACGCTGTTTGAATAATATGAAAGCAATGCGTTCATATATATCATTAACTGAATATCTGTACCGTTTTCGGCATTGGCGGCACTAAAGTTTTTTGAACCGCTCTTATAGTCGGTTATTCTTAAATAAACACGTCCTTCGCGTTCAAGCTTGTCAGCGCGGTCAATGGTTCCCTTAATGTATAGCGTTCCGTACTCTGTCTGTATTTCAATTGGCGGATACTTTGACGTGCCAAATCTTATTTCTTCGCCGATAACTGAAAATCCCTTTACATGCTCAATTATTTTCCACGAGCTTTCGCAGGCAATATTCTTAAGAATTTTATTAAATGCTTTTTGCCTTTCTGTTGAAAGCATTGCGCCAAAGTGTATATCGGGGAGCATTTCATCAAATATTACAGATGATTTTTCATAGCATTCGTTACGCGAAAGCTCTTTATAAGCGTATTCCTTTGTGAATTTCTCAAGTACCCTGTGCATCATTGTACCTATATCGGCACTTGATATTGCATATTCGTTTGCTTCTTTTGCAGAAAGACCATACCTGATAAAGTGCTTGAACGGACATAAGGCAAATGTTTCAAGCTTAGATATATCGGTGTATTTTTCGGGCATAAAAAGTTCCGCGGCAATTTCAGGCGGAAGCTTATTTTCGCGCTCACGTTTTTCAAGAATAAGTGCATTGAATTTTCTGTCGTTATGTTTACCTAATATTTCACATATTGCTTTTGCTTCATTGGATTTAAGCTTATCCATAGCCATATAAAGCATGGCTTGTTCGGTGGTATGCGGTGAAGCAAGCATGTTTTCCGGTGTTATTTCTTCATAATTTTTTACTGTTAAAGCAGGGAATAAATACTTAAACCTCTTAAATATTGAAGAAGGTCTTAAAGCTGTTCCGCCAGCAGAAAACAATGGGCAAGAAATTTCAAGGTGTTTCAGCGGTGTGCTAAAGGCAGAATACATAAGATACCTAACGCGTGCATCTTCGGTTTCGATACTGTGCTGAAGCTCAAGACCGTGCTCAAGAAGTACGGTGCTTTCGCTTGCGCTTACCAATCTTTCATCACTGTAAAGCTTGGGAATAATGCCGTCATTTGCACCAATTATATAAACGTACGGTATTTTCTGTTCCTTTGCGGCAGAAAGATCACCAAAGGTAACGCAGTCCAAAACACTTGGTATTGTTGAAGCGGGTGCGGCTTTAAAGCCTTCGTAAAGTGTTTCCGTAAATTCCTGAACGGATATTTTCTTTTCGCCTAATAAATCCGAAATATCTTCAAGAAGCTGCTGTATTTTATTCCAGATCTGTGCGGTAATATCTGAAAGATCAAAAAATTCAAGAGCTTCATATTCATCTACAAGCGTCTGAATGTGTTCGTAAATTCCTTGATTTTCAAGGAATTTGTAACAGCATAACGCCATCTCTTTTGCGGTTGAAGCGTTTGTGATGCTTTCCCTGAAATCAAGTATGGGTGTAACGAGTTTTTTTCTAAGCAGGTCGAAATCCGCCTGCTTTTCTGCATCACCGCGCTCGTAATACAGGCCGTTTTCGAGCTCGTAGCTTTTTACACCCATTTCCTTTATGAAAGAAATAAACGAATCCTTTTCTTCTCGTGAAAGCTCTGTGAGTGAAGAAAGTGCTATATCCGTAACATTTGACGGTGTAAAGCCAAGGTATGCGCATCTTAAAAGTGAAAACAGATACGTGGCTGCGGGATGTGCGGTAATATCGTGCTTTTTATCTGTATATACGGGGATTCCGTAACGGGCAAATACGGTGCGGATAAGCGGAGTGTATTTTAGCATATCGTTACATAATACCGCAAATTCCTTATATCTTGCACCTTCTCTTATTTTATCAGAGATTTTCTGTGCAACGTAGTTAATCTCGTTTTCAGGCGAGTGATAAAAGCAAAGCGAAACGTTATTACAGTCCTTTGAATAAGTGTTGGGGAAAAGTGCGTAAAAGTTATCCTCTATAAAATGGATTTCTTCGGACTTGTAATCTGTTTTTCGTGATGCATCGTATATTTTGTATTCTGTACCGCGAGCTTCAATTTCAGCTATAAGCTTCTTCAATGTGATCTCGTGAATTTCATAAGCACTGTTGTCGCTTTTTCCTTGTGAGGAAGATAAGGCAATATATATATCTGTCTGCTGACTTAACGCACCGATAAAGCTTAATAAACGTGAAGTAAACACGTCAAAGCCGTCAATGTATATAACAGTATCCTTTAAGTCGGTATAAGTAGGTAATAGTGCTTCGGCTGATTTAAGCTTATCGGCATTGTCAGTGTATTCACTGATAAGAAGCTTACTGTATTCTTCGTATATTACCGCCATATCGTGAAGCTTCATTTTAAGCACGCCGTCAGGAAGTCTGTCAGATACGTCGATAAGATTTTCAACTGTATATCCGCAGTTTTCAAAAATAGAAATCATATTAAGGCAAAGCAATCCAAAACCCTTCCTTGTGGAAGCACTCTTAAAAATCGTAAGCTTGTCCTGTACTGCAAAAATGCACGCGCGTATTGCCATCGTCTTTGTGCAATCGTCAAGGTACGTCTTTTTGTTTTGTCCAAAATACTCAAGTACAGATGAAGCAAGACGGTTGAATGAAGTAACCTCAACGTCAATAAAACCCCGTATATTAAGCTGTGAGCACAAGCGTTGCTCAAAGTTATACGTAACAGGGTCGGGAACTATAAGGATCGATTTTTGTCTGTTTTCAATTCTTTTGCCGATGCTGTCGATAATAGATTGAGTTTTTGAAGAAGAGATTCTGCCGGATATAATTTTTAACACGTTAAAAGCTCCTACATATAATATATAGAATAATTATAACATACACAAAGTCAAAATTCAACAAAAAACCGTGCACTTTCATGCACGGTAAGAAAATTAAAATACAAGCTTTTCTTTAATGAAGTCAGCAACCTTTTCGATGGGAAGTGTAATCTGTTCCATTGTATCACGATCACGTACGGTAACAGTACCGTTCTCGATAGTATCAAAGTCAACTGTTACGCAGTAAGGAGTGCCGTTTTCGTCCTGACGGCGATAACGCTTTCCGATTGAACCTGCTTCATCATAATCAACAGGGAAGAACTTTGCAAGCTGTGCGTGTATCTCAAGTGCCTTTTCTGAAAGTTTCTTCTGAAGGGGAAGAACAGCGCACTTAAAGGGTGCAAGTGCAGGATGAAGATGCATAACGTTTCTTACGTCACCGTTTTCAAGTGTTTCTTCTTCAAAAGCATTGCAAAGGAAAGCAAGAGTAACACGGTCAGCACCAAGTGACGGTTCAACGCAGTAGGGAATATACTTCTCGTTTGTAACGGGATCAAGATATTCCATATTTTCGCCGCTGTGTTCTGCATGCTGCTTAAGGTCGTAATCAGTTCTGTCTGCAATACCCCAAAGCTCACCCCAACCGAACGGGAAAAGGAATTCAAAGTCTGTGGTAGCCTTTGAGTAGAATGAAAGCTCTTCGGGTGAATGATCTCTCAAACGAAGGGACTCTTCCTTAATACCAAGGTCAAGCAACCATTTTTTGCAGAATGAACGCCAATATTCAAACCATTCAAGATCTGTGCCGGGCTTGCAGAAGAACTCAAGCTCCATCTGTTCAAACTCACGGGTTCTGAAAGTAAAGTTACCGGGGGTGATTTCATTTCTGAACGATTTACCTACCTGGCAGATACCAAAGGGAACCTTTTTGCGTGTGGTTCTTTGTACGTTTTTGAAGTTTACGAAAATACCCTGTGCAGTTTCGGGACGAAGATAAACTGTTGAAGTGCTATCTTCAGTAACACCCTGGAAGGTCTTGAACATTAAGTTAAACTGACGGATGCCTGTCCAATCGTTTTTGCCGCAATCGGGACAGCAAATATTGTTTTCCTTAATATATTCTTCCATCTGCTGATTTGACCAACCGTCAACAACTATATCGGTGCCTCTTTCGTGATTGAAGTCCTCGATAAGCTTGTCTGCTCGGTATCTTGACTTACAAGCCTTACAGTCCATAAGGGGATCAGAGAATCCGCCAAGGTGACCTGATGCAACCCAAACTTGAGGGTTCATAAGAATAGCACAGTCTACGCCAACGTTATAGGGGCTTTCTTGAACGAATTTCTGCCACCATGCTTTTTTTACGTTGTTCTTTAATTCAACACCAAGGGGGCCGTAATCCCATGTGTTTGCAAGACCACCGTAAATTTCTGAGCCGGGGAAGATAAAGCCTTTTCCTTTGCAAAGTGCAATAACTTTTTCCATATCCATGTGGTAAAACCTCCGCATAATATAATGTTATATCTACATTATAGACAAAAAATAATTTATGTCAAACAAAAGTCGTGATTTAATGCAAAATTGTTGTGTATATTACCCGTTACAACAACATATAGTGCGGTCAGTAAGAAAAAAATTAATAAAATGTGTCAAAATTAAAAAAAACCTATTGCTTTTTTTTCTTGATGGTGTTATAATTCAATTACCAATATGTTAGGAGGATTTTTTTATGAAAAAACTTTTGGTAGCTTTATTAGCTATTTGCATCGTTTTCTCATCCGTTTGCGTAACATCGTTTGCGGCAGAAGAAACAACAGGCGATGCAGCGACAACAGAAACAAAAACAGTAGAAAGTCTTGTAGGTGCTTTCTATCTCCAGGGCGAAAGCGCCGCAGGTTATATGGGTGACGGAACTGTAGTTCAGTCTGAATATGACTATCAGATCGCTGATAAGATGTCGGCTAACTTGAACGGTACAAACAAGGTTCCTTTCTATGCTTTTGAAAAGGACGGTCAGGTAAAATTAGAAGCTTTTGCTGAACAATACCTTATTTCCGAAACCAATGCTGCTAAAAAAGCAGGTATCGATTTCTTTGCTTATAAGCTCTATATGGGTTATGACAATTCGACAAAGAACCTTATGAGAAATATGAACTGGCAGCTTATTAAGCACGTTGCTATTTTCAGTAACGCACAGTTCGAAAGCAAGATGAATTACGCACTTGTTCTTGATTCAAGCTTTGATCCCAGCACAAGCGGTGAAGTTAATCTTATTGTTGACAGATTCCTTGTTATGAAGGGTTATCTTACTGCAACTGACGGTCGTCCTGTTGTATTCATCGAATGGAATGACGATATTCAGAAGCAGATCGAAAAGTTAAACAATGCACTTAAAAAGGCTGTTAAGTACGGCGCAGACCCCACGAAGACCAGCTATCCCAAAACAAATCTTAACGATGACGTTGAGAAGATGTTCGTAGTTGCTCTTAATGCTCCTTCATATGCTGATGCTATGGCTGTTAAAGATAAAGACGGCAATAAAGTTATTGATGCAGTTTCCTGGACAGAGGGTAGCGGCAAGAACGGTGAAGC
>JAZQTV010000012.1:0-26609 GCA_045630945.1 Clostridia bacterium
AAAATGTGCGGTGGCTCCCTTGAAATTGAAAGCGGAGCTACTGTTGCTACCTGTCCTTATTGCGACAGTCAGCAAACACTTCCTAAGCTTGACGATGACAAGATGTCAAGATTATACGAGCGTGCAAACCACTTTAGAAGAAACAATGATTTCGACAAGGCTTGCGCCATCTTTGAGGAGATTTTGAACGAGGATACCCGTGATGCTGAAGCATACTGGTCCTTGGTTTTGTGCCGTTACGGTATCGAATACGTTGTTGACCCTACAACAAACAGGCGTATTCCCACAATTAACCGCGTACAGTACACCTCTATCTTCGATGACGATAACTACCGCTCGGCTCTTGAGTACGCTGATTTCAGCCAAAAGGTTATTTACGAAAACGAAGCAAAGATAATAAACAATATCCAGAAGCGCATTCTGGATATTTCCGCTAAGGAAGAACCCTTTGATGTATTTATCTGCTACAAGGAAACTGACGATAGTGGCAAGAGAACCCGTGATTCCGTTTATGCAAATGACCTTTATCACGAGCTTACAAAGGAAGGCTTTAAAGTATTCTTTGCCCGCGTTACCCTTGAGGACAAGCTTGGTGAAGCATACGAACCTTACATATTTGCCGCGCTTAACAGTTCAAAGGTAATGGTTGTGCTTGGTACAAAGCCCGAATACTTTAGCGCAGTATGGGTTAAAAACGAATGGAGCCGTTTCCTTGCGCTTATAAAGAAGGGCGAAAAGAAGAATCTTATCCCTGCATACAGCGGAATGGACCCCTACGATTTACCTGAGGAGTTTGCACATCTTCAGGCACAGGATATGACAAAGCTTGGCTTTATGCCCGACCTTGTACGTGGCATTAAAAAGCTTGTGGGTAAGGAAGAGGAAGCGCCCAAAGTAACCGCAGCGCCGCAGGCGATTAAAGCCGCCGCAGAAATTGCGCCCTTAGAAAAGCGTGTTAAAATATTCATTGATAACGGCGACTGGTCAAGCGCAGAAATATATTGTGAAAAAATCCTTGATATAGACCCCGAAAACGGCAACGCATACGTTTATAAGCTTCTTGTAAGTCAGAACGTGACGACCATTGAAGATCTTGCCTATATGAATTCTTACTTTGGAAGCACCGTTTATTACAAAAACGCAATCCGCTATGCAGACGAGGAAACTGCACAACGCATTATCGCCTGCAACAACAAGGTTAAGGAGCGTATGCAGCTGCGCGCAGACCGTGACCGCCGCAGAACCGAGCTTAACAATTCAAGACAAGCCGTTGAAGCGAAGATTGAGCAACAGTTACAGGCAAAGCACCGCCTTGAAGGAGAAATTGAATTAGCAAAGAACGCAGGCAAAACCGATGCTAAAAAGCTTGCTATTACAACACTTGTATTCTTTGCGATGATATTCGTTGCTTTTATCGGAATGATGGTATATCTTGCTGCATTAGTGGCAGACGGTTACGGTAACAGCTCCGGTGCTGAAGCTTTGATTCCGTTCTTAATTGTAATTATCCTGTATCTTGTATTTAACGCAAAGCTTTGTAAAGCACGCGGTGCATCAAGGGCACTTGTGTTACTCAACTTTGTTACCTATATGATATACGGTGCAGGTTATTCGGTGTACGTGCTTTATAAGGAGCATAAGAAAACCACCGGCAGAAACGCCAACGTGAACGACCTTCAGGCAAGCCTTGCCGCCATAAATTCGGAAATCGACACAAGCAGAAGCGCATTAAGCAACATTAACAAAGCCATTGCAGATTTTAATAATAACTAAAAAAAATCACCCGCCTTTAAAGCGGGTGATTTCTTTATAAACACAATTAAAATTCCAATTCATACAAAGCCGTGCCGTTCTCGTAATAGCACTTGCCGTCCTCGGTAAAATCTATAAACTCTGCCTCGTCAATATAACCCATTTCCATAAAGGAGGCATAAAACTCAAGCTCTTTCGTTTCGGGGTTTATAATGCGTATTGCAGGCTGTGCTTTAACGTTATTTGTAAAACCTTCAACCGAATATATTTTGCCGTTGTGCATTGTTGCGCCCTGCATAAAGTTATGGTAATCGGTATCAAAATAATCAACAAGGTCTTCCTTGGTTAATTCAAGCCATCTAACGCCCGTTTCTTCATTAAGCACACCGTCTCTGCCCTTGGGAAGCTTAAAGGCAAAATAACGGGTCGTATGATGCTGATCACGCATATTAAACGCATAAAGAACGCTCTTTTCCCTGTCAACAACAAAGTTGCCGTACGGGCGGAAATCACCTGTTTCGGAACACCAAAGGGCAGAATCTTCAACAAAGCCTACCTTTATTATCTGCACAAGCGTGGTTTTGAATTCCAAACCGTTTCTTTGAAGGCGGTACACACAGCACACACCCACGTGCTTTTCTTCAAACTTCTGATAATTGTTATACACGTTGCAGTAAACGAGAGGGAATTCATCACCCTCCTCATAATATTCATTGCCGAACACAACAGAGTTGCAATGGGGACGCATAACGTCAATTTTATCAAGATCGAAGCTTGCTATTCTTTCAACCTCGCCTTTTTTAAGCTTTTCGAAATCATACACCCAGCCAACGCCCTTTGAGTGAAATATCATAAAGAAATTACCCCAAATAACCCCGTCCTGTCCACCATCAATATCACATAATTTTGTAACCTTCATTTTCGTACTCCTTAAGTATAATCTCTAGCATAATTATACCATTATATTTTTTTATTAGCAATGTTTTTATAAAAATTTTAAAGGATGACCAAAAAGTAGTGTGCATCACGTTCCGAAGGAACGCATCACGCAAAGAAACCTGATTTGTCAGGTAGACAAATCAGGTTTCTTTGTTTAATGATTACGCAATTTTTGATACGGGTTGCATTGGGTTGCAAAGTTGCACCCAAATGCAACCGAAAAAGAGGATGCAACCCTAATATATTTTGAGGTTACCACCATTGTGTTACAATATGATTTTCGTTTGTGGTAGAATCTCTAAAATAATATTCAGTATTGTGTTCAAATGCTTTTTGTCCCATATACACCATTGGCTTGTCATCCGAACCAATTGGCCATTCCGGCATTTGAATCCAGCGAGGAAAGCCTTTGCAATCACGCTGAAAAGCTCGCTTAATTTCCTCTTTGACCAATCGCTTTCGTTCACCTTTTTTCAAAGTTGAAGGATACTTTGAAAGGATATGCTGGCTAACAAAGTTTCCTGCTGATACACCTCCAGCAAGATATCCCGGCAATACATCTAACGAAAATTCATACTCCTCATGGTACTTTTCGGTTCTAACTAATTCTGAATCAATTTGATAATAAATATCAGCAACAATACTATGCATTCTAAAAGCACCGTGAGCTGTTAAATGCGTTTGGGTTTTAAGATATTCTCCAACTTTGGGCGGATCGCTTTTCCACGCATCTGAAAGGTCCCGAAAATTTTGTGCATACTCCTTGATAAATTGTTCTACATACGAGCGCAGTTCAAAAGGCTTGTTTTGGTTAACATTCTTCATTAGGACAGTTCTACGTTTGATTGGGATGTTATTTGTTGCAATATGTTCAACTACAGAATCAAGATAATCTGCCAGATCATTATTCTCATTGTATTGCAAAACGAATTCAGTAATATCAATATCACCGCATACAAAAGCGCTTATTGTTCGGAGTAAATGATTTTCAAGAATAGATGATGGAAACATATAATTTCTCCCTTTTAAGTGCGAATAATTTACTTTAAATTAACTTGTTTTGCAAATAAGTGATAAGTGATGCAGCTTTGCTGTGATAGGTGATGCGATGCGTTCCGCTCGCGCCGAAGGCGTGCATCACGGGCGAAGCCTGCATCACGCACGCAGTGTGCATCACGTTCCGTAAGGAACGCATCACGCAAAGAAACCTGATTTGTCAGGTAGACAAATCAGGTTTCTTTGTTGGTAGCGGCGAGTGGACTCGAACCACCGATCTGTCGGGTATGAACCGAATGCTCTAACCAACTAAGCCACGCCGCCATATGCATTTAACGAACTAATTATATCAACAGTATTGAGGTTTGTCAACTAAAAAAAGCATATTTTAAATATTTTTTTGTTTTTCGAACTATTGCGTTACTACTCATACTATGATATAATATATTGGAACGGCTTTTATTAAGAATAACAGTGAGGTTTTGCTATGGAAAAAGTTAAACTTACCCGAGTAAACGGGGCATTAAAGGTTAATATTGACGGCAGTATTTACGAGCCGTTATCGTTCAAATCATTCAGACCTACCAAGCGCAATATTTCTGATTTTCATAAGGCAGGCGTAAAGCTTTTCAGCATTCTTACAAGTGGAATTACCTGTGCGCTTGGCGTACCGTATTCGCTTTTCGGTGAAAGCTGGATTGGCGACCACGAGTATGATTTTGGGCCTATTGACAGACAGATTGAGCTTTTTAAGGAAAATGCACCCGATTCGTATTTTGCACTTATGATTCAGCTTGATACACGTGATTGGTGGCTTAAGGCTCACCCCGAGGCCGCATATACGTTCACCAATCTTTCGCAGACCATTTGCTACGATAAGTGGCGTCAGGATGCGGCAGATTATCTTACCGCGGTAATTGAGCACGTTGAAGAAAAGTACGGTGATATTTTCTACGGCTACTTTATGCTTTGCGGCTTCACAACCGAATGGTTCAGCCATTTTGATGAGGAAGCATCCCATCCTTTAAAGGAAGAAGCCTACAAAAAGTATCTTAACGATGATAATGCCTTCATTCCCTCACTTGAGACCCTTGCAGGCGAACCTAACCGCAGTTTTATGCCTTCAAAGGATATGGAAGCAGTTAAGACGTACCGCAAATTCCATGCCGAAATTATTTCGGACAGTATTTTATATTTTGCAGAAAAAGCTCACGCCGCAATGCACAGCAAGAAGCTTTTGGGCGTGTATTTCGGTTATCTTTTCGAGCTTGACGGTCCTCGCCTTTGGAACGACGGTCACCTTGCATACGAAAAGGTATTCACTTCACCCCTTATTGATATGATTTCTTCACCCTCATCATATGGATACCGTGGCGAAGATTCCACAAGCGCATTTATGGTTACCTACGATACGCTTGATAAGCACAACAAGCTTTACTATCTTGAATTTGACCACATCACCAACCTTGCTCCGCCCGAAATAGAAGGCATACTTATTCCCGGTGGTCACACAAAGTGCAAGAGTGAGGAGCAGGCATTAAACATTATGCAACGTGACTTTGTGCTTTGCGCGGCAAAGGGTGCGGCACTTTGGTGGTTTGATATGTTTGAGGGTTGGTTCTATTCTGACAAGATGATGGGTTGTATCGAAAATATGATATCACTTTCATACAAGCTTAACGCATACGAACAGAAGAGTATTGCCGAGATACTTGTTGTTGCTTCGGGCGAATCACTTTACGGTGTAAGCAAGAACAGCAATCTTAACACCATCTGCCTTGGCAATCAGCGCGACGGCTTAAGCAGAATGGGCGCACCTTACGACGTATATTCAGCCTGTGACGTGAATAAGATTGATATTTCACGCTATAAGCTTGTTATATTCCTTGACGCTTTCGACAAGCTTGATAAGACCTTTGTTGACAAGCTTAAAAGAGAAGGCAAAACAGTTTTGTGGATCTACGCACCCGATTACGTTGAAAACGGTCTTGCAGGCTTGCAGAACACCACCGAAATCAACATTGTTGAGCTTATCGGTGATGAAGACCAAATTCATACACACTTTGGTACGCTTAAGTATGATTCACTTCCCGAGCCCCGCTTCTTTATTGAGGATAACGACGTTATGCCCCTTGGCGTATACCCCAACACCGACAGGGTTGCTATCGGTATGAAGCGTTTTGGCGATTGGACAAGCATTTACAGTGCAGTAGGTAACCTTAACGGAAGCCTTTTAAGAAACATTGCACGTATTGCAGGCGTTCATATTTATTCGAACAACGATAATGTCCCTGTATATATAAACAGCGTAATTAAGGCAATGTACGCACAAAACGATGCAATTCTTTACGTTGAGGACGGCGTTTATACCGAAATGTTCTCAAACAAGGAATACGTTGCAAAGGACGGCAAGCTTTTTGTTGAAAAGAGTGAGTTTGCCACAAAGCTTTTTATAAAGAAGGTATAAACTATGAAAATAACCTGGCTTGGTCAGGCAGGTCTTTTGTTCGAGGTCTGCAACAAAAAAATAATTATCGATCCGTATCTTTCAAATAGCTGTGTGAAGCTTAACCCCGCTTCGTACAGGCGTGTTCCCGTTGATGCGGACGTGTTAAAGCTTCAACCCGATACGGTTATATGCACCCATAATCATCAGGACCACTATGATGAGGAATCACTTGATTATTACTTAAAATCCGAAAAATCGGTTTTATGCATCGTGCCCCCATCCTGCTTTCAGAAGATACGAAAATACGGCAGTCATCACAACTACATATATTTCCCGCCGTTCACAAAATGGACAGACGGAGATATAACGTTTACTGCGGTACCTGCAGTACATTCCGACCCTGATGCAATTGGCATAATAATTGAAGCCGAGGGCAAAAAATGCTATGTTACAGGCGATACGTTATACAACGAAAAAATATTCGATGCTATTCCCAAGGATATTGACGTTTTATTCTTGCCCGTGAACGGCGTGGGCAACAATATGAATTTTGCAGATGCCGCCGCATTTATAAAGCGTGTTTCGCCTAAAAAAACAGTCCCCCTGCACCTTGGAATGCTTGATGACAGGCATATCAGCGAATTTGTTTTTGAGGGCGTTGTTACCCCCGAAATTTACAAGGAGATCAACTTATGAAGGTTACTGACGTAAAAGTTTTCAACGTAGACTGCTTCCGTACTAACTGGGTGTTTATTAAGGTTTACACCGACGAAGGCATTACAGGTGTTGGTGAAGCCACCCTTGAATACAAGGAAAGAGCACTCGAGGGCGCAGTTCATCACATAAAAGAATATCTTGTAGGCAAAAATCCCCTTGATATTGAAAAGCATTGGCACGATATATACCGCGATGCATATTGGCGTGGCGGTCCCGTTCTGATGTCGGCACTTTCTGCAATAGAAATGGCACTTTGGGATATTTTAGGTAAAAGCCTCAACGTGCCCGTATATCAGCTTTTAGGCGGCAAGGTAAACGATAAGGTTCGCATTTACGTAAACGGCTGGTTTGCAGGCGCAAAGGAGCCCGAGGAATTCGGTGAAAAGGCAAGAATAGCCGTTAAGAAGGGTATTACCGCAATGAAGTGGGATCCCTTTGGCAAGAACTATATGAATATTTCAAACGCAGAGCTTAATAAGGCTTTAAGATGCGTTCAGGCAGTTCGTGAGGCCGTCGGTGACAGCGTTGACCTGCTTATTGAAGGTCACGGCAGATTTAACATTCCCACCGCAATCAACATTGCAAAGGAACTTGAACAGTTTAAGCCTATGTTCTTTGAAGAGCCTGTTCCGCCGGATAGCCTTGATGCACTTAAGGCAGTCCGTGATAAGTCACCCGTTGCAATTTCCGCAGGCGAAAGACTTTACACACGTTGGGATTACAGAAAATTCTTTGATATGATGCCTGCTGATTATATTCAGCCTGATATCTCCCACGCGGGCGGTATTATGGAATTAAAGAAGATTGCCGCAGAGGCAGAATGCAGATACATTCCCTTTGCACCGCACAATCCTTCAGGCCCCGTTGCCAATGCTGCCACACTTCAGCTTGCGGCTAACTGCCCCAACTTCTGTATTCTTGAAATTATGTACAGTGACGTTGAATGGCGCAAGGATGTTACCAACGAAAAGCTTACCTATGAGGACGGTTATATTACCATTCCCGATAAGCCCGGTCTTGGTATTGAAATCAATGAGGAAGAATGCTTAAAGCACCCCTATCAGCCACACACACTGCGTCATTACACAGGTGCGTTGACCGATATCCGTCCCGCAAAAAGCGAATTCTATTTTTAAGAGGTTATTATGAATAAATCAGTTTTTATTACAGGCGCAACTAACGGTACAGGCTATGCTATCGCATGCCGCTTTGCTAAAGAAGGCTATTCAGTATTTATCGGCTCACGTACAGAGGAAAATGCACAGAAGGCCGCTGTTTTACTTGCGGCAGAATACGGTGTTTATACAAAGGGCTACGGTATGAACGTTTTTGACGAAGAAGACGTTAAACGCATTTTTAATGATATTCGCGAGCAGGGTTATCTTCTTAACACCCTTGTACTGAATGCAGCTAACCTTGGTATTCTTCAAAGCACGCTTACCGTTGATATCAACGATTTTATGAACGTTATCAATACCAATATTGGTTGGAACTTTATGCTTGCACGTGAGGCGGCAAAGCAGATGATGGAAAACGGCGGCGGTTCAATAGTATTTATAAACTCAAATACTGCTTACCGTGCTATTCCCGACCGTGCCGCTTACTGTGCTTCAAAGGGCGGTATGCTTTCGTTAAGCCGCGCACTTGCTATTGACCTTGGTCAGTACAACATCCGTTGCAACAGCGTGCTTCCCGGTATGATAAAGACTGACCGTTGGAAAAACAATTACAACGACTGTCAAAACGCTTTATCCAACTTTACACCCCTTCGCGATATTGCCGACTTTGAAGACATTGCCAATGCCGCGTGGTACTTTGGAAGCGATCAGTCACGCAACACCACGGGTGCCGAGCTTATAGTTGACGGCGGAAATACCGTTCAGCTTTATCCCGAAATTTACGAAAGAAACATCTGATTTATACAAAAAAACAAACCCCGCATACGCGGGGGTTTTTGTTCGTCTATTTTCCTATACGCCTGCAGCTTTCCTTACGCAAGCCTGATGATCGGGATCGATTTTATTTGAGCAGTGTGTACGGCTATTCTTAAAGTGAATGCAATAATGGCCTGACATATCGTTACCTGAAATACTGTCATAGCCGTGGGGATAGCCGTGGTACGAACCAGCTATACGGTAGCCGTCAATAACCACAACGCAGGGCTGACGCTTCCAGTTTTTATAGTATTTACCTAACGCCTTTTTATAAAGCGCGGTCTGTGCCGCATCGGTAGGTTCAACGTCAGCATGCTTGCTTCCGCCCGTGCGCTTAACGCGCCACGAAACACCCGTATTAAAGTCATACACGGTAGCGGTATCGCCTTTAGCAAAGATATTCTTTACCTCTGACCAATCCATATACGAGCCTGTTTTTACCTGACCGTTTGATGAAATATTACTGTTATTGGGTTTAGGTGTTGCAGTTGGCTTTGCGGTAGGCTTTGGTGTGGCGGTAGGCTTTGGCGTAGGTGACGGTGTAACACCGAAACGGTCTGCCGTAGCATCTATTGCCGACATAGGCAAGCGCTTTGCTTCGTTTGCATAAAGCATTTCCTCGGTAACTGCATCAACCTCACCCGTTTCTGCAATTCCGTTATATTTTTGGAAAAGCTTTACCGCGTATTCGGTAAGTGAGCCGTAAAAGCCTGTTACCTTATAGTTATAATAACCAAGGTCACGAAGACGTGACTGAATATTAACAACCTCAATACTGTTATCGTTTATCTTATACACCTTGGTGCTTATCATTGCGGTACCGTCTATACCCGTATCCTGTTCGCCCTCGGCACTAACGGGAATAAACATAAAGGTAATTAAAAGCACAGCTATCAGTATGCCTATGATATACTGCTTTAACATATCTTATACCTCCCGTTTTATTACATTTATATTACAATTATAACAGATTTTATTTCAGAAGTCAATGCCTAAAAAAATCGCTGAAGTTCAGCGATTTTTTGAAAATATGCATCCGCAGTAATCCTGCCTGTAAAGTCCGAATTCCTTTGAAAGCTCTATTGATCTTTTATAGCCGTTTTTCTTTTTAAAATCAGAAGGCAGAAACTTAACGCCGTACTGTTCGCTTAAGGAATAACCTATTCCGTTTATAAGCGGTGCGTTTTTGTGGGGCGAAACAGTTAAGGTTGTGGTGAAATAATCATAGCCCTGTGCCTTTGCCACACGCACGGTGTTTTCAAGCCGTAAAAGGAAGCATTCGGTACATCTTATACCGCCTTCCCGTTCGTTTTCCATTCCCTTTGTTACATCAAAAAACTCATTAGGGTCATAGTTACATTCAATAATTTTTACGCGGTTTAACGTTTTAAGATTTTCTATCAGTTTTCTTTGATTTTCAAGGCGAAGCACGTACTCGCTTTCAGGCTGAATATTTGGATTATACCAAAGCACCGTTACGTTGAAATGCCTCGAAAGTACCTCAAGACAATAGCTTGAGCACGGACCGCAGCAGCTATGCAAAAGAAGCGAGGGTGTATGCTCAAGACCGTCTATTATTTTATCCTGTTCCTGTTGATAATTCATAGCTTTTAAAAAAGAGGGCTAATTAACCCTCTTTATTTGATTCCTTTTTCTTTATTACAAGTGCAAGCACTATGCCAAGGCCAACGCCCACCGCAAGACCTACCGTTGCGAAAATCACTGTCTGTACAACAGTTGCCGATAATTTTTCAGTCTGTTGTTCAACGGGTGTTGTATCTGTTCCCATCGAACCGTCATCGGGAACAATCTGCGTTGCTACACCTTTGCCGAATACTGACATTTCAGCAATAGCGGTAGATGAATAATATACGTTATCGTTCTCGTGGAACACCGTCTTATAATCCACGTTCTTAATATTATCAGGTGAAATGTTCTCTGCGTTAAGAAGAAGTACCTTAACGTATCTGTACGTGCCTGTAAGTGACTCACTTACATATTTACCGTCCTGCGACATACGGGGACTGCGCAAGGATGCATCAGCCATAATCTTCCATGAAACCCCGTCGTTTGAAACCTCAACTCTGTATTTAGGAAGAACTGTTCCTGTTGCAGGCATTATGGTTAAGTGTGTAAGCTCATATGCAGTGCCAAGGTCGTAAATAATGGTCTGTGTAACACGGTCGCTGTAAGGTGTCCATGCCGCATTACCCTTAAGGTCGTAAAGATACTGTGAAATGTCAACCTCTTTGCCGCCGTCATAGTACACGCCGCCTATTGCGCTAACCTTGTAGGGAGTAATAATGTTACCTGTTACTGCATTGTTTTCAGGTGTCTCAACGTCTGCATAGGGTGTTTCCGTTGCGTAGGGGACAAATTCATCCGCCGTAACAAGTAATACCCAGTCGCTTGTAGTAGGCTTTTCGGGAACCTGATAGAAGCCGCCTGCAACTTCAGCATCACCTATAACGACAAACTTGCCTGTAAGGGGGTTAAACCAATATGCCTTATACGACCTGCTTTCGTCAAGCATCATAAGGGTGCCCGTCTTTGTTTCGCCTATGTTCTGGAAATAGCACACAATCGTAGACATATCGTTGGTGGATGCAAGGTCTATTTTTTCGTTGCTACTGAAGTTTGAATATACTTTGCTATAAAAACGTGGAATAAGCTGCGTCCAATCAGGAAGAGCTTCAAAGAACTTCTTCATATATGCAACCTCGTATGAACCGGGCTTATCAAGACCCATATACCAGGTTTCATAACTGTAAGAATACATACCGTGCCAACCCTTATTCTTCTCGTTTGAATAGCAGTTTGCCCAGATACCCGTTGCACCGTAGGTGAAGCCTACGCTACCGTTAAGCGCGGCGTTCCATGCACTGTACCTGTTTGCATTATAGCCTGTAAAGCCGCCACAGTTAATATCCTCATAGTTTGCTTCAGTTTCAATATACGGCTTAAACTTTCCGGTTGCCGCATTCATATAATAACTTTGATAGAACGATTTCTGACGTATGCTTGCGCCGTGACCGCCCTGAACCGCCCACCATTCGTGCCAATCTGCATGATCAAGCTTGCTTACACGGCTATCGGAGGGTGTCAAAGGATACATATGGGTTCCGTTGGGATGCTGATAACAGTCAAGCTCATCAACAAGCTCCTGTCCCTTCATATAAACCTCCAACGCGGTCTTACCGGCAGTTTTGCTGGGGGTTTCATCAGTTACCTCCTGTCCTGTTATCCATACAACCGAATAACAGCCGTAGCGTGCTACAAGGAAGCGCACAAAGCGAAGGTAATCTTCCTCACCAATACTTCTCATAGTGTTGTTATGAACACCAAAGCCCAACGCAATTACCATTCCGTTATCGTGAAGGTACTTGAACATATAGTCGATCTTATTGTTAAACACGTCTGCCGAAGGGGTTGTGAACTTTGTTTTCCAGATGCTTGGAAGGATACCGTTCTGACCGCCGCCGTCACTTGTTGCGGTATCAAAATAAGTCTGATACACATTAAAGCCCTTTGCAAGACGGTTATCAACCTCGTGCTTGAACTGATTGCCGCAGCCGCAGCCGGGGTAGTTACAGTTATTTGTCTGAACGTAGTTAGGTGCCTGCCAGTTGGTATCACCAAGCCAGAAGAACGGTGTTCCGTCCTCATACTGAAAATAACGGCCGCTTTCCGAAATCTTGATAAAGCCATGCTTTTCGGTATTGCTTGAGCCATCGTTTGCCTCACACTTAACAACACCGCTTACGTTGTGTAAGCCTGTGTTTGAAGGATCGCTACAAGTAACGGTAAAGCTCCAATCGCCTACCTTATCGGGTGTAAAACGAACTGCCCAAGTATCGTTTTCCTTCCAAAAACCCGGTACACTTTTCTTTGTACCGTCAGAAAACGTAAACTCAGCATCTATTTCAGCCGCAGTATATGGATTAGCATATTTCACACTACTTTTAAGTGTAATTTCCACAGGATTATATTGTGTGGTAGTGTAATCTGCTTCAGCAAATACGAACACACCTGTAAGCATTGTAAACACACTTGACATTATTACAATACTTAAAATAACAGAAAGTATTTTTTTCATAAAGACCTCCTAAAATTTTACGCACGGGTATCATACCATAAAGACAAATATTTTTCAATAATTATATTCTATCTATATGATCCTTTAATTTCCCGTAAAGTTCCATATTCGAGAAGTTGTTCTGTCTTAAGCCTTCGTATAAAATAACGGCAACACTGTTGCAAAGATTCATACTTCTTGCGCCCTCTACCATAGGAATACGCACGCAGGAAGAAAGATTTTCCTTTAACAAATCCTCCGGCAAGCCTTTCGTTTCCTTTCCGAACACGATAAAAGCATTATCGGGAATCATTACGTCAGTATAAATGTTTCCGCCCTTGGTGGTTGCATAAAGGAACGTCGCCTCGGGATACTTTTCCTTAACCTCTAAAAAGCTGTCGTAATAGCAGATATCAAGCATATCCCAATAGTCAAGACCTGCGCGCTTAAGCTTTTTATCATCAAGCTCAAACCCAAAGGGGCGCACCATATGAAGTCGGGCTCCCGAAACTGCACAGGTCCTTGCAATATTGCCTGCATTATATGCTATTTCAGGTTCAACAAGCACTATATTAAGCATTTAAACTCTCCACAAATTTCTTTATACGCGTCATTGCTTCATTTATATTCTTTAATGAAGATGCATAGCTGCAACGAACAAAGCCTTCACCGCTTTCACCGAACGCAGTACCCGGAACAACTGCAACGTGCTGTTGTTCAAGAAGCCTTTTGGCAAATTCTTCACTTGTAAGACCTGTTGAACGGATGCACGGGAAGATATAAAACGCACCCTTAGGCTCAAAGGAAGAAAGCCCCATTTCGTTAAGCTCCTTGTAAATAACACGCCTGCGCATATCGTAATCATCGTGCATATGCTTTACATCCTTATAGCCGTCCTCAAAGGCTCTTTCAAGTGCCTCTGTTGCGGCAGCCTGTCCCATTGTTGAAGCACACATTATTACGTACTGATGTATTTTAAGCATCATTGAAAGCACCTCGTTAGGTGCGCACACAAAGCCGATTCGCCAGCCTGTCATTGCAAAGGACTTTGAAAAGCCGTTGATAAGTATGGTTCTTTCCTTCATACCTTCGATGGTTGCAATGGAAACGTGCTTGATGCCGTAAGAAAGCTCAGCATATATTTCATCAGAAACAACTACAAGATCGTGCTTTTTAATTACCTTTGCAATCTCCTCAAGATGATGTTTTTCCATTACCGCACCCGTGGGATTATTGGGATAAGGAAGAATTATAGCCTTAGTCCTTGGTGTAATCGCATTTTCGATTTCTTCGGGCGTTATGCGGAAATCGTTTTCAGCCTTTGTGGGTACGGGCACGGGTACGCCGTGTACCATTGTTACGTTGGGCACGTAGGAAACGTAGCTTGGGTCGGGAATAATTACCTCGTCCCCCTCTTCAATTATCGCACGCATTGCAAGGTCTATCGCCTCGGATGCACCAACGGTAACTATCATTTCCTTCATGGGATCGTACGAAAGACTGAATCTTTCCTCCATATACCTTGAAATCGCCTTGCGAAGCCTTGGGCTTCCTGCATTTGAGGTGTATGCAGTTTCACCGCTTCTGATGGATTCAATTGCCGCCTCGCGTATATGCCACGGCGAAATAAAATCCGGCTCGCCTACGCCAAGCGAAATTGCATCGGGCATAGTTTGCACTATATCAAAAAACTTTCTTATCCCCGACGGTGCAATATTCTGTATCCGCGTGGATATCTTGTCCTGCCAATTCATTACGGTGACACCGCCTGACGCTTATCATCGTTTTCGCCCTCGAAAACGTTTCCATCCTGCTTATAGCGCTTTAAAATAAAGTGGGTTGCACAGCTTAAAACGCTATCAAGCACGGAAAGCTTTTGCGAAACAAAGCCTGCTACCTGACGGATGTTATCACCCTC
Organism: Clostridia bacterium; assembly: GCA_045630945.1. Taxonomy (GTDB): domain Bacteria; phylum Bacillota; class Clostridia; order Christensenellales; family QALW01; genus UMGS1322. The sequence goes on from JAZQTV010000012.1 coordinate 14,781, forward strand.
AACTATCACCATAAGATCGTATGCACCGCTCATAAGATAGCATGCCTGTACCTCGGAATATGAATAAATAGTTCTTGCAATAGCATCAAAGCCTCTGTCACGCTGAGGTGTAATTTTAACCTCAATAAGTGCAGAAACCTTATCGCCTGAAAACTTTTCGGTATTGATTACGGCACCGTAGCCCATAATAACACCCTCGTCCTCAAGCTCCTTTATAGTATTTTTTACCGTTTCCTCACTTTCACCAAGCATAACTGCAAGCTTATCGCTTGTAAGGAATGCATCTGTGTGAAGAAGCTCAATAAGTCTTATTTTAAGTTCGTTCATTTTGCTTTTCTCCTTTATTTTACTGCCCCAAGGGCGTTTATTGCATCAAGCTCTCCGCCGAACAAGGCGTTGCGGAAAGCTGCCGTCATCATAATTTTTACTTCGCCGTCGTTTTTAATAAGCACGTCGCATTTAATGGCGGTCTTTTCGCTTAACGAAGATACGTGCTTATAGAAAATCTCGTTCCATTTCTGCTCAAGCGCCTGATCGGTAAAGCTTTTGTTTGAATTTTGCGCGTCCTCTACGTACTTTGCATATTCCTTTACCGTATCAACGTATGCCGCCTTAAGACTTATCTGAGTAACCACTATTTCGGCAACAAGATAACCGTCCTGCTCCTTGATATCCCAGATTTCATAGCTAACGTCCTTAAAGATAAGATCGTTTACCGCAATATCCTCTATTTTAGAAGATATCTTCTCATCCGCCTGCGCAGTCATTTTGTTTGCCTTATCGTATTCGCCTGCATTAAGACAGTTGAAGTACTCTTCCACCGTGTTCCTTACAAGCTGTTTGTTTTCCGAAGAAACGCAACCTGTAAAAGCAAGCATGCACGCCAAAAGCAATATTACAAGCCTTTTCATACTTTTTTACCCATCCCGAATTTTCCGCCAAGCTTGCCCGCCTTTTGACTATTGCGTGCATAGCCTGCAATAATTTCGGAATCGAAGGCGAAATTGTTGTTCTTTTTATCCTCTGCCGCCTTGAATGCATATTCAATAAGCTTATCAATAAGTGCGGCATAGCTTATACCCAAGGGCTCCCACAGATAGAACGCAAACGAGCCGGGGATAGTGTTTATTTCGTTTATATAAAGCTCCTTAAGCTCGCTGTCGCAGATGTAGTCGATTCGTACCACGCCCCTGCAATCCATAAGCTTGAACGCTTCCACAGTCATTTCCTCAATGCGCTTTGTCATCTCATCAGGAATGGGTGCGGGTATGCGCCTTGAAAGCGCCTCCATACCTGCCTGCTGCTTGCCGCCGTTAAGGTACTTATCCGAGAACGTTAAAAATTCATCGGTGTTATAGGGCATTTCGCATACCGACGCCCTTACGTCATCAGAAAATCCTAAAGCCGAACAGTTTATTTCCTTAGGTGCTTCCACACCGTTTTCAACAAGAATACGTCTGTCATACTCAGTTGCAACCGAAATGGCTTCCTTTAATTCTTCCCTGTTATGCGCCTTGCTTATGCCGATGCTTGAGCCTAAGTTGGAAGGCTTTACAAACATGGGGTACTTTAAAACGCTTTCGCATTTATCAAGAATTTTTTCGCAATCCGCCTTAAATGCATCACGCTCAAAATACGTATAAGGTAACACGGGAAGTCCTGCACCCTTAAAAACTGCCTTCATAAGAATTTTATCCATACCCGATGCCGAGCCAAGCACGCCCGACGAGGTGTACGGAATATTACTTAATTCAAGCAAGCCTTGCAAGGTGCCGTCCTCACCGTTAAGACCGTGCATTGCGATTATAGCGCAATCAACAGGCGAATAAACGGGATTTTCCTTTTTAAACATACCCGTTTTTTTAGGATTAAAGCGATACAACTGCTTTATGCGGGTGTTTGCAGGAATGAAAACTCTTTCCACATCCTTATCGCCCTTATCAAACTTTTTAAAGGCTTCGATGTTAAGAAGTTTTTCACCCGAAAACCAATCGCCGTCACGGGTAATGTATACGGGAATTGGCTTATATTTGGTTTTATCCATATTCTGTATAAGCTGCTGCGCCGTAACAATGGATACGTCGTGCTCAACGGTCTTTCCGCCAAAAAATACAAGAACGTTTAACATTTATTTATTCTCCTTACTCATTGAAGTTATCGGGAAGATCGTTTTCAAACAACACCACGTCCCCCGCCACTGTTATGCTCTGCAAGGTCTGCGTTGCTTCGTTAAGTGATGAAACCTGATATATTTCACCCTTAAAGCCGTCAAGACCTTCCTTTATTTTTTCAGTACGCTTTTTGCCTACAAGAATGGCAACGTCTGCCGATTCCTTTATTTTTAAACCAAGCTCAAAATGATACTTATCCTCATCTGTGCCAAGCTCAACAAAGCCGGGTGTAACGATTATTCTTCTGCCCGTAAAGCACGAAAGCACATCAAGCGCCGCCGCCGCACCATTGGGGCTTGAATTGAACGCATCGTCAATTACCGTAACAGGCCTTTGGTTTACTATCTGAAGGCGGTGCTCAACAGGCTGAATTTTTGAAATTCCCCTTACCACCTCTGTTAAGGTAAGTCCCATTTCAAGTGCCATTGCCGCCGCAACAAGAATATTTGAAATATTGTGCTTACCCAACAAGCTTGTCGTACATTCTGCCCTTTGTCCATCCTTTGTCACAAGGGTGAACGCACTGCCCGAGCAGCCAACCGTAATATTTTCGGCACGCACGCCGTCGCTTTCAACAAAGCCTGCGGCAAGCTTTTTGCACGTAGCCTTTTCATAAAGCTCAAGTATATGCTCATCAGAAGAAGCAAATACCGCAATTCCATCCTCTTTAAGTGCTTCTATCAGTTCAAACTTACCTTTTTTAACACCTTCGATACTTAAGAACGTATCAAGATGTTGCGGTCCGATTGAAGTAATGATGGCGTTGTGGGGATGCACAAAATCGCATATTTCCTTGATATCGCCAATGTGGCGGGAGCCCATCTCACAGATAAACACCTCGTCATCGGGCTGAAGCCTTTCCCTTATAACCCTTACGACACCCATAGTCGTGTTATAGCTTGACGGGGGTGTAAGGCATGCAAATTTTTCACTTAAAATGGTAGAAAGAATAAACTTTGTACTTGTTTTGCCGTAACTGCCCGTTATGGCAACGATTTTAAGATCTTCCCTTGCCTTAAGGCGTTTTTTTGCATCGTTTACGTACCACTTGGCAATTCCCTTTTCCACGGGAAGCATTACCACTGCCGCCAATAAAACCAACGGGGAAGCAAGTAATATAGGCAAGAAGCAGAACACCGTAGCAGGTATTTTTATTGCGTGGGTTATTCCTTCAAAAAGAACTACCGCAAACAAAGCGTTTATGGCTAACACTATTACCGCAAGGGTAACGTAAAGCCTATCTACGCGCGCAGTATATACAAGCGGTTTCTTTACCGTCTGTTTTTTAAATAACAGCTTGGGATTTCTTATGCGCGCAAACAAATGGCGCACGTACTGTGAAATAAAATATCCCTCAAGCTGAAGCATATGTACGTAATATTCCGCCGCCATCAGTGTCAGCACGGTGGAAGAGGTTATAAGCAAGGCTTTTACTATAATTTCCTGCATTGATTACTCCTTAAAAAAAGTTCTGATTATGGCAACCGTACGGGGAAGCTCCTCTAAAAACGCATAATGCGTTCTGCCAAGATACACCGCCTTATAGCATTCGGGAATATTTTTTTCCATGATATCCGCCATATACAAGGGGGTTGCAGTATCGTTTTCGCCCCATATCAAGAACGTAGGCGCCTGAATTTTATTTAAAAGATAGGTAAGATCCTCATTGACGATGTTCGAGAACGTGGCTTTCATAGTATCTGAAAGCTTTTTATAATCCTCGGACCCTTTAGTGCTTCTCCACTTTTCAAACCTTTTAGGTGCAAATGTCTTAAGAAAGAATTTGCCGATTTTGTAGGTGTACACCTTAAAATAGTATTTAGCCGTTCTTTTTTCTCTTATGCCTGCCGCACCGCAAAGCACAAGCTTTTTGATTTTTTCGGGATGCTTTGCCCCGATTATAACACAAAGCCTGCATCCAAACGAATGCCCTATAAAGAACGCGCTTTCGATTTTTAATTTATCAAGCACGTCAAGCACGATATCGGCATAATCGTAAACCGTAATGGGTGTTTCAGGCTCACTTGACTTACCGTGTCCGGGAAGATCGATAAGCGTAACGCGATAGCTATCCTTAAGTGCGTTTTTAAGCCGTTCAAGCAACGTTATATCGTAACCCCAGCCGTGAAGGATAACAACGTCCCTTCCCTCGCCCTCGGTTTCGTAATTTATTTTGTAGTTTCCCGATTCAATCAACAAATCAAATATCCTCCAGCCACATTATAATGGCATCCTCGCCGTCGGGATAATAATTCTTCCTTATCCCCGCGCTTTTAAATCCTGTATTTTCGTAAAGACGGATTGCACTTTTATTGGAAACGCGCACCTCAAGGGTCATTGCACGTATACCCTGCGCCCTTGCTTCTTCTATAAGCGCCTTGGTAAGAAGCCTGCCTATTCCTTGATTTCTGCAATCTCTTTTAACGGCAATATTGGTTATATCCGCCTCATCAAGCACCTTCCAGAAGCCGCCGTATGCGATTACCGTGCCTTCACCGTCAGTTACCACAAGGTAGGTTGCCATTTCGTTTTGTATTTCTTTAAAATATGCATCGTACGACCACGGATATTTAAAGCTGTCGTTCTCTATCTGCACGATACCGTCAAGAAATTTTTCCTCAAGCTTATGAATTTCTGTTTTCATACTCGCGCTCCGCCTGCGGTTTTCTTAAATAAATGGCATCAAGCGCCGCCGCAGAAATAAGCTTATTTTCTTCGCTTGCCTTTTTTGCAAGGGGCAGAATACTTGCCGCCCTTATATAATTATGCTGTGACGGTGCAAATGTTGCGTTTTCACCTAACACGCTTATTATTTTTTCCTTAAACGTCTTTACCCCGTCGCCTAAAAATACAGGCTTTTTATTTTTTAAAAATTCCAATACGTCTTCAATGGGGCAAACATCATAATCACGGGTGAGCACACCGTTTTCATATACCGCGGTATATACCTGACCGCGACGGGCATCAAGTATGGGACAAACACATTCTGAAAAAGAAAGATTTTCCTTAAGGCAATCAAGTGTGTTACCCATATAGCAGGGCTTATCAAGTGCCTGTGCAAGACCCTTGACCGCACACACGCCGATACGCACGCCCGTAAACGAGCCGGGGCCCGCATTAAGTGCAAACACGTCGATATCCTCAATATCCATACCTGCCTGCCTGAGCACGCTTTCTATCAACGGCATCACCGACTTTGAATGAACAAGTCCGCTTAACGAAACTGCCTCCGCCTTGACGGTATCTTCTGCCATAACCGCACAGGAGGCATATATGCTTGATGTATCAATGCTTAAAATATTCATTTAAAATCCTCTTTCAAAACACCGTTTTCATCAGTAACGGTCAGCCTGCGTGAATTTTCACCTGTTTTTTCAATATCCACACGTATCACGTTGGAAGGAAGACTCGTAAGCCTTTCCGACCATTCCACCGCGCACACGATAGTATCGTCAAAAAAGAAATCGTCAAAGCCCATATCGTAGCAATCGTCCTCGGTAATCCTGTAAAGGTCGAAATGACAAAGCATTTTTTCGCCAAAGTACTGACACATTATAGTGTAAGTGGGGCTTACTATCCTTTCATTAACTAAAAGTCCCTTTGCCAATCCCTTAACGAACACGGTCTTGCCTGCGCCAAGATCACCCGAAAGAGCGATGAATGCGCCTTCTTTAATGTTTTTTGCCAATTTTTCGCCCAAGGCAACAGTCTGTGCCTCGCTGAATAAATCAAAACAGTATCTCATAGTTATTTATTATATTATATATTTCAATAATACGCAACAAAAAATGCTTGTAATATTTATAACTTTACCGCATATTTTTAATTAAGAGGAGTGAAATGCTATGAATGAACTTATAAATCAACAGCACAGAGTGCCTGCGCGCTCAAACGTAACCATCGAAAACCGAGAAAAAATCAGCCTTACGGGTATAGTAAGAGTGGATAGCTTTGACGAAAGTGAGGTCACCGCACGGCTTGATTCAAGCACCGTATCAGTTTACGGACAGGGACTGCACATTTCCCGCCTTGATTTAGATGGGGGAATTTTAATTATCGACGGCTTTATAAACGGTGTGGAATATTCCGATACCGAAAAGGGTGGCGGACTTTTGCACCGCCTGTTCAGATAATGCTTTTTGAATCCACACGGCAACTGCCGTTATTTTTGGTATTTATTTGTATGGGCATTATGCTTGGCGCGGTATACGATATTCTGTCCATACTGCGAAAAACCCCCGCGCTTACCGCGTTTTCGGACCTTTTGTTTGCAACGGCATTCTTGTTTTTTACGGTATTTTTTGTTGAACGTTTTAACAGCGGAAGGCTTCATTTTTTTATGTTTTTCGCCTGTTTATTCGGGTTTGTTGCAGAAAGAGCAACTTTAGGCTTTTTTATAAAAATTTTTATAGACTTTTTTTTGAATTTAATATATAATTTATATGTACGGTTAAGGATAGATAAGTTCTTTAAAATCGTTTTTAAGTAGTTTGAAGGGAGTGGGCACGTATGGCAAAAAGGAAAGCTAAAATAGCACCGGTAAGGCTTATATGTACACTTCTTTTGACCTGTCTTTTAGGCTACTTCTGTTATATGTACATAAACCAGGGAATCGTACTTAAAAAGCAGAACGAGCAGATAGACCGTATGACGCAGGAAAACGCACGGCTTGAGGAAGAATACCAAGCAATGCTTCAGGAGGTTCAGAACAAGAATACCCTTGAATATATCGACAAATATATGCGCAGTCACTTCGGTATGGTCAAGGACGGCGAAATACGTATTGACGTTGTTGAGGGACAATGAGAAAAGCAGTTATTGATATCGGCACCAATTCCACAAGGCTTTACGTTGCCGACGTAGAAGGAAGCCAACAAAAATGCATATTAAAAATGCTTTCCACCACTCGCCTTGGGGAAGGCATTTTAAATTCACCCGTGATGCTTGATGCGCCTATGTTAAGAACAAGCGACAAGGTTAAAGAATTTAGCGAAATCGCACGTTCAAACGGCGCGCAGGAGATTTACGTTTACGCCACCGCAGTTGTGCGCGAAGCTGAAAACAGGGATGTTTTTAAGAGAATGATTCTTGATAAAACCGGAATAACACTTGATATAATTCCCGGTGCACTTGAGGGCGAGATTGCCTTTATCGGCTCGGCAGGCGGATATTCTTCACCTGCGGTAATCGATATCGGCGGCGGCTCAACCGAGGTAGTTACACGAGAAAACGGTTTTTTGAAGGCGCTTTCATTAAAAACAGGTGGAGTAAGGCTTAAGGAACAGTTTTCAACGCCCTCGGGGATAATTGATATCAAGCCTGTAAAGGATTTTGTATTAAATAACTTTATTCCCAAGTATAAAGAATGCACCGACGTTTTAAATGCACGCACGCTTATTGGTGTAAGCGGCACACCAACCACCATTGCATCGCTTTTTATGGATGAAAAAGCCTACTGCCCCGAAAAAGTACAGGGCTACGTTATTTCAAAAGCGGATTTTGATAAGGAGCTTTTAAAGCTTTCATCACTAACAAGCGAAGAAAGAAAGGCATATTCAGGTGATTTTGCACCCCGTGCCGATATTATCGTATTCGGCGGTTGCATACTTTCCTCGTTTATGGAATACTACGGCTTTGATTCGCTTACGGTAAGCGACCGTGATTCGCTTGAAGGATATATGGAATATAAAAACAAATAAAAAACGAACGATTTTTCGTTCGTTTTTTCATTTTATCCAGCTTTTTCTTGTTTCGCTTAACACGATATTTGTGGTGCCGTAAAGTATTTTTTGCATTTTTTGTGCGGCAAGGGGGTAATCAACCTTCCAATACCACGCTCCGTCTACGGTGTATTCAGCAGCACATTCGCTGTCCGGAAGACTGTATTCAAGTATCTTATAATCAAACCAGCCCTCAGTTACCGCATTGGTAGCAAGAAGCAACAATTCCTCCGACGAATAGCCTGTGCGCATATACTTGCCTATCTCGCCAAACAACGTGGTTATAGCGGCTTTATTCTTTGTTTTAAGCTTTGAAAATATGGCTTTTATTACCTGCTTTTGTCTTGTAACACGCGCCTCGTCACCGCCTGTCTGATGGCGGATGCGCATATAAATAAGCGCAGTTTCACCATCAATAGTATTCGCGCCCGTTTTTACCTGCATACCGCAATAATTGTTCATATAATCTGCTTCCGTCTGTGTTATCTGAACCGTTACGCCGTCAAGGGCATCTATTATTTTAGGCAACGAATAAAAATTAACGAGAGCATAATTATCCATCGAGGCCTTGTAATACTGTTCTATCATTTTTATCTGCGCCTGCGGTCCGCCGTAAGCGCTTGCGTGATGGAATTTTTCAAATTTACCGCCGTTTTCGTGTTCAACGTACGCGTACTGATCACGCATTACCGAAACCAAAGCAATCGTCCTTGTATTATGATTGACCGAAAGAATCATCATTGCATCGGCACGGGAATTTTTCTTCATATCCTTGGTATCGTTATCGATACCGATAAGAAGAATATTCATTACATTTTCCTGTCTTGCCGCCTCACCTGAGGAAAGCCAGGACGTTATATTGTTTTTCAGGTCCTTTTCGTTATCACCCGTAAACGTACTGTTTTCGGTAAGGGAAATACTTTCAATATCCACACTTGTATTAGGTGTGAAATCATCACCTGCAAGATCCCTTGTAAGATACAGCCACGCACCGTATGCACCGCCCACAAGAAGCACTGCAATAAACAGCACGGTGGCTATTACCTTAAAAAACAGCCGCACGTTATCCTGTTCCATTTTTATACTACACTCCAAATATTCTGTTAAGCTGATTCTGATAAATATTATATATTACTATTCTTCCACGGTCAAGGACGTATTATGCGGTATTTTGTGTTAAGTTACAGTTAAAAATGCAATACTTGCACTTAATCACAATAAAAAACGCAATATATTTTTGCGTAAGTTTTTGCTATAATAAATACAACGAACCAATATTCCGAGGTTAATTATGGAAAATTATTCATTAGAAATGCACGTAAAGCGTTTAAACAACTTAAATAACGCACGCAAAAGCGTAAAGGAATACACCCGTGAGATGCGTATTAAGGATTATCTTCCCGGTCAGGTAATATATTATCTTGGCGACTATCCGCAAAAGATGAGCATTTCCCCCACCGAATATGACGTTAATCTTCTTCGTTCATATGCCGAAAACGGTGTAGATATGATTCAGGTGCACGAGGAATGGAACGATACCATCGAAAAATACGGTAGTGATAAATGGCATAGCTGTGACCACGAGGGTATGCTTGAATTTATCAAGGTATGTCATTCCTTCGGCATTAAAATTATTCCTTATTGTTCGGCAAGCTACATACATTGTAAATCCAAGTATTTTGATGAAGACTTCTGCCGCAGTGACGGTGGATGCACCGATATGCACTATTCATATCGCTACGGTCACGCAGGCAGCGAAAAATGGCGCAATTTTATCATTCCCCGCACGTTTAATATTATGGATACCTACGGCTTTGACGGTATCTTTAACGATTGGGGTTATGATTGGCATAACAGCACCTACGTTGATATCCCCCCCGAAAAGCGCAACTATGAAAACCAGCCTCTTGAAAAATACGATCCCGAAGCTGAAGACCTTATTCACGCCCTGTACGAAGGTGTAAAAAAGCGCGGCGGTATATATAAATTGCACATTGGTCAAAGTGACCGTGCACCCGTAAGAGGCAAGTATTACGATTATCTTTGGGTTGGCGAATGTGAATTCGATTCCAAATGCGGCGCAGGCAAGATGTACGAGCCTTACCTTGTACCCTGTCCCGACAAACCCCGACTTACAAACTGGTTTGAAACCCGTTTTGATATGGACGAATATTTTGCCAAAACCATTCCCTTTGTTCAGTTCCCCCTGCTTACCCACGGCAGACCTACCATGGGCAGATGTATTGACGTTGAGGGTGTAACGCAATATAATACTACGCAGGCGGATCACCTTTACCATTACTTTGAAAAGGTACGCGATTGGGCTGATAAGCACCCCAACGGTCCCTACGTTTACAGTGAATGGTCACAGATTCCCGACGATACCGAGGATTTTCCCCGTTGGTCAAGATACCTTAAGCTTTATAAGCCTATGGTTACCGAGGGTTCAACGGTTTATATGGAAATACGTTCGGCAGAATTTATTCTCTCACCTATTCCCGAAAATGTTTATGCTTCACTTTTCATAAACGAAGAGGAATATCTTGCAGTTTCAAATATTTCGGATACACCGTACACCCTTAAATTGACTGAGGACTGGTTAGACAGGGAAACGGGTATTACAAAAAGCGAATTCACCGTCGCACCGCGGCGTATGATTTTTTTAAAAAAGAAAGGATGACGAAAAATGAAGATAGGCGCACAAATGTACACAGTACGCTCAACAACACAGAATCTTAGCGACCTGAGCACCACGCTTAAAAGAATTGCCGATATTGGCTATACCACCGTTCAGGTTTCAGGCGTATGTTCCTACGAGCCCCAATGGATGAAGGACGAATTGAAAAAAGCAGGACTTGAATGCGTTATCACACACCCCGAAACAGAAGCTTTTTACGATGCAAAAAAATTAGTTGCAGACCACAATATATATAACTGCAAATACATCGGCTTAGGCTCAATGCCCGGCGGTGCAGGTGCAATAGATGCGGTAGATTCATTTATTGAAAAATTCCGCCCCATCGGTAAAGCTATTAAGGAAAACGGTGCATATATGATGTACCACAACCACCACTACGAATTCACCAAGGATGCAAACGGCGTAAGAATTCTTGATAAGATTATCGAAGGCTTCTCACCCGATGAATTAGGCTTTACACTTGATACCTATTGGGTGCAGGTAGGCGGCGGTGATCCTGCTGCATGGCTTGAAAAATTAAAGGGCCGTGTTCCCTGCATTCACTTAAAGGATCTTGTTATGAACAAGGTTGAGCAGAAAATGGCACCCGTTGGTCACGGAAATATGAACTTTGAGCGCATCATTGCCGCGGCAGAAAACGCAGGCACGGAGTATATGCTTGTTGAGCAGGATTACTGCTATGACGAGGATCCCTTTGTTTGCCTTGAAAAGAGCTATAAATATCTTAAATCATTAGGATTAAATTAAGGAGGATTTTATTATGTCAAAGCCCATTAAAGTAGGCGTTGTAGGTCTTGGAAGAATCGGTATGTCAGTACACCGCAAGTGTCTTAAGGACCGCCCCGACAAGTTTACCGTTGTTGCCGCCTGCGATCTTATTGAAGACAGAGTTAAAAAGTATGAGGAAGAGTTCGGTTGCCGTACTTATCTTAACATTGAAGAGCTTATCAATGACCCCGAGGTTGAGGTGGTTGATATTGCAACCCGTTCCTGCGACCATTATGCACATTCAAAAATGGCACTTCTTGCAGGCAAGAGCGTGCTTGTTGAAAAACCCTTCTGCGAAACCTACGAGCAGGCACTTGAGCTTATAAAGTTAGGCTCACAGCCCGGCGGCCCCAAGATTTACGTTCGTCATAACAGACGCTTTGAGGAAGGCTTTATCAAGGTTAACGAGATTATTGATTCGGGTATTCTTGGTGACGTTTATGAAATCCGCCTTACAAGAAACGAATATCAA
>JAZQTV010000013.1:0-22351 GCA_045630945.1 Clostridia bacterium
ACGTACATTTTTATAATTTTGAACGCATCAATATGAAAAACGGCCTTACTCCGTTTGAAATCCGGAGTAAAGCCGCGTAAATCAATAAAATTCTACGATAGGGTGTTTGTTTTCGTGTCCGTTCGTCTGGATACGGTCCAGTAGCCGACGGTTTTTTGCTTTTTTTAAATGGAATAAGCTAGGCATTGGTAAGTTATTAGTTTTAGTATTTAATTATTTTAACGTCAAGCGCGTTATTAAAGGTCAGCTCTACGTCCTTTGGCATAACTACCGTAAGCTTGCCGTTTTCATTCTTTACTGCAATATCACCGTAAGGGGTGGGCACCAAGCCTGAATAATTTTTAAGCGTCATTGCAGGGGTAAATGAGAATTTTTTATATCCGTCAGGGCGTATTCCAAGTACGAATGCGCTTAAAAGATACGTACAGCCTGCCGCCCAACCGTGTGCGGCAATAGGCCAACGGCTATTCTCTTCGCTTGGGGCAAATTCCCAAAAGCTTTCTGCGCCCTTTGATATCATTCCACCCCAACAATTACGGATAACGGTTAATGCATTTTCCTCGTCACCGTAAATGAATCGTGCTTCTGCTTCGTATGTGTTCATAACAGGCGAAACAAGATGCAGGCGGTCACGGAAACAAACTGTATCCGAATTGGTTATCTCCGTGCCGTAGGGAGTCCAGCATTCATTTTTTAATGTATCAAGAACTGTCTTTGCTCTTTCTTCATCTGCGATACCGAACAATACTGCAACTGCATTGCCGTCGGCAGGAATGTATTCGGTGTTGAAAAGGTCAAGATATGCACCTTTTTCTTCACTGTAAAGATGCTCGTTTACCGCATCCTTTACTTTTTTAGCAAGGTCAAAATATGATTTTTCGTCGGCATCGTTAACAAGTGCTGCAAGCTCACCCATACACAAAAGACACTTGTATACAAGCGCATTAAGAAGGGGCTTTTCACCTAAGCGGTCAGGTGAGGAATTGTATTCAACAGGACTGCTTGCTGCATACATAGGTGCCGAAAAGCAGGGATACTGATATATAAGATGCCGTGAATTAAGTTTATCCGTAAGCCAAAGCATTTCAAGCTTAAGCTCGTTATAATATTTCTTTATAAGCTCCGCATCGTTAAAATAACGGTAGTGGTTATAGGCGATCAATATGCGCCAGGCAGGGTAATCCCAAAGTGATACGTTACGGTCGTAACGGTTATGCCTTATACCAAGGTTTGTGTCAATTTCGGAAAGTGAAAGGGAAGCGTCAACAAGTGCACCGTCACCAAATGCGTAATAATCAACAAGCGCTTCAATTATGGCATCGCCCGAAAAGAACTTCATTTCATTACGGGGACAGCTTTCGTATTCGTGATGCTTGTTTATTAAAAGCGTGTATTTACCTACCTGCCATATTTTGTTTAATAATTCGTCCTCACAGTTAAAATAGCCAAGTGCCGAATAGGGCTTGGTGCTTTTTATAAGACGTATGCTTTTAATTTCCACGTCAGTTGAGGTAACGTACTTTAAAAACCTGAATGCTCTGCGCCTTAAAACAAGAAGCGTATGCTTGCCCTTGCTTAACGGCTCGGTTATTTTAAGCCTTAACGGTAAACCTGCATTTGCTTCAAGGTCATCAGCGGTTTCATTGTAATCAACGCAAAGGTCGATAGAGGAATCTTCTTTCGCAGCGTATTCAATTTCAAGATAACCAACGTGGACTTTTCCTAAATCGTAAGCCTTAAAGCCTTCGCCCGAATAAATAACGTTATCAATTTCTACGTATTTATGGGGCGAAGATAACTCACTTAAATATTTTTCACCAAGCAGGCTTTTAATTTCAGAATTTACTTCTAAATCCTTTTGCTCTTCCCAAAGTGCCGCTGAAAGCCAAAAATGGTCGTATTCGGCATTTGTTACCTCCGAAAAGCAGGTAAGCGGTGAATTATCGCATTCCCAACTGCCATCGGTAACGATAGTGGTGGTGTCATCATTATTTTTTAAGGTTATTTCTGCGGCAACGGAAGAGAATATTGCACCTGAACGGTTAAATATATCCATTCCCACAGGCTGATAATAGTGACCGCCAAGGACTAATTTTACCGTATTTTCGCCCTCGTTGATTAAAGATGTAAACTCAAAAAATGCAATGCGGTTTGCATATCTGCCGGTTATCGCCTCAAGAAAGGTACCGTTAATAAAAATGCCGCAAACACCCATTGAATCAATGCGTATTCCTGCAAAATCAGGCTTCTTCTGCACGTCAAACGTGCGGGCGAAGGAAGAATATTCAGGCATCGAATGCTTTACAGTGCCTATACGCACTATGCTTGTAAGTTCTGTCACAAATGGTCAGCCCCTTATTCTTCGTCGTCCACGGTCTTCTTTTCGTGTCTTATAACCTTGGTTGAAATAACTCTACGTGAATCGGTTTCTTCTATTATGAAATCAAGATGCTCAAAGGAAAACTTATCGTTCGTTTCGGGAATTCTGCCAAGATGCTCCATAATAAATCCGCCAAGTGAAATGCTTTCGGAATCACTTTCAAGCTCAAAGAAATCACAGAATTCTTCAAAATTGGTGGTGCCGTCAACAAGATAGGTGTTTTCGCTTATTTCATTAAAGCGTTCGATAACCTCATCGTGTTCATCCCAGATATCGCCCACAAGCTCTTCAAGAATATCCTCCATAGTAACGATACCAAGCGTTCCGCCGTATTCGTCAACAACTACTGCAATGTGCGATTTTGCCTGTTGAAGCTGCTTTAAAAGGTCGTCAATCTTTTCAAACTTATGAATGAAAAGGGGAGGCGACATTATTGTTGAAATATCATCCTTAAGGATGCCGTTACCCTTGTAAAAATCCTTTAAGTGAATAACGCCCACGATGTTATCAATGTTTTCTTCATAAACAAGAAGTCGTGAAAAACGTGTATCTGAAAACCTTTGGGCAATCTCTTCCTTGGGCGCATCATTGCTTACTGCCTCAAGGTCAACACGGTGGGTAAGTATATCCTCGGCACGAATTTCCGTAAATTCAATGGCGTTTCTTAAAAGGTCGCCCTCGTCGGTATCAATACCGCCCTCCTGCTCAGCCTCTTCAACGATCATCAAAAGCTCTTCCTGCGACATTTTATCGTCATCCTCGCTCTTGAAAATCTTGCTGACAAGCTTTTTCCAAAGTGAAAAGATGGCGCAAAGGGGGGTGAGCAACCATATAAGCATACGGATTGACGGTGAAGCAAACATTGCAAATTTTTCGGGCGAATCCTTTGCAATGCTTTTAGGTGTTATTTCACCGAATATGAGAACGGCAACGGTAACAACGGCAGTTGAAACGGTTGCACCTATGTCACCGCCGCATATTTCTATAAAAAGCATCGTGCCAACCGAAGCAATGGCGATATTTACGATGTTATTTCCAATAAGAATGGTAGAAATAAGCTTATCGTAGGAATCTGAAAGCTTAAGCGTAAGCGTGGCACGCTTGTTTCCTTTCTCGGCTATGGTTTTAAGCCTTGTTTTGTTTATTGATGAGAATGCTGTTTCGGTTGCCGAAAAGTATGCCGAAAGCAACAGACATATCACCATCACTATTATTTTTGCAGTCATTTCTTACTCCTTAAAATATAAAAAGCACACCTACTACCGAAAATGCGGTTTAGGTGTGCTTAATTAATAAATTCTTACAGCATGCGTTATCTTCGTCGCTACTGTCGCTATCCATAGTAATAACTCCTTAAAATTCAGTTATACGTATATTTTAACATATAAAAAGAATTTGTCAAGTAACAAAAGCTCTGTCTATCTGAATAACTACCGAAAATCTTTCATCCATAGCCGTTATTGCGGCTTTAAGCTTATCCGTCATACTGCGGATGCTTTCACTTGATGCTTCAAAAGGAACTACCATATCAAAGATAATGTTAATATTGCTTTCACCGTCAGTCATACGAAGATCATGTATCGACCATG
Source organism: Clostridia bacterium (assembly GCA_045630945.1). Classification (GTDB taxonomy): domain Bacteria; phylum Bacillota; class Clostridia; order Christensenellales; family QALW01; genus UMGS1322. The sequence goes on from JAZQTV010000013.1 coordinate 3,970, forward strand.
TGCAATCGCACTCTTTAAATACTGCATATACCTGTTCCTTTATGGAAATAAGTATCTCGTTATCGGTGGAAACGGGGTCCATATGTATTGAAATTTCACATCCCGTAACGTTAAAAATATGCTTTTCGGTTGCATCTATTATTTCGTGCGCCGCAATAAAATCAGCATCATCTCTTACCTCGGCATGAACTGAAGCAAACAGTCTGCCCGGTCCGTAATCGTGTACGATAAGGTCGTGCACGTCGATTATTTCAGGTGCTTCGGTCAAAAGACGGCGTATTTCTTCAACGGTTTCTTCCTCGGGCGCTTTTCCTAATAAAAGACCAACCGTGTCCTTGGCAACACCGAAGCCTGCGTACATTATCATTAAGGAAACAAGTGCGCCTACGTAACCGTCAACGGTAAAGGGAAGTATCTTTAATGAATCGATAATAGTTGCGATTATTACCGCGCTTGTTGCAACAGAATCATTAAGGCTATCCTGCGCAGTTGCAAGAAGCGCAGGCGAGCTGATGCTTTTTCCAAGATATCTGTTCATGCCCCACATAAAAAGCTTTACGGGGATCGATATTGCAAGAATGCCTGTTAAAAGCCAGTTTACCGTGCTTAACGGGGCAGGGTTAAGAATTTTACTAAAGGATGATTTTAAAAGCTCAAAACCTACAAGCATAATAAGAAACGAAACTATCAGTGCAGAAACGTATTCAAATCTGCCGTGCCCGAACGGGTGATCTCTGTCAGGCTTTTTGTTGCTTAATTTTATGCCGATAACCGAAACGATAGTTGAGCCCATATCCGAAAAGTTATTAAATGCATCAGAAATTACCGCAACGCTACCTATAACGGCACCTACCGATATTTTTAAAATAAACAGAAGAAGATTGCAGATTATTCCTAAAAAACCCGAAAACACACCATATCTTTGCCGTACTGCGTTGTCGGAAGTGTTCTTGTAATTTTTAATAAAAAGCTTCGCAATCGCGCTGAACATATAAGCACCTCTTTCAAATGATAACGTTATTATATCATATCAGTGCATATTTTGCACCCAAAAAATACACAAAATTATCTCTGTTCAAATCAAATTTGTTGTGATATAATAATATATAATTATATTTGTTCGGGGGACAGAATATGCGTCTTGATAAATACCTTAAGGTTTCAAGAATAATTAAAAGGCGTACCGTTTCAAATGATGCCTGTGACGCAGGCAGGGTATCGGTGAACGGTAAGCAGCAAAAGGCAGGCTATCAGGTAAAGGAAGGCGACGTTATAGGCATTGTGTTCGGTGAAAAAAATCACGAATTCAGGGTGCTTCTTACTGATGATAACGTGGCACGCAAAACGGGCGCCCCTATGTTTGAGGAAATATCATGACGGCGGCACTTATTGCGGCGGCAGGAACGGGCAGCCGCACAGGCTTAAAGGAAAATAAAATATTTTTTACTCTTCCCGATGGCGAAAGGGTTATTGAAAAGACGGTAAATGCGTTTAAAAATTCAGGCTGCATTGACGAAATTTGTATAGTTTGCTCCGAGATTGATAAGGACAGGCTTTTTGAAATGTTCGGGGATACCGTTTTATATGCAATCGGCGGTGCTACGCGCGGTGAATCGGTAATGAACGGATTAAGGGCAATAAAGGATAGGTGCTCGGTGGTGCTTGTGCACGACGGTGCACGGCCGTTTGTAAACGATGAGATTATTAAGCGCGTAAAGGATAACGTAAAAAGCGGACAGGGCATAATAGCAGGCGTAAAGGTAACCGATACGGTAAAGGAAGCCGATGATAGCGGATGCGTTATATCAACACCCTTGCGTGAACGGCTTTGGGCGGCACAAACGCCGCAAGGCTTTTTAAGTGAGGAACTTTATGAAGCATACGAAAAAGCAGGAACGCTTCTTACTGATGACGGTGCGGTGTTTGAAAAAGCAGGCTACAAGGTTAAAATGGTCGAGGGCGGCTATTTCAATAAAAAAATTACCACAAGGGAAGACGTTAAGTTGGAAAAGATATATTTAAACGGAATCGGCTACGACGTGCATCAGTTTACCGATGACAGACCGCTTATTTTAGGCGGCGTTCAGGTGCCTTCGCAAAAGGGATTGAAGGGACATTCCGATGCTGACGTGTTGGTGCATGCTATAATGGATGCACTTTTAGGTGCGGCAGGTATGGGTGATATAGGCAAGCATTTTCCCGATACCGATGAAAAATATAAGGGAATAAGCAGTATGCTTTTGTTTGAACACGTTGTTTCGCTTTTAAAGGAAAATGGGTACGAGATAGTAAATATCAGTGCAGTGGTTATGGCGCAGGCACCTAAATTAAGCCCGTACATAACTGAAATGAACGAAAATATTGCTAAGGTAGCAGGTCTTGATATAAGCCGTGTCAACGTTGCGGCGACAACTACCGAAAAATTAGGCTTTGTGGGAAGGCTTGAGGGAATAGCAAGTCAGGCGACCGCAACGCTGAGAAGATAAGGTGAGCACAGATGAAGATTTCACAGCTTGATGCAATACTCAGGCATAAATACCGCGATGGTGAGGATCCCAACGTAACAAAAAGGCGCAGGAAAAGGGATACGTTCTTTTATATTACTGCGGCAGTGCTAGTTATCGTTGCGCTTGTTTTTAACGTTCTTGATTCAAAGGGCGTTTTAAGCGGAACGGCAAACGGTCCTGCGGCAACGGAAACCGTACCGCCGTGGGCAACCCCTCAGCCTGCGGGCGATATAAAATATACGGTGGTTGACCGCTCGCAAGGTGCAAAGGAAATGAAGGTAGATGAAATGCGCATAAATCAGCCAAGCATCTACGGTCACGAAATGCTGTTTTCTGCAGGAAGCGGTTCGCTTGACAGGTCTGTTCTTACAAACCTGTACCTGTACGATGCGGTAACCGACGAAAATAAAAAAATAACCTCTTCAAAGCTCGATGGGGGCGAGATATTTGAAACCTATCTTTCGGAAAAATGGATAGTGTGGGTAGATACCGATCACAAGGGCAAAAACGTAATATACAAGCTTGAAAGAGAAAAAATGAATGACGGCAAGTGGGATACGGATATTCTTGTTGTGCAGGAACCTGAAAACCATATGCCAAGGCTTGGCTTGTACGGTGACTATCTTGTGTGGATGGAACAGGTAAGCGACAGTGAGGATAAATTGTATTTTGTTGATCTTACCACAGATGAAAATATGGCAATAACCATGTTCCAGAACAGCAACTATGCGGTAAGCACCCCTTATATTCATAAGGATATGGTGCTTTGGGCAGATGCTGACCCCGACCGTGTTGGCGAAAACGTAAGCGCTATATACAATCTTGTGTTCGAAAAGCTTGGTGAAACGGATACAAGCGATGAAGAATCCACCGAAACGGGTGAAGAAGATTCGGGTGAGCTTGAGCCAGGCGTATTTAAAACGGGAACGTACGTTCATAATCCCATTTGTAACGACGATATATTCGTGTGGATAGATAAGAATACAGCACCCGATTCCACCTTGTATTTTGCGTATAAAAGCGGTGCGTTGCCGCCTAAAGCGCTGTGGAGCAATATAACGCAGTATTCTGTGGGCGACAATTTTATATGCTTTGTTTATAATCAGATAGTTTATGCGTATTATTATGCCGAGGATATTCTTCTTCAGGTGTCTGAGGCAAGCCGCAATTCAATTCTTCCACAGGCGTTCGGTAGCCTTATTGTGTGGGAAGATAAAACCGATAGCGGTGACGACATGTTTAAATACATTATTGTGGGGTAAATATGAAGGAAAAAACGGTGTACGTGTGCTCGCAATGTGGGTTTGAATCGGCAAAATGGCTTGGGAAATGTCCGGGTTGTGATAGCTGGTCAACACTTGAAGAACAGGTAATAAAGGCTGAACCTAAAAATAAAGGAATGAGAAGTACCGAAGCGCCAAAGGCAAGCCTTCTTAAAATGAAGGAGGTCGAGGCAACAAGCTTTTCAAGATATTCTTCTGGCAGTAATGAGCTTGATAGGGTGCTTGGGGGCGGCATTGTTCCGGGAAGCATCGTGCTTTGCGGCGGTGATCCCGGCATAGGCAAATCAACCCTGCTTTTGCAGGTGTGCGATTTTGTTGCGCGGGATAAAAAGGTTTTGTACGTTTCGGCTGAGGAATCACGCCATCAGATAAAGCTTCGCGGTGACAGGCTTAACTGCACAAGTGAAAATATATTTCTTCTTGCTGAAACCGATATTGAGCAGATATGCGCACAGCTTACCGATGAAAAGCCTCAGTTTGCGGTTGTTGACTCAATACAGACGGTGTATGCGCCGTACTTAAGCTCGGCGCCGGGAACGGTATCACAGGTGCGCGAATGTGCATCAAGACTGATGCGTGTTGCAAAGGAATGCGGTATAACGGTGTTCACTGTTGGTCACGTTACCAAGGAAGGTACGCTTGCAGGCCCTAAGGTGCTTGAGCATATCGTTGATACGGTAATGTATTTTGAAGGCGAAAGAAATTCAGCGTTCCGTGTTTTAAGGGCGAACAAAAACCGCTTTGGCTCAACCAATGAAATCGGTGTGTTTGAAATGGAAGAACGGGGAATGGTTGACGTGAAAAATCCGTCGGAGATATTTATGTCCGAGCGTGAGGAAGCAGTAGCAGGCACTTCAATAATGTGCACTCTTGAGGGTACCCGTCCCGTTATGGTAGAAATACAGGCGCTTACGGGTAATTCAGGGTTCAATAATCCGCGCCGTGTTGGAAGCGGTGTTGATTACAGCAGAATGGTCACATTGCTTGCAGTACTTGAAAAGCGCGTAGGCTATAAGCTTTACGATCAGGACGTTTACGTTAACGTTGCAGGTGGATTAAGGATAGACGAGCCTGCACTTGATCTGCCTGTGCTTGCAGCGGTGGCTTCGGCGTATAAAAACGTGCCGTTACCTTCGGATACCGTGCTTCTTGGAGAGGTAGGGTTGACAGGCGAATTGCGCGCAGTCAACGGCGTAAAGCAAAGGATAGACGAATGCGTTAAACTTGGCTTTAAAAGAATAATTCTTCCCAAGGGAAATAAAAGGAGTCTGAACGACGGGGGAAAGATAAAGCTTCTGTTTGCGGATAACGTGTTTACCGCACTTTCTCTTGCCGCGATAAATGAAAAATGAAAAAGGTAATTCAAATTTTATTCGCGCCTATGTGCGGTGCACTTGGGTATTGGGTGTGGAAAATTGTTGAGCTTTTGCTTAGTGCCTGCAAAATAACGTTCTGGGGTTGGGCAAACATCTTTTTTGAAATAGCTTGTATATCCGCGCTGGCAGTTGCAGGCTATTTTATAGGCGGTCCTGTTTCAAGATGGCTTGCTCATATGCTTTCTAAATTAACGAAAAAAGCAAAGGAAATGCCTGCCAAGGAAATGTTTTTAGGTCTTGCAGGTCTGCTTATAGGCTTTGTGTGTGCGTTCCTCATTTGTCAGATATTTGACAACATAAGCAACGAAGTGCTTGTAACATGCATAAATGCACTTGTGTACATATGTTGCGGATTTCTTGGGTTCAGGGTGTTTATTATGCGTCGTGACGATGTTGAGATGTTTGAAAAAAACGCACGTGGTGTGGGCGAACAAAAAAGCACCTCAGGCGGCACGCTACTTGATTCAAGCATTCTTATTGACGGTAGAACCGTAGACATTTTTAAAACGGGATTTCTTAACGAGCCGTTATACGTGCCCCAATTTATTCTTGATGAGCTTACAAAGCTTGCGGATTCTGAAGATAACAAAAAGCGCACCCGCGGAAGACTTGGTCTTGATACGGTTAAAAAGCTTCAGGAAATCAAATGCCTCACGGTGCTTGAAAAGGAAGTTGAGGGCGAAAGCATCGACGCAAAGCTTATTAACACGGCACGTCAGCTTAATGCGGATATTATGACTAACGATTATTCGCTTAATATGGTGGCAAGTGTGCAGGGAGTTAAAATACTTAACGTTAACGAGCTTGTAAATGCGTTAAAGCCTACCGTAATAGCAGGTGATGAAATAACCGTTGAAATTTCAAAAACGGGCAAAGATCCCTTGCAAGGCGTTGGATATCTTGACGATGGAACAATGATAGTTGTTGAAGACGGTGCCAAGCACATTGACAGCTTTGTTGAGGTTGTGGTTACGGGAATGCTTCAGACAAATGCAGGAAAAATCATATTCGCAAAGCTGAAAAACCAATAAAACGTAAGAAATAACCATAAAATTACCGTTATTTTCGTAATGACGGTAATTTTTTCTTTGTATTTAAAGCAATTTGTGGTATAATCTATACTGTATAATAATATACATAGTATTATTCGCATTGAAAAGGATGGCTTCGATGGACGTTATAAGACGCAGAAGAAAGAGATTTGATATAATAAATTATGTACCGTTTATATGGGTGGCAATAGCGGTAGTGCTTATAATCGTTCTTATAAGCGTGTTTACTGCAGGTAACATAAAAAGCGTTAAGCTTAATAAGCTTCAGCTTATGCCGTTTTCCAAAGATGATACCTACGTTGCTTTTGCAGGCGGTGCCGCATACATTAAGGGTGAAGAACTTTTCTTTGTTGATGACCGTAACGAAGTAATGTGGGGCTTTAAAGGTGCTACGGCGGATATGTCGCTTTATGCAGGCGAAGATAAAATAGCCGTTGCGGTTGGCAAAAAGCTTCAGGTAATAACAAGCGAAGGCACACTTAAGTTTACAAAGGAATTTAACAAAAACATTTCCGCAGTTGCGGTTGGTAAAAATCTTATTGCAGTTTCTTTAAGTAATTCGGATGACACAATAATCCTTAATTCAACAGGTGAGGAAATAGACCGTATAGTATCAAGCGTAAATAACACAAACATTCGCTTTGGCACGTATTCCGGTAGCAGTGTGTGGGTAATAACTGTTGAAAATTCAGGGTATAGTCCTAAATATTTGCTTTCCACCTACAAGTATGACGGCGGAAAAACACAAACCGTAACATTTTCGGACGATACGCAGATGATGTATGACGCGGTGTTTAACGATAACGTTTGCTATATATTCGGCACCGAAAAGATAATGGTGCGTGATTGCGATTATACAGGCAGCGTGAACGAGGATTATTCTGTTAACGGGTATGACGTTATTGCCTGCGGTAAAATAAAGAAATCCGTAAGCATGATGCTGATGAATAACGGCCGCCTTAAAGCAATAGGCGAAAAGGGTATGATAAATCTTGAATGTGAGGAAAAAATACTCTTTGGTGCAGTTTCAACAAAATGCTACTTCGGCTTCAGTAACTATTTTATGTATACCTTTAAGGCTAAAAACGGAAAGGCTAAAAAGTACAGATTCCCCGTAAGAATAGATAACGTGCGTAACGGTGATAACTACGTGCTTATTGAATCGGGAAATAGCGTTTACCGTTATGCACTTGATGCGTAGAAAGGAGATAAAGCGTGAATATAGTTGATCTTATAATTATACTTGTGCTTGCATTTGGGTTTATGCTTGGTTGGTATAAGGGCTTTCTTATAACACTCTTAAACGTGGGCTCATATATAGTTGCGTGGATAATTGCGGTGCTTTCGTATTCATCACTTGCATCAAGCATTCTTGAAAAAACCAATTTTGGCAACACGCTTTTATACTATACGGCAGGTGCTGAAAAATTAAGTGATATGAGTGTTGCAAACGTTTCGATATACGATCTTGGATATGAAAAGATTCAGGAAATAATCTCCACCTCAAATCTGCCCAAGCCTGTTGAAGGTATGATGATGGATAACATCGTAAACGGTGCGTTTGCTTCGCAGGGAATATATACATTAAGCGATTACTTCAATCAGACGCTTATAAACTTAACCTTAAGTCTTATAAGCTTCCTTATTATCTTCTTTGCAGTAAAGCTTATCTGCACTTTTGTTATCGGGCTTATCGACTATATGATAAAGTTACCCGTATTAAAGCAGTTCGATAAGGTTATCGGCGGCGGTGTAGGCGTTTTGCAGGCGGCGGTATTTGTATGGGTGGTATTTTCCATTATTCCCATTGCAATGTCGGTGCTTCCCCTTGAAAACGTTAATGCACTTATACAGGGATCGCTTTTAGGTAAGCTGTTCTTTAACGGAAATATTATTTTTAACGTACTTAAATCTGTGCTTTAAGGAGGAGATGCCTTGATAAAGCTTAGTAAGAAAAATGCACTTAAAATAGGTATAATTGCTGCGGTAGTGATAATCGCCTTGATTGTTACAGCCGTGCTTGTTAAAATGCCTGAAAAATATGACCCCAACAAATATAATGCACCTGTCTATAACGTAACGGGCGGTTCGAAGCAGGATAGGGCAAATATTGACGGTATTACGTATAAGGCAGATAACGGCGTAATTGATATTCAGCTTCATTTTGTATCGGGAAGCATTGTAGAGGGCGAGGTTGTCAGCTGCGGCATTCCCGAATATAAGGTTGAGTTTCTTCCATCACCATTAAGGCTTACGGTTACCCTCAAAGATATGACTTATTGGGACTATATGGTAAGCGGTGTACCCAAGGATGAATTAGGCGTTGTAAGCGGAATGTTCCAGATGAGTCCTTCTGAAATAAGCAATGAAACGGTTTTATACTTTAATTTAAGTAAGGCAGTTAATTTTAAGGTGATAGAGGCACAGGATACACTTACCGTATCGCTTGCCTTAGACAGTACAAAGGCACCCGAAACAAAGTGGTATCTTGTATCCGACCTTTATTATGAATATCAGACGGGCGAAAAAACCGATTACGGCTTTACGCCAATGCTTTGCGATGATAACATCAGCGTTATTATGATAAGCGAAGGCTTTGTGACAGAAGCAGAAGCATTAAAGAAAAAGGAAGAGCTTACCTCGGGCGTGTTAAAAGGCTCGGACGTAAGAGTGGTAACGCTTACTGACGGTAGTCTTCCACGGTATGCTGAAAATACCGATACTCAGGCACTTTTAAGTGAATCGGTATTAAGTGTTGACGGTGCAAAAACTACCTTGCCGTTGTTTTTTGCAGATGCACGATTTTTAACGTGGGCTCCCGATAAAACAAACGCATTGTTCGCTAAAAACGAGGATGGCATCGAAAAGCTTTATACTGCTGATATGGCAGGAACAAAGCATCTTTTGACCGAAACCGGCTTTATGGCGGTGACAAACGCAACCTATTCTTTGGACGGAAGCAAGCTTGTGTTTATTGAGCAGGCATTTGAAGAAGCACTTATAACCGTGGTTGACGTTAAAACGGGAAATATCAGCGTAGTAAACGATGAAGAAAACCCGTGGGGCACAATTATGGGGGTGCGTCTTAATGAAGACGGAAGCAAAATGTACGTGATGTGCGGTAATGAAACCTATTCCATTAAGGTGTACGATTTTGCTACTGCCACCGTTTCCGTGCTTGCTGATAATATTCTTGTTGAAAGTGATATCGTGTACAGTAACGGATATCTTTATTACTCGGACGTTTATGAGGAATACGAGGCAATAGTAAGAAGAAGCGTTGACGGCGGTGAAGCCGAGTTCGTTCATAAGGGTGCGCAGTTTGCGCTTTCACCTGACGGAACAAAGCTTGCGGCGATAGTTGAGCATTATGAAACCGCAGTATGCGATCTCAGGGTGGTAGACCTTGTAACAGGTACCTGGGCAACGGTTACCGAGGATATAGTAACAAGTGATTTCTTCTTTTCTGATGACGGAAAAACGCTGTTTTATATTATTGAAACAGGCGATCAGGAATTTTATTATCAGATAATGGAATACAACGTGCAGGAAGGTACCGTAAATGGTCTTGCACAGTGTGTAAACAGTGTGTTCTATGCATCGGTTGACCCACGCGAAATAATAATAAGCGTTATTTATACCGATGAAAGCGGTGCAAGGCACGTTACTTACATAGCTGATTTCGATAAAATGATAACAGGTGAGGCATCTGTAACGGAATAAAAAAACGTTCCACTTTAGCGTGGTATTCTTAATGAAGAGATTAAAAGAATACAAAACCGCAGATTGATTTTCTGCGGTTTTTTGCGTTATAATAGGGGGGGCTTGTCCGATAGATACATTCGTAATTAGGAAATTCGTTTGGTTGCCGTAAAAAAAGAGAGATTATTGGATTCCAATAAGACCGTTTTATATGAGCTATATTGCAGATTATTAAAATAAAGCGACAAATGCTTGCTTAGCATCAAGGCTCCCTTTGTACAAGGGAGCCTTTTCTTTAGCTGTTTCTTCTAATTATAAAATAAAAAATCCCACAAGCCGTTTGTTAGGCCTGCGGGATTTTTGCGTTATGGTGATTTTCTTATTTTACGTCTTCTATTATTGTATTTACGCAGGAGGAATGAATTGCGATGCCGTTCTCTCCTGTTTTTTGATGTGTGGGGAAGCTTTCGTTTTTAATAAAGCGGTTGTTTTTAAATACCAAGCCGTCGATATGTGAAGCGGAAAGGAAGCGCTCCTCATGCATTTCAAACACGTTATCTTCAATAACTATGTTGCGGTGGAACGGTGTGTCACCCTCTAAAACGTGGGGATTGATAACGATTGCCGAACCGCCTGCATAAGCAGAATTCTTAAAGTTATTGTTTTTTATTATAACGTTTTCAACGTGACCGGATTCAAACCAATCGTTACTGTCACCTGTAAAGTGAAGTCCGCAGGACATATTAAAGAACGTGTTGTTGGTTATTACCGTCTTTTTCCATGTTGAAGGTAAAAATCCGCGGGGGCGGTTATAGCCTGAAACGCAGTTGTTTATATAAAGCTCGGGCATTTTTGTGAAGTTTTCAACGGTATTGCCTTCAATAAGCTCGGGCAATTCCTCTTCTGTTTCAAGGCGCACGTACCACTGGTTTATAAGTGACGCACTTTTAACAGTCTTAACGGCAATCTCGGTCATTGTTTTGTTGTTTACAAAACGGATCTTGTCGCCGTTATCAAAGATGTTTACGCCTACCTGCTCGTAGTGACCGAACATTAAAAGTGCGGTGTGCTTATCGATATATTTAATGAACTTAAGATAGTTGCCGTGCACGTTGCCTGCATCGTCAAGCATATTTGTGAAGGTGCATCCTTCATATTTTACAAAGCCGCCGCAGTTGATAAAGTGCGTTGCATCAGCGTTTACCGATAAAAGCCTGCCACTGTTTTCACGGGGTACTGCTTTAAGGGTATCAAGGGTAATATTATTGCAAAGCTGACATATCACACCCATTGATGCGGTTGCGTGCATAGTAACGTTCTTAATAAGAATATCATTTGACCTGTTACCTAAAATACCGGGGCATTTTCTTTGGGGGCCGCAGGTGCAAATAAGCATATTTCCCACGTTGTGCGTGTGCTTAAAGTGTCCGTCAAAGCGAACCTTGTTATCACCAAGCATGGTTCCCTTAACGTAACGGTACATTCCGTCTAAGAACGAGCCGTCACTTTTTTCGGGCAGGTAAAGGAAGTAAGGCGAAATGTAGGCTGACGGTGCACCTGTTGAAACGTCAAATTCGGTGGTAAGGAACTTTTCCTTTGAAACCGACCAATCGTCTTCTTCGTTAAAGAAGGTTATGTTTTTATCGTCAACCGTCATATTGAACTGTGATTTATCAAAGGTAAGCTCAATAAAATCCTCAGCCGCCGCAGTTATTTCACCCTGAAAGAAGTAGGGGTTAGGGTAATCGATTTTAAAATTCTTAAGCGTAATATTTTTGCTGTTATCGATTACGAACGGTACGACCTCACCGTGAAATAAAAGCTCGGAACCTTCACCGTCGATAGTAATGTTTTCTTTATCTATCAAGGGAAAGATAATAGACTTTTTACTGTATGTGTTGTTTGAAATATAGTATTCCTTTTCGAAAGCGAATTTCTTATAAAAGTGATATGAACCCCCACCAAGCCTTAAGGTTGAACCGGGTGTAAGTGCTTTTACTGCTTCGATTGCTGCAAGGGTAAAATCATTATCCTCGGCAAGATACAGATAATCCTTAAAATTAACATCCAAAAGTAAAACCCCCTTTTTATGCATAGATATTATGCATTAAAAAGGGGGTAATGTCAATAATTAGTTATGCTTCGGTAACAGGCTTTATTCTGCGGAATAACAAAGTTATTGACCACAGAGCTGTGATACCGATAACTGCATAGATTATTCTGGCTGCAACAGTGGCACTGCCACCGCAAATAAATGCTACAAGGTCAAAAGAAAATAAACCTACAAGCAACCAGTTAAGCGCACCGATTATGGTGACTGCAAGTGCAGTTTTATCAATTGCCATATAAATCACTCCTTCGCAATTTAGTATGGACAAAGTTATTTTAAAAATTCATTTTTTCTTGCTTTCGTCAAAGACATTTATTTCCACACGCTCAAAATCCACACTTTCGGGGAAATCATCGGGCAAAAAGCGTGTAAGTGAATACATTTTTATATCGTTAATATGCTTTTTCATAATCATCGGATTAGGAATATCAAGCTGATAGCAGCATTCCTTTAAAGAATCCTCCAAAATAGCTTTAGCTGATTTGTTTTCATCAGCATCGCATATGGCATCGTTTATAAGCTTGTTATTTTTATATATTCTAAGCCAGAATTTTAACATAATGCACCTCAAAAAAACTAACTGTGATTATTATACCAATTAAAAAGTTTAAGGTCAACAAGTATATTTTTGTAAAAAACATAAAAAATAATTACGGAAAAAATTATAAAGGATTTTTTATATGATAAAGCCTGTAAAAAGTGAAGATATATTAAAGGCGCTTAGCGGAAACACCGATTTTAAAAGCCGATTCATAAAAACCGAAAACGGCGGAATAATTTCCGTGTTTTATATTGAAGGTATGGTCGACAGCTTTGCGCTTTCAAGATTCATTATTGAAAAATTACGGATGATAAACAATATTCGTGATGCTGTGTTTGACGGAAGAATATCCTTTTGCGACGTTGATGAGGTGCAGGATACCGAATCTGCGGTGCTTGGCATTTTGCGCGGGAAAGCGGCGGTAATATATAATGATGAAGCGTATACGTTTGATATCCGCAAAACCGTAAAGCGTGCAGTTGAGCAACCAAGCGAAGAAAGTGCGGTCAAGGCTTCAAAGGATTGCTTTAATGAAGAATTAAAGGTAAATACTACGCTTATAAGAAAAAAGATAGTAAGTCCGTCACTTAAAATGGAACAGATGATTATAGGTAAGCAAACCAATACTGCGGTGGTTATTGCCTATATGGAAAACATTGCAAGTGATAAGCTTATAAGGGAAGTAAAGGAAAAATTAAAGAAGATAAATAACGACGGTATAATCACACCGGGCGTGGTTGAGCAATACCTTAAGAACAACGTATTTTCTCTGTTTCCGCAAGCAATAATCACCGAAAGACCCGATAAGGTTGCGCGAAATCTTTTAAACGGAAGATGTGCGGTGATTGTTGACGGTTTGCCGATTGCATATATTCTGCCAGCAACCGTATCCCAGCTTATGTCCACACCTGAAGATTATTCGGGAAACTTCATATTTGCCTCGGTGGTGCGGCTTTTAAGGTATTTTCTTTTATCTGTTGAAGTTTTATTGCCTGGTGCATACGTTGCGCTTACTACGTTCCATTACGAAATGCTTCCGTCAAAGCTTGCGTTATCCATAGCACAAGCAAAAATGGGCGTGCCGTTTCCCGTGGTGTTTGAGATTCTTGCAATGCTTGCGCTTTTTGAGGTGCTTGTAGAAGCAGGACTTCATATGCCCAAAAGCTCGGGACAGGCAGTTTCTATCGTTGGTGCACTTGTGGTAGGTGAAGCGGCAATCTCTGCCGACCTTGTTTCGCCTGCGGCGCTGATAGTGGTTGCGGTATCGGCAATATCCTCGTTCGCAATGCCTAATCAGGAATTTTCAAACGGCTTAAGATTATGCAGGCTTATTATCACCGTGTGCGGTGGTGTACTTGGCTTATTCGGTGTTGTGGCAGGCGGAATAGTTTTGCTTGCCCATCTTGCTTCGTTAGAAAGCTTTGGCGTGCCGTATCTTGCGCCCTTTGCAGGTGTTAAAAAGATACGTATAAAGGATGCGCTTATAGTGGTGCCGGATAAATTCAATACCCACAGACCAAACGAACTTAACGTAAAAAACAAACGGAGATCAAAATGAAAAAGTTACTGTTAATTCTTATTATTCCGCTTCTGTTTTCAGGGTGCAGGGAAAGTAAGCAGATAGATGAAATCAGCTTTGTTAAGATGCTTGCCATTGATAAAACCGAAGGCGGTATTTCCGTTACCGCAGGTATAGAAATACCCACCGCCAAGGAGAAGGAAAAGGAAGGCTCAATGGTAATATCGGTAGAATGCGAAACGCTTTCACAGGGACTTAATATGCTTGAGGGCGCAACGGAAAAAAAGATATTTTTTGGGCAGATAAGCTGTATTTTGCTGGGTGAGGAAATGGCGCGTTCAGGCATAATAGATACGGTTGATTACCTTGTGCGCACGGACGAACTAAGGTTTGATATTCCCGTAATAATCGTTAAGGAAGCAACTGCTAAAAAGCTTGTTGAGGATGCCAATGAGGATGAAATGCATATTTCCGAAAGGATAGTGAAAAAGCTTGAATCTAACTATGCAACCTCCTCATCGGGTGAGGTAGAGCTTTCTACTCTTGTTGAAATGCTTGAGGACCCGTTTCGGTCGCCGTATCTTCCGTATTTAACCGTCAAAGAGGAAGGCAAATTTTCGGTTGACGGGTATGCGGTGTTTGAAAGGGACGTTCTAAAGGAATTTCTTGATGAAGAAACGTCACTTGGGTTAAATATGTTAAATGGTACCGTAGAAAATTATATGACCGTGGCGGTTGTTGACGATAAGCAGGTGTGCTTGAAAATATCGGATTTTAAATCAAGGATAAAAATGCGTGAGGGCGTATATGCTGTTGAAGTTAGGTTTAAATCCGAGGTAGTGCAGGCGGATTCAACAATAGAAAAGTTTGATACTGCGCTTAATGAGCGGCTTATAAAATATCAAAATGATGAGGTAACGCGCATTATCACCGAGGCACTTGAGCATTTTAAAGCACTTGGGTGTGACGTTTCACTGTTCGGTGATACCTTTCACAACAAAAGTCCTAAAATTGCTGCGGAATATATGAATAACTGGTCGGATGCTTTCTCAAGAATAACCTATAAAATAGAGGTATCCTCCAAGATAGATCCGTCCAAAACCGCAGGCAGACCCGTTAAGCAAGGGGGCGATTAAAATTAAATATCTTTTTTTACCGTTTACCTTGTGGGCGGTACTTAAATTGTTTGTATTTAAGAACGTAAAGAATACTAATGCATATATAATCATATGTGCATTAGTATTGGTGATAGGACTGTTTCACTGTTTTTTTGAGTATTCTATGGCGGACGTGCTTAAATTTATGAAGGTGGGCAAATGAACAAAATATCGACACGGCAAGCGGTTATGCTGGCAATAGGAATGGTGTTTTCACCTGCGGTAAGACTGTTTTCATCGTTCGTATCGGGAATGGGTGATCAGTCAAGCTGGATAGCACCTGTGTTTTCAGGAATATTTATGGCAGGCTTTATATTCGTTTTAAAATCGATGATTGATGATAATCGCAATTTTTATCAACACCTTGAATATTCGTTTGGCTTAAAGCTTAGCAAAATAATAGGTCTTGTGTACGTGGTTTGGGGAATACTTTTAACAAGCGTGCAGATGCGTTATTACGCGCAACGTGTTGCAAGCACTATATACACCGAGATAGGAATGGATATATTTATCGTTATTATGGTGTTTATATGCGTGTATGCGTTAAGAAACGGTATCAGCGTTGTGGCACGTATGAATGAAATTTTCCTGCCTGTGATAGCCATTGTTGCGGTGCTTCTGCTTTCACTTTTAACGCCCGACGTTGAAGCTAAAGTGCTTGTACCCGTAAATGATTGGAAAAGCCTTACACACGTGGCGGTGTTCAATCTTGCAAGCTTTGGTTATTTAAGCTTTATTCTGTTTTTTACCGACGAGATAAGCGAGCGTGAGAAATTTAAAAAGAACGCATTGCTTGCCACTCTTTCGGTAACGTTATTTTCGGTGTGGTTGTTTGTTACGGTAATAGGTACGTTGGGACCGCACATAGTTGAGAAGCTTCCGTACCCGTTTTTTGCGGTAGTAAAGCAAATATCGTTAGGCGAATTTCTTCAGCACATTGAAGCGTTTGTAATAACGTTGTGGATACTTTCTGATTTCGTTTTAATAAGCTTTATCGGTGCAGTGGTGGTAAAGTTGTTTGGCGGAATAATAAGGGCAAGGGAAACAAGGGAATTTTATCTGCCGTACTTTGTTTTGTGCGCAACCCTTGTAAACGTTATGGGCAGAACCAATTACGAGGTAGAGCTTTTATCCGAAAAGGTGTTTATTCCTTTAAATCTTGTGTTCCTGTTTATTTTGCCGTTTATTACGTTTGTGTTTGGAAAAATAAAAAAAGCATTGCGTTCAAAAGCTAAGTTATGATATACTTGAATAAAGAAAAGAGGAATTATTATGCTTAATATCGGTTGTCATTTATCTTCAAGCAAGGGCTATCTTAATATGGGTGAGGTAGCAAAGGAAATAGGCGGAAACACCTTTCAGTTTTTTACACGCAATCCACGCGGCGGCGCGGCAAAGCCTATCGATAAAAACGATGCAGATGCGTTCAACATATTTCAGAAGGAAAACGGATTTTCAAAAATTCTTGCCCACGCACCCTACACCTTAAATCCCTGCTCCGATAAACAGGAAACCCGTGAATTTGCGCTTATGGTGTTTAAGGATGATCTTGCGCGTATGGAATATACTCCCGACCAGCTTTATAATTTTCACCCGGGAAGCCACGTAGGTCAGGGGGTGGAAAAGGGCATCGAGCTTATTTCGGATACCCTTAATACCGTGCTTTCGGAAAATATTACTACTACTGTTTTGCTTGAAACAATGTCGGGCAAGGGCAGCGAGGTAGGTGGTACCTTTGAAGAATTAAAGGCGATTATGGATAACACGCGCCTTAATAATAAGCTTGGTGTTTGCCTTGACACGTGCCACGTATTTGATGCAGGCTACGACATCGTAAACGATCTTGATGGCGTTCTTGATGAATTTGACCGTATTATCGGTCTGTCTAAATTGAAAGCCATACATATCAACGATACCATGAACCCTTACAAAAGCCATAAGGACAGGCATCAGAAGATAGGTGAGGGCTATATAGGCAAGGAAGCGTTTGAAAGAATAATAAATAATCCAAGATTAAAAAATATACCATTCCTGCTTGAAACACCTAATGAGCTTGACGGCTATAAAAAAGAAATAGCACTTTTAAAGAGCTTGTACTTAAAATAAAGAAGCGGCAATCTGCCGCTTCTTATTATTTTATTGAGTTAAGCTTCTCTTTTTGTTCTCTTTCGTATTTTTCAACCTGATAGAAAAATATTTCTTCACGGTAAAACCTGATCCAGTCGTCATAACGCATATCAGTGTCTGCCAAAAACTGATCATACACGTCTTTTTTTCCTTTCTGAAGGAGATAGGCATATACTTTTGCTTTTTCTTCAACTGTCATCGTTTCAACAAGTGAAAATTCAAGATCAAAATCACTTACGTCATCTGTGTAGGGATCGAAGTACAAACCGTTTTTTTCTTTGCATTTCGCATACACTGAGGCACCCCAATTACGAAAGATGGTATGAAAGTATATGAAAACTTCATCATCCTTTGATCGCTTCAGAGCAATATCACTAAAGAGTTCAAGGGAAGCGTCCGTGTGATTAATAATACTTATGGGCAAGCCTATAGCGTTTGAAATCAGTGGACTGAGCTGCTTTTGAAATTCAGCCACGAAGCTCTCACTGAAAAAAGTGCTGAAATCAGCATCATCATTTATACGGTTGACTACTTTTATAGCGCCGCGTTTTTTATAAACTCTGTATCTATCACCGATATTATAATATAACATAAAATACCTCCTTATGCGTATATAGTTAATTTAATAAATTCAATTGATTTTTCATTTGTGCTTTTAGACAGACATAGGTGTGTGATGGTAACGACTAAAGCATCACGTCCTTTCGGCAATTCTCAATTACAGTATATCTTAAATATTTGCCATAGTCAATAGTGATTTTAACTGTGTAATAAATAGTTTTTTGCATTTTGAATTGACATAAACTGCCGTATTATATATAATATATATACATTATGTGGGCATATGCTCATTTTTAAGGAACGGAGAATATTTATGATAAAGTCAGATGAACTCAGAAGTAAATTTTTAAAATTTTTCAGCACTAAGGAGCATGCGGTTATTCAGGGCGCATCGCTTATTCCCGAAAACGATCCCAGCGTACTTTTCACAACTGCAGGTATGCATCC
>JAZQTV010000014.1:0-4273 GCA_045630945.1 Clostridia bacterium
CGTAGACAAGCTTTCCGACGCCGCCGGTCTGCTGAAGAAGCTGTTTTAATTGACCAAGATACAAAAAAACGGAGTGACCATCGGTCACTCCGTTTTCTTATTCATTTTGCTGATTAGCGGTTGGGGATCAGCTTGGTCAGCTCAACGGGATCGACAATCTTGCCGTCCTTGTAAACGCGCATATTGCCCGAAGCAACCTCGTCGATCAGAACGACCTCGCCGTTGTTGTAGCCGAACTCGAACTTGATGTCCCAAAGGTCAAGACCGATGGTTTTAAGGTCGTCAGCAACGATTTTTGTAATCTTTAAAGTCTGATCCTTCATTGTAGCAAACATTTCAGGAGTCATAACCTTAAGTGCGGCAAGACCTTCGCCTGTAACTAACGGATCGCCCTTTTCATCGTTCTTGAAGGTGCACTCAACGTAGCCGCCCTCTAAAACTGTGCCGTCCTTAATGTATTCGCCGTATCTTCTGATAAAACTGCCTGTTGCAACTAAACGGCAGATAACCTCAAGACCGTTACCGCCCTGAGCTTTGCCGAAGCATTCAGCAGGAAGAACTTCCATTGTTGCGTTTTCAACATCAGCTGCAACGTAGTGGGTTTTAATGCCTGCTTCTTTAAGCATTTCAAAATAGTAAACAGATGTCTGAAGATTAGCCTTTCCGATACCTTCGATAGTAAGACCAACGCTGTTCTCACCCGGATCAAAAACGCCGTCTTTACCGGTGCAATCGTCCTTAAACTTTAAAAGAACGTTGCCGTTATCGAGTGCATAAACATCCTTTGTTTTACCTGCATATAACTTTTTCATAAATAAACCCTCCGTAGTAATAAAAATTAACAGGAAAAGTATAACACATTTTTTTTATATTATCAAACTGTTTTTTTTATTTAACGATAAAAAATTGTATATAAAAATGTATAAAATGTAAATTTAATATTTACAAGGTCAATTTCGTTTGACAGAAATTCAAATTTATATGATAATCTAAATACCAATAAAGCTGAAAGGCGAATTTATAGGTGGATTTATGGCAGAGATTAAATATGTGACGGAAGCAACGTTCCGTCAGGAAGTTGAAGCTTCAAAAGTACCTGTTCTGGTTGATTTTTATGCTGATTGGTGCGGCCCGTGTAAGATGGTTCAGCCTGAACTTGAAGCACTTGCAAAGGATTGTGACAACATCGTTGTGGCAAAGGTAAACGTTGATGAAAACAATCACCTTGCTGAACGCTTCGGTATTTCAAGCATTCCTTGTATGATTCTTTTTGTAGACGGTGAAGCAGCAAAAACTATCATCGGTTACAGAACCAAACAACAGCTTGAGGTACTTATCAACAATTAAACAGTTGGAAAAAGGTGCGAATAGTTCGCACCCTTTTTTATTTCTTCTTAAATAAAAATGCTGAAATTATTGCAAATACCGCGGCAATCAAAAAAAGCCAATGAATCAGCATAAGCGGTATAAGCAGTATTCCGATAATCAGCATCAGTATAAACGGAACGTTTTTCATTTATTTTTACTCCTTACGGGGATTTGTGCAAGTATTACCGCAACAAACATAATGAAGCAACCGATATATTCACGGGGTGACATTGCTTCCTTAAGTATCAGCATACCAAAGATTACCGCAAAAACGGATTCAAGACTTAATAAAAGCGATACTACCGTGGGGTTTGAATCCTTTTGCGCAATTATCTGTAGGGTATATGCAACACCCGAAGAAAATACGCCAACGTAGGCTATCTGCCAGAAGCAAGCTTTAAAGACCGTAAAGGTGGGGGATTCGAACAAAAGCATTCCTATAAGCGAAAACAGGCTTACAAAGAAGAATTGCATGCAGGAAAGCTGTACACCGTCAACCTTATTGGTAAAATGATCGATAATAAGTATATGAAACGCAAACACTACGGCGCACATAAGCGCGTAAAGGTCGTGAATATTTATTGTAAGGCTGGTGCCCTTTTCAATGCATAAGAAGTACATACCTACCATTGCAATACCAACGCTTATCCATACGTTAAGGGTGGCTTTCTTTTTAAGCGCAATGCCGAATATGGGCACAAGCATTAGGTAAAATACCGTTATAAAGCCAACCTTTCCGCTTTCTGTTTCCGAAGAAAATGCCGCTTGCTGAAGATTTGATGCCGCAAAAAGTGCAAGACCGCAAAAAACACCGCCAAGAATAAGATTTTTTAAATACACCTTATCCTTTAACTGAGTGAATAAGTTTTTAAAGCCCTTCTTAAAAAGCACTGCCGCAATAAAAAGAACTAGTGTTGCGATTACTGCACGTGACATATTTACCGTAAACGGCTCCATACCCTTGCTTGCACAGTCTGCCTGTGCCGAAAATGCAAGACCCCATATAATAGCCGCAAGCACGGGTAAAACGTTTTGTCTAATTTTATTCATAGCAATACCTCGCTTAATATTGTGGGTATTTTACCATATATTTTTATTATAGACAACCTGTAAATTTAAAAACAAACCGTTAAAATAAAGCAAATTAATGGCTATATTATTGACAAAACCTGTTTTCTTTCATATAATTTATATGAAAATTTTTTTAAACGGTGGATAAGTTATGTTAAATAAGGAATACAAAAACTTAAAAAATGGCTCTGACATCCGCGGAATTGCCGTAGAAAGCGAAAACGGAAGCGTTAATCTTACTGATGAAATAGTGCTTAATATTGCATACGGCTTTGGTTTGTGGTTAAAGGAAAGATGCGGCAAGGAAGATATAAAGGTTGCGGTAGGTCACGATTCAAGAATTTCGGCTGATAGAATTAAAAAGCAGGTAATAGATGCTTTTAAAAATTCAGGCTTTACCGTTTTTGATTGCGGACTTATAAGTACGCCTGCAATGTTTATGACAAATATCGTGCCCGAGCTTGATTGTGATGGCTCTGTGCAGATTACGGCAAGCCACTTGCCTTACGAAAGGAACGGCCTTAAATTCTTTACCAAAGCAGGCGGCTGTGAAAGTGCTGATATTGAACAAATTCTTGAATATGCGCAGGACGGAAAAAAGTGCGCATACAAGGAAGGCATTGTAACAAAGTACGATTTCTTATCAAGCTATGCAAGCATTCTTGTTAATAAGGTGCGTAATGCAGTTAATTCAAAGGAAGACTTTGAAAAGCCGTTAAAGGGTTTTAAGGTTGTTGTTGATGCAGGTAACGGTGCAGGTGGTTTTTATGCTACAAAGGTGCTTAAGCCTTTGGGTGCGGATATTACAGGCAGTCAGTTCCTTGAGCCTGACGGACTTTTTCCCAATCATATCCCCAACCCCGAAAATGAAGAGGCAATGGGCTTCGTAACACGCGCAGTTTTAGATGCAAGGGCTGATATGGGTATTATATTCGATACCGACGTTGACCGTGCAGGCGCAGTTGATTCGCATGGCAAGGAAATAAACCGCAATAAGCTTATCGCACTTATTTCTGCAATTCTTTTAGAGGAAAGAACACCTGCGGTTATCGTAACAGATTCAATTACCTCAAGCGGACTTAAAAAGTTTATCGAAAATCACGGCGGTATGCATCACCGCTTCAAGCGCGGCTATAAAAACGTTATAAATGAGGCAATCCGTCTTAATAAGGAAGGTCAGTATTGCCCCCTTGCAATAGAAACAAGCGGTCACGCAGCGTTAAAGGAAAATTACTTCCTTGACGACGGCGCATACCTTGTAACCAAGCTTCTTATTAAAGCGGCACAGTTAAGGGAGCAGGGCAAAAAGCTTGAGGATCTTCTTTTAGGCCTTGAAGAACCTAAGGAAGCAAAGGAATTCAGAATGAACATATTGCTTGATGATTTTAAGCCGTACGGTGAAAACATTATTAAAGCAATAACGGAGTATGCCGAAAATGCAGACGGCTGGGAGGTTGCACCCGATAACCATGAAGGTATCCGCGTTTCGTTTAATGAAATGAACGGCAATGGCTGGTTCTTATTGCGTATGTCGCTTCACGAGCCGCTTATGCCGCTTAATGTTGAAAGTAATTCCGTAGGCGGTGTTAAGGTCATTGCACGTAAGCTTTATCCCGTGCTTGCAGGCTTTGACAAATTAGACAGCTCAAAGTTAAAAGATTTCTTGAAATAATAAACAGAAAACCGTCGGTGTATGGACCGTATCCAGAAAAACAGACATTGAAATAAAAATCCCCCTGTTGTAGAATATCTACAGAGGGGGAATTTTTTATGGCAAGAAACTATACCAAAATGAAAATATTAGCAGAAGAAGTATTTCGTAGAAAAGAAGCTG
>JAZQTV010000015.1:0-60709 GCA_045630945.1 Clostridia bacterium
CTTGTTGGGCTTGTTTACGTTCTGTTCCTTTACAGTGCCAAAGCCCACTTTAACAGCTTCATAGCCGTCTTTTTCCTGTGTTTTAACCTGTACTACGTTACAGGGGCCGGCCTGAACGACTGTTACAGGAACTACAGTACCATCTTGTGCGAAAATCTGCGTCATGCCGACTTTCTTACCCAAAATACCTTTTGTCATCATCGTTCATCCTCCTTAAAGTTTAATGTTGATGTCAACACCGGCAGCAAGATCCAACTTCATAAGTGCATCTACTGTTTTGGGTCCGGCATTGTAAATGTCTATAAGACGCTTGTGAGTACGAAGCTCAAACTGTTCACGGCTATCCTTATATTTATGAGGAGCACGGAGAATAGTAATAACTTCTTTCTCGGTGGGAAGGGGAATGGGGCCTGAAACTGTGGCGCCCGTCTTGACCGCTGTGTCAACGATCTTTTCGGCTGACTGATCGATAAGATTGTGATCATAAGCCTTCAACTTGATTCTGATTTTCTGCGATGCCATTTATATACCTCCTTATTTCCGGCTCAAATACACTGCACCGTGTGTGCCGCTTTTAAAATTTTTAAGCGGCGGTGGATACTTGGCCTTTCGCCCGATCTTTCGGACAATTGTCCACGGAAATTACCTGCATTATAGGAGCAGCAACCTTCCGCTTCATACCATTTACGCTATCCACAGCTAAGTTTTACTGTGTTTAACAAGCGCAGTTGCCCCACCGCACAGGACAACGGCTAAATTATATACCACAATTTTTTTTTACGCAACTATTTTTTGCACTTATTTTGTGAACTTTTTGTAAACAATGACTTTTATTTATCTGTTTGCATAAAATTAAATACATTCTTTAAAAAAAGGAGCCAATATGCCGACCGTTGAAATACGAACACAGCATTTGTGCGCACTTCATATAAACGGTGCGTATTCGGGAATAATACACCCCGACAAAAGCGCATCCTTTCCTTTTTCGCAGAGCGAAACGGTAATGTACGCTTTCCCCCTTGAAGAAGACCTTGCGCCAATATATATAATAATAAAGGAAGGCAGGCTTCTTCCTGTGCCTGCACGGCTTAACAAATGGCACGATGATATTTACGAGCTTGTTCTTGAATTCAGACGTCCGCCTTGCGCCTTGCCGCCCATAGTAACGAAGGAGCTGCAATGGAACGGTTGCCTTGGCTTGTGTGGGGGATACGTGGTACACGAGAACTTAAACGGCACCCGTCGCTTTTTCAGCACCCCCGTAAATGACGTAACAATCTTTAACAAAAAAGTATTGGCTGAAACTAACGGCGGGCTTATTGTTCTTAACGAGGAGCTTGAGGTAATAAAGGAAATCAATCCGTGTGACAGCTACCAAGCAAGCGGCACTCAGCTTAGGGTAACCTTTACGCCCGGGGATATGGATTTATTTACCGTTGAGCAAGTCTACGACGAAAAGTTTAATCTTATATCGACCGTGCTGAAGGAAGAAAAATGCGTTACCGAGCTTGACCGCCTGCGTGCATTTTGTCAGGCAGTACGTCTTGACCTTAAGGACGTTGCGATGGGATTTATTACCGACACGCTTAAACAGGAAACGTCCTTTGAAAGCATAAAGGAATTTTTAGGCATTTTCGACCAGACGGATACCCCACGTTATCTTTCACGGCAAACGGAAAATGCCATTGCGTTAAGATATTGTATTGATAAATATAACTTCCACTATATGTGCTACGAATTTTCGTTTGATGCCACTACCGGTGTTAAGCTGATTGATGACATCAGCGAGCTATAAATATAAGATATATATAAATGAATTCATTATTATATATATAAATTTAATTTTCGTAAAAATTACTGCATTTTAATAAGATTTTATGCATAAAAATACTTTTGCGCAAAACGCAAAAAAACTGCTTGCCATTATTATTATTGAGTAGTATAATATTTAAGAATACAATTCATTGTATAATAATTAAAATATATGGCTAAACGCTAAAAAACAGGAGGCAAAAAAAATGAGAGTTTACAACTTTAGTGCCGGTCCGTCCATGCTGCCGGAATCGGTATTACAAAAAGCAGCAGCAGATATGCTTGATTACGAAGGCTCAGGTATGAGCGTTCTTGAAATGAGCCACCGTGCAAAGTGTTACGATGCCATTATCAAGGAAGCTGAAGCTTTGCTTCGTGAGCTTATGAATATTCCCGACAACTACAAGGTTCTTTTCGTTCAGGGTGGTGCATCAATGCAGTTTGCTGCAACAGCACTTAACCTTCACAAGAACGGCAAAGCAGATTACGTTGTTTCAGGTAACTTCTCCAACCTTTCATCAAAGGAAGGCAAAAGACTTACAAACGCCCGTGTAATCGCTTCAAGTGAAGATGCTACTTACACCTACGTTCCCAAGATCACCAAGGATATGGTTGATCCTGAGGCTGACTACGTTCACATTTGCTTCAACAACACCATTTTCGGCACAAAGTACAACTACGTTCCCGAAACAGGTGACGTTCCGTTGGTTGCAGATATGTCTTCTATGATTCTTTCCGAGCCTGTTGACGTTTCAAAGTTCGGAGTTATCTACGCAGGCGCACAGAAGAACATCGGCCCCGCAGGTGTTACCGTTGTTATCGTTCGTGAGGACCTTCTTGAGAACTTTACCGAGGATTGCCCCACAATGCTTAAGTGGAAGACACAGGCAGATCAGGACAGCCTTTACAACACCCCCCCCTGTTATAGCATTTACATTTCAATGCTCGTATTCCGTTGGATTAAGGAAATGGGCGGTGTAGACGCTATCCACGCTATCAACGTTAAGAAAGCTAATATGCTTTACGATTACATCGATTCATCCGACTTCTATAAGAACAGTGTCAACAAGGAAGACCGTTCACTTATGAACGTACCCTTCGTTACACCCAATGCCGACCTTGACGCAAAGTTTGTTAAGGAAGCTGCTGCAGAAGGCCTTGTTTCGCTTAAGGGTCACCGTCTTGTTGGCGGTATGCGTGCATCCATCTACAACGCAATGCCCGTTGAAGGTATCGAAAAGCTTATTGCCTTCATGAAGAAGTTTGAAGCAGAAAACAAGTGAGGATATCAAAATGACAGAGATTTTAAAGCTTAATTCCATCGCAGGCGTTGTTAAAGACAATCTGCCCGAGGACAAATACACAATTACAGACGATGCAAAGAATCCCGAAGGTATTCTTGTACGCAGCGCAGATATGCTTTCCTATGATTTTCCTGAAAGCGTGCTTGCAGTAGCGCGCGCAGGCGCAGGTGTAAACAACATTCCCTGCGACGTATGCGCCGAAAAGGGTATCGTTGTTTTCAACACACCCGGTGCAAACGCAAACGCAGTTAAGGAAATGGTTCTTGGCGCTATGATAGCCGCAAGCCGCAACATTGTTGAGGCTGCTGATTGGGCAAAAACCCTTAAGGGCAACGGTGATCAGGTTGGCAAGATGGCTGAAAAGGGCAAGGGTCAGTTCGTAGGTCCCGAAATTATGGGCAAAACACTTGGCGTTGTTGGTCTTGGCGCCATCGGCGGTCTTGTTGCTAACGCTGCAATTGCACTTGGTATGAAGGTTATCGGTTACGATCCTTTCGTTTCGGTTGAAGCTGCTTGGAAGCTTTCACGCGACGTTAAGAAGGCTGACGATCTTGAAGAAATTTACGCAAAGTGCGATATTATTTCGCTTCACGTACCCCAGATCGATTCAACAAAGGGTATGATCAATAACGACACAATCGCAAAGATGAAGGATGGCGTTATCATTCTTAACTTTGCACGTGGCGGTCTTGTTAAAGATGCTGACGTTATCGCAGCTTGCGAGAGCGGCAAAATCTACAAGTACGCAACAGACTTTGCAAGTGATGCACTTATCGGCGCAAAGAACGTTGTAGTATTCCCCCACCTTGGCGCATCCACTCCCGAATCTGAGGACAACTGCGCAGTTATGGCTTCTTATGAGCTTAAGGAGTTCCTTGAAAACGGTAACATCGTTAACAGCGTAAACTATCCTTCTGTTTCACTTAATAAGACGGGTAACGCACGTATTACCGTTATGCACAAGAACACAAGCAATATGGTTGGCAGCATCACAGCCGCTATCGCTTCATCAGGCGAGAACATCAGCGGTATGATAAACGCTTCAAAGGGCGATTATGCTTACACCATTATCGATATCGATAACGAATTCAAGCCCGAGGTAGTTGATTTTATCAAGGCTATTGAAAACATTATCCGTGTTCGTGTAATTTAATTAAACTAAAACAGAAGCGCCACTTCAAAACGAAGTGGCGCTTTTTTTATTTTATAACGTATCCCATAACCTCGTAAATAGCCTTGCCGTTAAGGTATCTTTCCTTTACGGCACGCTGAAGACTCGTTGTTTCCTCAAGCTCTTCTAAGTTAAAGTTCATATCCGCCTTATTGAAAACGAACTTAAATACGCCTTCACCGCGGCTTTTCACCTGAACCTTTTTAAATCTTTCCTGAAAATCAATTATATTTGAAGTGGGTTTAAGTATTTCCTTAAGTGCAGGGTCGATAAGCCAGCTTCCGCAAACGATTGCCTTATAATCGTAATCGGGGAAATATGTTCTCAAAAATTCCTTGGTATCGGCAAAGAACTTATCGGTATCCTCCTTTGTGATGGATGCATTTCTCGGCAGATGTATGCTTGCCACAAAATCGCCCTTTTGAAGTGCAATTTTCCACTCATTTTTACTTAAAGCCACAGTTTCCTTTAAAATAAGACCGTTCTCATCAAGGGGATGCCCAATATACGCTTGGTCGGTTTCGGTATAGTCGGCGTCAAAGGCACCCTCCTCATCCTCACAGAACCTTGCGCCAAGCACGTGCCCTGAGCGGTGCACCCTTTGGGGCAGGGCAAGGGCGGTTATTTCACCGTTTTCGTTTTTAAACACATGCGCATCGCAGTTATATTTTACGTTTACCTGTATCTGCAAGTAGTCAAGGGGAAAAAGCTCACCGTCTACCGCAAGCTGAAACCAATTAAGAAGATCGTAGCCGTAATTTCCGTTATGGCGAAGCATAAAGCCCTTAACACCATTCTTTGCAAAGAGGCTTAACGCACCTAATATTTTATCATTTTCTAACCCTAACCCCTTCATTTTATTAAAGGAATACTCGGTCATGGAGCATATAATAAGTCCGGGAAGCATATCATATTTTATATCGTCCGCGTTATCGGGGGAAACGGGGCGCACAAATTCATTAAGCTCTGCCCTTATTCCGTCGCGCTTTTCAAGCGCCATGGAAGCAAGCACAAGAAACAGTTCAAACGCCTTATCACCCTTGATTTTGTCGGCGCAGATGATATAAGCCTCCAGTACTTCACCAAACATATGGTATTTGTCTTCAAGCTGAACGTAATAGTCACTATCTGCAAGGGGACACCCAAGCTCTTCATACTTTTTAACCGCCGCATCAAAAAGCGAATTCCAGCGTTCAGGCCATTTAGTACAGTTTACCGCCTGCATAAGCGCATTGATGTTTTCCATTTTATACACTCCTTTTTAGCAATACTATGATACAACTCATAACTTTAAAAGTCAATAAATTATTACTTGAAAAGAAAACAAAAATAAAAACGACTATTTTAAACAAGAATATTGACTTACGTAAAAAAATTGGTATTATGCACTTGAAATATGTATTATGATATCTATATAAGGTTGTTTCAGGGTATTTTGATACAAGAGGCTTTTTTAGCCTCCTTTTTGCTTTGAAATGCAAACAAAATATTTTTCTTGAAATTTGTTTTGTTTTCTGTTATACTTATTATGTATTCATATTTTTATACATTATATTTTAAGGAGGCACTATTATGCCGGAAACAAAGAAAAGAAAGCGCCGCTTTGGCGACCGCCGCGACGGTTACAAGGTGCGCACTCTGCCACCTATGCAATACGTGGCAGTTTCAATTATGCACAAGAGAAACGACTCGCAAAACCTGTTTGCAGGCAGTACCGACTACGCTTACATTGACGAGTATATCAGAAAAAAGCGTGAAGAAGGTCTTACAGGCTTTGGCTTTATGCACGTTATCGTTGCCGCTTACGTAAGGGTAGTTTCACAAAAACCCGCCCTTAACCGCTTTATAGCAGGCTGGCGCATATTCAAGCGTCACGAAATCGTGTTAAGCATGATGGTAAAAAAATCAATGAAGGTAAACGCACAGGAATCTGCCATTAAGGTTCGTTTTGCACCTACGGATACCGCTGAAGACGTTTACAGAAAAATGGAAGAAAAAATCCGTGAAGCTACCGCCGAGGGCGACACCAATACCTTTGACACGGTTGCCCGTGTTATTAACTTCCTGCCCTCAGTTATTTTAAGATGGTTTATTGCATTTATGCAGTTCCTTGATTTCTTTGGAATTATGCCCAAGATTATTGACGAGGCTTCACCCTTCCACGCAAGTGTGTATATTTCAAACCTTGGTTCATTGGGTATTCCGCCCATTTACCACCACCTTTACAACTTTGGTAACACACCCGTTTTCATTACGTTCGGTGCAAAGCGCCGTGAGCTTGCCTTAAAGAACGACGGCTCAACCTACACCCGTACAATGATAGATTACACCGTTGTTACCGACGAACGTATAACAGACGGTCACTATCTTGCCACCGCATTTAAGGATCTTGACAGGCTTTTCCGTGATCCTTCAAAGCTTGACACACCCCCTGCAACCGTTGTTGAAGACGTAGACTGATTTTAAAGCGGCATTTTTGCCGCTTTTTAAATAGTATTTTATAAGGAGCACAAAAATGGCAAACAGTATTCCGTGGAGTTATTCACCCTATAAACCCTTCTTTTTTGAAACGGGTGACATCTATATTAACCGTATTTCGCCCGAAAAGGATGGTTTTTATGCAGAATGGCTTGGTATGGATGAAGAAGTCACCGTTTTTATAAAAAAGCGTGACGACAACGAATTTTTCAAGCATTCAACCACTAAAAACAATTATTTTTCCATCTCCGGTCTTGACGAAAATACGGATTATTGCTTTTACGTTGAAGCCAAAAACAAGCGAAGTCGTGTTCGGATTGTGCGCACAGGCGAGCACGTAGGCATTGCGGTAAACTACCTGCACCCCGATGACGATGCTTATTCGTTTTCGGGCAAATATCTTTGTTCGCCTTCACTTGTAAGACATCCCGACGGCTTTCTGCTTGCTTCGATGGACGTTTATAAGGGCGGCGCACCGCAAAACCTTACAATTATATTCCGCTCCGACGACGACGGAAAAACTTGGCACTACGTTTCCGAGGTTATGCCATCGTTCTGGGGCAAATTGTTCATACATAAAAACGAGCTTTATTTGATATCCTGCTCCACCGAATACGGTGACTTGCTTATCGGCAAAAGCATCGACGGCGGCAAAACGTTTTGTGCGCCTACGGTTATTCTGCGCGGTTCAAACGGCAAGGATGGGCAGGCAGGGGTGCATAAAAACCCACAGAACGTGCTTGTTTACAACAACAGAATATATATCTCTATGGAATGGTATTACAATAAATCCTTTGCGCCTACGGTAATTTCCTGCGATTGCGACAAGGATTTACTGGACTGTAAAAATTGGGTGATACCCACCCCGTTAAAGTACGATCCCCAATGGAACGGTGTTGCAAAGGGTGAGTCGGCAGGTTGTATCGAGGGTACACTTGTTGTTTCGCCCGAAAACAAGGTATATAACGTTATGCGCTATATTCAGCACACCTGTGTGCCTGACCACGGGCTTGCGCTCGTGTACGAGGTTGATACAAACGTTCCGCAGAACTCACTAAAATATGCCTATGCAATGGAATTTCCCGCAAACCTTGCCAAGTTTATGATTAAAAAGGACGAACAAACAGGCTTATACCTTACGTTTTGTTCAAGAATAACCGATACCAAGCGTATTCATTCAAGGAATTTGCTTTCGCTTATGGCGTCGAAGGATCTTAAAAAATGGGAAGTGGTTTGCGACCTTATCGACAGGCGCAACGAAGACCCGATGTACACAGGCTTTCAGTACGTGGACTTTACTGTTGAAGGCGACGATATCATCTGGCTTTGCCGTACCGCCGAAAACGGCGCGCATAATTATCACGATTCCAACTACATTACCTTCCATCGAATTATTGATTTTAGGAAACTACTTAAATATTGACTTTAGCCGTATATACGGGTATAATAGACGTAGTTACTTCAATAAGAGGGTTTTATGAAAAGATTTTTTGTTGTTTTTTTAGTTTTAATGCTTGCGCTTGCACCTATGGCGGTAAATGCCGCACCGTATAACTACCTGCGGGGGCGTTCATGGGAATCTTCAGGTCTTTCCTGCCGTGTAACTGCCAACGGGCTTTCCGTTACCGCTACGAATCTTAACTCATCATTCAGCACTCCTTGGATAGATATTCTACCTGCCGTAAAAATGGCACTCGGCACAAAAAATAGCGTGACGGTTGAAATATCGGGTACTTTGTCGGTAATTATGACAAGCGATTCCGCAAAGACTTCCCCACGCCTTATTATGCGCGCGCACATCAATATGAAAGACGGAAGTACTTTTGATTCAAAATACAAGGCATCGTTGAACGGCGATAAGCCTTTATTTGGACGCAACGGTTCAAACGTTATGACCGATCTTGGCACAAGCTGTACGGTCAGCAACAAAAGTACGGCAAAGTTTTCAACAAAGCTTACCGTTACACGCAATCAGGTATACAGTCAAATGACACCTCAGTGGTATTTCTGCTTTGACGGATTTGCAGAGGCAAAGAGAGGCGAAATTCTTGCACTTGGCGTACAGGACCTTACACTTACCGTGGTTGACGGCGCTACAACAATAGCAACACCTAAACCGATAGTAAACGCAACACCCACACCAACACCCCTGCCAAGAATTACCCCAAGTATGACTCAAGCACCTACTGCAGCACCTACAAAGGCACCAGCCACCCCCGTTCCCACTAAAAAGGCTACTGCAAACCCCGATTTAGCCGAAAAATTTATTGAACAGCCTGTTATTGCAGATATCAACAAAATGGCAAGCTCTGTTTTAGAATGGACGGTAATAATCATAATTTCAACAGGCGCTATCGCGGTGCTTACAACCCTGCTTGCCAGCAAGAAGGGCAAAAAATAGCATAAAATAAAACACCGATTTTTATCGGTGTTTTTTGTTTTGCATAAAATTACGCTTTTGCTCTTAATTCTGTTTTCATACCTTCCGCTTCAAGATGGGCATCGTGGCCGTATTCCTTTAACGTGAATTTGCCGTCCTCGTATTCCACGTATGTAACGGAAGCGTTTGTTACCCACGAAAGCTCAGTATGCATTTTTTCAACAGGCAAATCAAGAACACGCAGTATGAACGCACGAATCGCCATTCCGTGACTGCCTACGCACACGGTTTGTCCCACATGCTTTTTTGCCACGTCTTCATACGCTTTATAAACACGGTTACACACGTCGGTTACGCTTTCACCCTCGGGGCATTGGGTGGTGCCGATGTTTGTTATCCACTTGTTGTACTCGTCCGAATAGACCTCTTTAATGGTGGTGTAGGGCATTCCTTCCCATTTACCGCCGCTAATTTCATTAAAGCCTTGGTTTTTTGTCACCTGCATACCGTGTTTTTCGGAGGCAAGCAAGGTTGTTATGTAGGCACGTGAAAGCTCGCTTGAATAAAACACGTCGATTTTCTCATTTTTAAGGAATTCAGCAGTACACTCCCCCTGTTTTAAGCCAAGGGGAGTAAGCGGAACGTCCGTTCTTCCCGCAAACGTGTTTGACAGATTTCCTTCGCTTTGACCGTGGCGGATTATAACAAATTTAGTTTTCATTTTACATTCTCCAAATGTTCGGCTTTGCCGTATTCTACAAGCTTAAAAGCTCCGTTTTCGTAATCAAGATATGTAATGGATGCGTTTTTAGAAAGGGGGAACACTTCCTCAACGTTCTCCTTTTCTACGTTGAACACACCCGAAAGAAGACACCTTAACACCGTACCGTGAAAGCCTACAAGCACCGTTTCGCCAAGATGCTTTTCGGCTAATTCGTAAAACACCTTGCACACACGCTTCGTTGCATCGTCAACGGTTTCAGCACCCTCGATATAGAAAAATGCATCACGGTAAAACAAAATCTCCGCTTCTTTAGGATATTTTGCCCAAATTTCATCAAACGGTACACCCTCAAGAATGCCGCGATCAATTTCCTGCAAATCCTCGATTACCGTAACCGCTTTGTTGTGTGGCTTTGCGGCTATCCGTGCCGTTTCGTTAGCACGCTGAAGGGGGCTTGAATAGAACGCGTCTATTTTTTCGTTCTTAAGATATTCCGAAGCCGCCTGCGCCTGCATTACGCCAAGCTCGGTAAGGGGAACGTCTATCCGGCCGCCGCAAAAGCATTCCTTATTCGCCTTACTTTCACCGTGGCGAAGTATTATGAACCGCGTTTTCATTTTAATACCCTCTTTAAAAATCTGCCTGTATGACTTTGTTCAAATTCAGCTACCTCCTCGGGCGTGCCTGTGGCAATAACCGTACCGCCGCCCACACCGCCTTCGGGACCCATATCGATAATATAATCGGCAACCTTAATAATATCAAGGTTGTGTTCAATAACTATAACCGAATTTCCGCCCTCGGAAAGCCTGTCAAGTATGGAGATAAGCTGTTTTACATCGTGAGTGTGAAGACCCGTAGTAGGCTCGTCAAGAATATACACCGTCTTGCCCGTAGGCCTTTTTGAAAGCTCGGTTGCAAGCTTAACACGTTGCGCTTCACCGCCCGAAAGCATGGTGGAAGGCTGACCAAGCTTGATATAGCCTAAGCCAACGTCGTACAAAAGCTGAATTTTTCTGTGTATCTGAGGCAGGTTTTCAAAGAAGGAAAGCGCCTCTTCCACAGTCATATCAAGCACGTCAAAAATATTCTTGCCCTTATACCTTACCTCAAGGGTTTCCTTTGAATATCTCTTTCCGCCGCAAACCTCGCAGGGAACGTAAATATCGGGCATAAAGTGCATTGCAATCTTTATGATACCGTCGCCCGAGCAAGCCTCACACCTGCCGCCCTTTACGTTAAAGCTGAAGCGACCGCTGTTGTAGCCACGCATTTTTGCATCCTGCGTTTGCGCAAAAAGGTTGCGAATATGATCAAACACGCCCGTATAGGTTGCAGGGTTTGAACGGGGTGTTCTGCCGATGGGGCTTTGGTCAATAACAATTACCTTGTCAAGCTGCTGGATTCCCACAACGTCGTCACAGGGTGCAAGGGGCAAATGCGCACGGTTTAATTTGCGCGCAAGGGTGGTATAAAGCACCTGATTTACAAGCGAGCTTTTTCCCGAACCCGAAACACCCGTAACTGCACATATAACGCCCAAGGGGAACGTAACGTCAATATTTCTCAAGTTGTTTGCGTGGGCATTTTTTACGGTTATATAGCCCTTGGGCGATCTTCTTTTTTCGGGAACAGGAATTGTCATTCTGCCCGAAAGATATGCGCCCGTAAGGGAATTTTCACATTCCATAACCTGCTGCGGTGTGCCCGAACAAACTATTTCGCCGCCAAACGCGCCTGCACGGGGGCCGATATCCACAATATGATCTGCCCTGCGCATCGTATCCTCATCGTGTTCAACCACGATCAAGGAATTTCCAAGGTCGCGCAAGCCCTCTAACGAAGCAAGAAGCTTTTCGTTATCACGCTGATGCAAGCCAATGCTTGGCTCGTCAAGAATATACAAAACACCCATCAATCCTGCGCCTATCTGCGTTGCAAGACGGATGCGCTGTGCTTCACCGCCCGAAAGTGTAGAAGCCGCCCTTGCAAGCGTAAGATATTCAAGCCCTACGTTTTCAAGGAACCTAAGCCTTGCGTTTATTTCCTTTAAAATTCTTTCGGCAATCATCGCATCTTTTTTAGAAAGGGTGATTTCCTCAAGGAATTTACGAATATCCGCCACCGACATAATACTTAATTCGTGAATGTTCTTGCCGTTTATTTTGACCGCGAGCGCTTCGGGGCGGTAGCGTGTGCCGTTACACTTACCGCACAGACTGTGCGTCATAAACTGTTCAAGGTCGCGCTTTACACCCTCGCTTTGCGTATCGCGGAAGCGACGCTCCGTCTGAGGAATTATTCCTTCAAACGCCTGCTTGAACTGACGTGAATGACGGCTTGTGGTGATTTTAAACTCGATTTCCTCACCGCCCGAGCCGTAAAGAATTATATCCTGAAATTTCTTATCAAGCTGACAGAACGGCACGTCAAGAGAAAAGCCGTAATGCTTGCTTAACCCGTCGTAATACATACGGTTCATTGTGTCGGTGCCCATAACGGACCAACCTGAAATACGTATTGCGCCCTCGTTTAACGAAAGGTTTTCATCATGCACGATAAGGGCAGGGGAAACCTGCATAATGGTACCAAGTCCCGTGCATTCGGGGCAGGCACCGAAGGGCGAGTTAAAGGAGAAAAGCCGTGGTTCAAGCTCTTCAATGCTTATATTGCAGTCGGGACAGGCGTAGTTTTCGCTGTAAAGCTGCTCGGAAGCGGTATCAAGCCGTTCAATTACCGCCAAGCCACCTGCAAGCTTTAATGCGCTTTCAATAGAATCGGTAAGCCGTGAACGGATATCCTCACGCACGATAAGTCGGTCAACAACCACCGAAATACTGTGCTTAAGCTTTTTATCAAGCTTTATCTCATCCGAAAGTTCGTACATTTCGCCGTCAATCTTGGCACGGATATAGCCGTTTCTTTGTGCATCCTCAAGTATTTTTACGTGCTCGCCCTTCTTTGCGCGGATAACGGGCGCAAGCACAAGAATTTTTGTGCCTTCGGGCATAGAAAGCACCGATTCAACTATCTGATCCACCGATTGCTTGTTTATTTGCTTGCCGCATACGGGGCAATGCGCCACACCGATACGTGCAAACAATAAACGCAGATAATCGTGAATTTCCGTTACCGTGCCCACGGTAGAACGGGGATTATTGTTGGTGGTCTTCTGATCAATGCTTATGGCAGGCGAAAGCCCGTCGATAGATTCAACGTCAGGCTTTTCCATTTGCCCAAGGAATTGGCGTGCGTACGCAGAAAGGCTTTCAACGTACCTGCGCTGACCCTCGGCATAAAGGGTATCGAACGCAAGTGAGCTTTTTCCCGATCCTGAAAGACCTGTAAATACCACAAGCTTGTTTCGTGGTATTTCAAGGCTTATATTTTTTAAGTTATGGGTTTTTGCACCCTTTATAACTATGTTTTCGTTCATTCTTCTTCTCCGTAAAGCGTTTTTAGAAGGTCGCGTATCTTTGCCGCCTTTTCGAACTCAAGATTCTTTGAAAGGCGCAGCATTTCTTCTTCAAGCATACGAATCTGCGTTTTAAGGTCGCCTTCAAGCTTGAATTCTTCTTTAGTTTTGCCTGTAATTTCAATTATATCCGCAATAGGCTTAACGATAGTTTTAGGTGTTATGCCGTGCTTTTTGTTGTATTCCTCCTGAATACTGCGGCGGCGGCGTGTTTCATCAATGGCAAGGCGCATCGAATCGGTTATGTTATCCGCATACATTATTACCTTGCCTTCAGCGTTACGCGCGCCCCTGCCTATCGTTTGTATAAGTGAGCGTTGTGAACGTAAAAAGCCTTCCTTATCAGCATCAAGAATAACAACAAGGGCAACCTCAGGCAAATCAAGGCCCTCTCTTAACAGGTTAATACCCACAAGCACGTCAAACTTATTAAGTCTTAAATCCCTTAATATTTCAACACGGTCAAGAGTGTGTATTTCGGAATGCATATACCTTACCCTGAAATCCGCATCCCTTAAGTATGCGGTAAGCACCTCTGCCATATGCTTTGTAAGGGTGGTAATAAGGGTTCTAAAGCCTTTTTTAGTGTTTTCAACAATCTCGTTCATAAGATCGTCAATCTGATTTTTCGTAGGTCTTACGTCTATTACGGGGTCAAGCAATCCCGTAGGCCTTATTATTTGCTCCGCAACCTCACCGCCTGCAAGAGAAAGCTCATATTCAGCAGGTGTTGCCGAAACAAAAAGCTTTTGCCCTAAAAGCGCTTCCGTTTCCTCAAACCTCAGGGGACGGTTATCAAATGCGGCAGGCAAGCGGAAGCCGAAATTAACAAGCATTTCTTTTCTTGAACGGTCGCCTGCATACATTGCGCGAAGCTGGGGCACGGTAGCGTGGGATTCATCTATTATGGTGATAAAATCGTCGGGGAAATAGTCAAGCAGGGTGTACGGTCTTTGCCCCGGATTACGCCCATCAAGATATCGCGAATAGTTTTCAATACCCGAGCAATAGCCTATCTCCTCAAGCATTTCCATATCGTAATTGGTACGTTGCTCAAGTCGTTCCTTTTCAAGAGGCTTGTTCATTTTATCAAATTCCTCAAGGCGCTTTTCAAGGTCAACACCAATCATTTTTATAGCGTTTTTTAACTGTTCACTGCTTGCGGCATAGTGGGTGTTAGGGAATATTGCCGCATGCTTAAGGGTTGCAAGTACACGCCCCGAAACAACCTCGGTTTCGGAAATACGGTCTATTTCATCACCGAAAAATTCTACACGCAACGCTTTATCCGAGCGTTCTGCGGTGATTATTTCAACCACATCACCGCGCACACGGAACGTACCGCGCTTAAAATCGGTGTCATTACGCTCATACTGTATATTTATAAGACTTTTTAAAAGTCCGTTTCTGTCCATATTCATTCCCGGACGAAGTGAAACCGCCATTTCGCCGTAGGAATCAGGATCACCAAGACCGTATATTGAAGATACGGAAGCCACCACAATAACGTCGCGGCGCTCCTTAAGGGCGCAGGTGGCGGAGTGACGGAGCTTTTCTATCTCCTCGTTTATCGAGGAATCCTTTTCAATATAGGTATCCGTCTGCGGAATATACGCCTCAGGCTGATAATAATCGTAAAAGGAAACAAAGTATTCTACTGCGTTTTCAGGAAAGAATTCCTTAAATTCGGAATAAAGCTGTGCCGCAAGAGTTTTGTTGTGAGCAAGTACAAGCGTGGGTCGGTTTACGCGCTCAATAATATTAGCCATAGTAAACGTTTTGCCCGAACCTGTTACGCCCAATAAAACCTGCGCATCAAGCCCATCGTTAAACCCTTCAACAAGCCTTTGTATAGCTTGGGGCTGGTCACCCGTGGGCTTATATGAAGAATGTAAAATAAACTTATCCACCTTGCTCACCTCGCTTTTTTACATATAGTTATTTTACCACATTATTTAATATTATGCCATATTTTTTGACGGTTTTTTGCGACTGTTAAATAAAGAGGATGTGCAGGCTTTGCACATCCTTTTGTTTTATAATTCGTGGGTTTCGTTATCCTTAACCGTTGCAAGTTCCCTTTTGAAATCCCTTAAGGTTAAAGCAAACAAAATATATGCTACGCCCTGCGCACCGCTTGCAATATTGGCACCTAAAAGCGCAATTACGCTTGTTCCGCCCGAAATAAACATTAAAACAATAAGAAGCGTTGAAATTTTGCCTGTCACCTTTGCAGTTATTCCCATTCGGCTTACGGTGCTTATGGTTTTTATTGCAGGTATATAGAAGATAGCCGCAATGGCAATGCAGAATACGCAAACGGCGATTCCTGCGCTAAGAATAGCATCAACATACTCCATTGTAAGAACTGCATTAAAATCTTCACCCGTAAGCATTCCTGCTTCCTTCAGCTTTTCAAGCTCTGTTGTAAAGCTGGTCAGCATCTCATTTTTAAGTGCATCGTTATTCATTGCATCGACAAGCGATACTATGCTCACAACTATGCCAATCACCGCAATGGCTAAACTGATTATTGTGGCAACCTTTATAAGCGTAAAGCCTGTGCTTGAAAATGCTGTACCGTCTTTTTTGCCCTCGTTATAAATAAAAAACAAACCTATTGCCGCCACCAAGTTTATTCCAACGCTCAAAAGACCGATTGTATTGGTCGTTAAAAGCTGAAACAGAACAGCTACCGCAAAGCACACCGCACCTACAAGAAATCTGCTTGAGGATGCGTGCTTTCTTAAAAGCGTTACTACGTTTTCAGCAGGCGCCTGTGCGGCAGATTGGGAAAAATCGTTTTTAGGTCTTTCCTGAATCAGCAACGATGCACCGCAAGCCTTACAAAACAGCGCATTATCGGGATTTTCTGTTCCACATTTTGCACAAAACATATTATTTCTCCTTAAAATACCAATTATTTATTTGAGAGTACACGTTAGTCTCTCTTAAAACGCCCGTAACCGAAAGCTTATTCGAATACAAAAGCGTATTCATTTCAAAGAACATTCCTATTTGCGGAAGCTCCTCCGTAAGCTTTTTCTGCAAATTCTGCACACCGTTCTTAAGCTCGCCAAGGCTGACGGAGCTATTGATTGCATTAAACGCCTCCTGACATTCCTGCGAGGAATAATTAAACAGGTTTCCGCTTCCGCCGCTTGAGAAGATAAAGCTTAAATTAGGTGTATCCGAAAGATAATATCCGCTTAACACCATATCATAGCTACGGTTATTTAGCGCCTTCTTAAAATCCTGCAGGGTGCGTGCATCAACGTTCACCTTAATGCCTGCTTTTTTAAGATCGTCACGGATATATTCTGCGGCTTCAAGGCGAATGGGGTTTGCCGCATCCTTAACAACAAGAAGTGAAAGCTCAATCCCGTCAATATATCCGTCACCGTCGTTATCTCTGTAACCAAGCTTTTCAAGACAGTTTTTTGCCTCAACAAGATTATGGTCGTACCGCGTAACAGATGCACTTGAAAGCGACGTATCGTTAAATAGCGGAAGCTCTGCCCCCGTTGCCTTTTTAAGATACACGTTATTTATAATATCGGTACGGTTAAGGCTGTACGCAATGGCTTTTCTGAACTCAGTCTGCGACACGAAATTCCTCGCAAGATTGAAGCCTAAAAACACATAGTTGTGGGATACGTAATTAAGCTCATCCACGCCGTCAAGAATCTCATAAACCTCGGTAGTTTTTACCGAAGCAGGTACCACATCAAGCTGACCTGCCTTAAACGCATCAAGCATAGATTGGGTATCGTTATATCCCGTTGCTTCGATTTTTTCGATATAGGGAAGCTTTTTCCACCACTTTGTAAACACCGAAAGCGACATTCTTGTACCGCCCTCAAAGCTTAATTCATCCACCTTGTACGAACCGCTTCCCACAGGAATATCCCGTGTCATCTTATCACGCACCGAATAATAGCTTTGCGGTATCACGGGGATATTAAGCGCATAAATAAGGTTGTACGAATTCACCTTGGGGTAAATTATAAGCGTATTGCCGTAACCTTCCGCGCGGGAAACGTAATAGGAAAGGTCGGTATAATATATACTTTCAGGGTCGGAAAGTATTGCATTTACCGTGTACGCCGCATCAAAACCCGTAACCTCACCGTTATCACCGTGCCAATGCACGTTTGCACGAAGCTGAAGCACCCACGCGCCCTGCGCTTCATCGTACTTCCAGCTTTCCGCAATGGAAGCGGCAGGCTCAAAGCGGTCGTTAAAGGCAACAAGCGGCTCAAATATCATAGAATACACGTTTCGCATCTGTGCTTCCTTTACGTATAAGGGATGCATTGTGTATGGCGACGTGTTCATGGGAATACGTAGCGTTCCGCCTACAACAGGCTCTACCGTACCCGTTTCACCTGTTCCGTAATCACCTGGCGAAAGTATTATACCTTCAGGCTCCTTTAAACTGCAGGCGGATACCGTAATCAGCGTTACTGCAATAAGCAGACTACTTATACACCTTTTGATATATCTCATAATAGGTGGTAACCTTTTTAACATAGTTCCTCGTCTCCTCAAAGGGAATATAGGTAAGGGTTTTTCCGTCGGAAGAATATTCGGGGTTATTAAGCCACTTTTGCACGTTACCCTCGCCTCCGTTATATGCGGCAAGCGCAAGGGGAACGCTGTTATCAAACTTTTCAAGCAGGTACGAAAGATAGCAGGTACCCAATATAATGTTGGTTTCAGCATCAAAAAGTTGCGTTGCATCAATGGAAAGCGAATACTTTTCCTTAAGCCATTCTGCCGTAGTAGGCATAAGCTGCATCAGACCCCGTGCGCCCACGTGGGATTCGGCTTCCTTATTAAAACTGCTTTCCGCCGCAATAATAGCGTAGGTAAGATATGGGTCGACTCCGTATTCAGCCGAATATTTTGTTACTTCTTGTTCGTATTTTATGGGAAGCTTACGCTTTATCTCCGAATTGCCCCACACGAACACAACAAACAACAGAACGGCCAAGATTATTACCGTAATTATTATCTTGGGCAGATTTCTTAATAAATAGCTCTTTTTTCCGTCTTTAAACATTTTCAAGTTCCTTTAGTATTTTATCCACCTGCTCAAAGGTTTTTTCAAGCGCACCGCCGTTATCGATTA
Organism: Clostridia bacterium; assembly: GCA_045630945.1. GTDB lineage: Bacteria > Bacillota > Clostridia > Christensenellales > QALW01 > UMGS1322. The sequence continues at coordinate 18,479 of JAZQTV010000015.1, forward strand.
CGTAGTGGGCATATTCCTTGCGCTCGTGATCCTTAAGCTGACGGTTAATTCGGTTGCGCATATCCATTTGGGAAAGGTTTGACCTTTTTATTCCCCTTAAAATACGTGTTTCCTCTGCGCATATTACAAGAAGCACCTTGTCGCACCGCTTGTGAAGCCCTGCTTCAATAAGAAGGGGCGCATCAAGCACAACAATGGGTTTATACTTGTGGCTTTCAAGCTGAGCTTCCATTTCCGCGAAAATCAGGGGATGCACTATGGAATTTAAAAGTGCAGTTCTCTCCTCGTTTTCAAAGCAATAGGTGGCAAGAAGCTGTCTGTCAAGCCTGCCTTCCTTAAAAAACTTTTTTCCAAAGGCTTTTTCTATCTGTTTTGCGCCCTCCGAGCCCTTGTTTAAAACCTTGTGCCCGATGGCATCACAATCAACGATAGGAATGTTTTTTGATTTAAGGTAGTTACTTACGGTGCTTTTACCCGAAGCAATACCCCCTGTAAGACCTAAAATCATTTCAGTTCAAACCATGTCCTTCCCGTATTGGTATCGGCAGTAAGCGGTACCGAAAGCGAATACACGCTTTCCATAATTTCCTTAAGCATTTTTTCGCACTCATCCTTGTGGGCAATAGGTGCTTCAATTATAAGCTCATCATGCACCTGAAGAATAAGCTTGCCAAGATACGCCTTTTCCTTAAGCGCCTCACTTACTTTAAGCATTGCAAGCTTGATTATATCTGCAGCACTGCCTTGAATGGGTGCATTCATTGCAACACGCTCACCAAACGAGCGCACGTTATAGTTTTGCGCTCTTAATTCGGGAATTTCCCTGCGCCTGCCCATAACGGTACGTGCGTAGCCGCATTTTTTAGCCTGATTTACGCTTTCCTTTAAGTATTTTTCAACCTTGGGATATCTTTCAAAATAGGTTTCCATAAACTGCGCGGCTTCCTTTTTAGTGGTGCCTATGCTTTTACTTAACCCGAAATCACTTATTCCGTACACAATGCCGAAGTTGACCGCCTTTGCTTGCGAACGCTCGGCACTTGTTACAAGCGAAATATCTTTATTAAGCACCTCGGCGGCAGTACGCGCGTGAATATCCTCGCTATTATTAAACGAATTTATCAGCGTTTCGTCACCTGAAAGATGCGCAAGTATTCTTAATTCTATCTGCGAATAGTCGGCATTAACAAGCACATGATCAGCCTTTTCTGCTAAAAACGCCTTTCTTATTGCCCTGCCCGCCTCATAGCGCACGGGAATGTTCTGCAAATTGGGCTCGGTGCTTGAAATTCTGCCCGTGGCGGTTACCGCCTGCTTGAAGGTAGAATGTATGCGGCCGTCCTTTTGCGAAACAAGCTGGAACATTCCGTCAATATAGGTACTTTTAAGTTTCTGAAGCTGACGGTATTCCATTATGGGTGCAATAATCGGGTGTTCAAGGCTTTCAAGCACGTCGTTATCGGTGGAATATCCGCGCTTGGTCTTTTTTACGGGCGGTAAGCCCAAATCGTTAAACAGCACCTCGCCAAGCTGAACGGGACTGTTTATATTAAATTCCTTGCCCGCAAGGAAGTGTATTTGCTTTTGAAGCTCGTTTATCTTTAACGAAAGTTCGCTTCCAAGCAACTTAAGTGCTTCACCGTCAACGTAAAAGCCTGTCTTTTCCATATCAAAAAGCACGCGCGCAAGGGGAAGTTCCATTTCCTTATAAAGCGAGATAAGTTCCTTTTTAGCTAACGCCTTTTCCTGCTTATTAAAAATATAGCACAGTGCGGCGGCGCCTTTGTTTGCCGAATAACGCTCAAATATTTTATCCTCGCTTATCTCCTCACCGCCTGCTTCAAGAAGATATTCTGCAAGCATAACGTCACCGTAAACGTTGTTTATGCAGTTAAACACGTGCATTGCCTGCTTTGAATCGTAAAATATTTTTTTGATGCCTTCGTTTTCAAGGTAGGGTGCAAGGGCAATTTTAACGTCTTCAATATCCATACCCACGGAAAGCAAATCAACTGTAAGCGAAATACGGTATTCTTCCTTTTCGTCGGTTGCAACGAATATCTCGTTTGCGCCCATATACACCGCAAGGGTATCACCCTTAAAAGCGAATTCATCAAAATCCTTTACTGCAGCATCAAATTTTTCTTCCTTGCCGCCGTATTTTTCAAGAAGCGACTTAAACTGATACTTGGTAAAAATCTCTCTGTGAACCTCGTCACTTGGCGGTGCGTACACCGTCTGTGAAACGGGGGTAACGGGCACCTGACGGCAGATGGTGGCTAAAAATCTGCTTTCAAAGGCATCGTTTTTGCCATCACGTATTCTTTCACCGAGCTTGCCCTTAATATTTTCGGCATCCTCATAGATGCCCTCAAGCGTACCGTATTTTTCAATAAGCGAAAGCGCAGTCTTTTCGCCCACGCCCTGAATGCCGGGAATGTTATCCGAGCTATCACCCATGAGCGCCTTAAGGTCGCATACCTGCTGGGGCATAACACCGTAAAAATCCTTTAAGTTAAGTGGTGTAAGCACCTCTAATTCAGAAATTCCCTTTTTTGTAAACCATACGGAAACGTTATTTGAAATAAGCTGAAACGAATCTCTGTCGCCGGTAAGAATAGCGGCTTCGTAGTCCTCTTCCTCCGCCAAGCGTGCATAGGTACCGATAATATCATCCGCCTCAAAGCCCTTTATTTCAAAGGTGAACACACCAAGGCTTTGAAGCACCTGCTTTAAAAGCGGTATCTGTGAACGAAGTTCCTCTGGCATAGGCTTTCTGCCTGCCTTGTATTCGCTGTAACGCTCGTGGCGGAAGGTGGGGTGCTTCACGTCGAAGGCACACACGATGCAATCGGGCGAATACTCCTCCACCGCCTTATAAAACATTTTAAGAAAGCCGTAAACTGCGTTAGTGTACACGCCTTCGTCTGTGGAAAGTATGGGCAATGCATAAAACGCACGGTTTATTAAGCTGTTCGAATCGATTAACAGAATTCTTTTCATAAAACTTCCTTACTTAAAAATAATATGCGAACCAAGACGTCATCCATCTTAAGTAATCACCTACAAACTGCTTTGAAATGCTTGTTCCCGTCCAAAGCGGCTTATAAGCTATAAACGCAACGATTACAAGTGCGGCAAGCACAATTGCAACAAAAGCACCTGTTTTAAGATATTTTCTGCTTAAATTCCTTAAAATATATACGGTAAACAGTATAATGAACGGAACTGTTGCAAAATAGTGGTAAATGAATACGCATCTGCTTATCCCCACCCAAGGAAGAATGTTGCAGGCAACGCCTAAAAGCAGGAATATTATAGTGCGCGTATCACGTTCGCTTACGTCGTAAGCATCCTCGTCACCTGCGTTAAACAAAGCAAGGAAGCCTTTTTGCTGACGTACGTGCGTGTATACTGCAACCTTGTCGCCAAAGCATCTCTTTATAAGAATTACAATTCCCCACAAGGTAGCGCCAAGACCTGCATACCACACGATAGGATTACCGAATGCATATATTGCCGAAATCGTAGTCTTTGTGCTTTGACCTGCATAGTAGAACATAGGCGTTTCCATTACAGGCCAAGTGTACCAATCACTCATATACGGGTGAGTAGCCTCAAGCTTTGAGTGATAATTGAACATATCCTTCTGGTTATCAAGTATTATCTCATACCACGGTCTTGTTTCGCCTATTGCGTTCCAGTAGGGATAATAGGACAGGCAGTATATGATAAGCGGAATAATAATAAACACAAGTATGCAGAACAAAATTGTATAGCACGTCTTTAATATGAACGTATCCTTTATATACTTAAGATACGCTTGCTCTACACCGCGCACCTTATCAACGTTCTTGCACGCAAGCACGTATTCGCGCCATCTGCGGAACAGGGTTATAAAGAATATTACCGCAAGCCCTGCACCCGCGTACAGGCATATCCACTTACTTGCCGCGCCAAGACCGAACGAAAGACCGCACAAGCCTAAGGGCACAAAGGTTTTCCATAGCGGCACATCGTAGAAGCTTAAGCTATAATACCAATACATAAACAGGAACATCAGTATTATAAACAGTACGCCAAATGAGTCGATAGTGGCAATTCGTGTCTGCACAAAATGCATACCGTCAAACGCGATAAGAAGGCTTGCAAGGGTTGCCCACGAGGTCTTTTTAAACATAAACAGACCAAGGAAATACATTGCAGGAACCATAATCACACCTGCAAGCGTACCTGCAAAGCGCCATGCAAACGGATTCATACCCATAAGCGAGATGCACCACGAAATCATATCCTTACCCAGCGGAGGATGAGTCCATTCATAAATAGAAAGTCCCCTTGAGGATTCAAGACCTGTACGTGCGTGATAAATTTCGTCAAAGTACATACTGTTAAGGTACGTTGCGCCCTCGTACGGAACAAGTGTCTGCTCGTCAAACAGCTTTTCACCGCCGTTTTCACTTGCCTGCGGTGTAAATATTTCCTTAATGGGAATGGTTGTCTGCGCATCCTTGGTTTCAAAGAAGCCCATTTCAAGAAGCTCAAGGAACTGACTGTCAGCAGTAACAAGCACGTATCTTGCCTTATCAAGCGCAGGCGAAATACTGTGCCAATAGTAAAGCTGGCTCTTTTCCAGGGTTGTTGCGCCGTTACTTTCCCAATTTGTGCCGTCTTCGGAGAAATATACGTTGAAGTTACCTGCACAAATGCTTGTTATATAGTAGCCGCGGTCAATATTCTTAACCTCACCGAAATCCGCCATAACGTAATCGGAAACGGTATTGATTATCCACTTGTTGCCCGAAATGCCAAGCACCTGATCCTTTGCTGTTTCTGCTTCGTCAAAATATTCGTTAAGCGCAAGGATATTACCCTCACTGTCGGTTACCGAAACAACCTTGACAGGCTCTTTATTTTCAAGGAATACGATTTCGCCAAGCGAGCACTTGTATGCGGTTTTAATTAAAAGCTTGTCGGTTTTAGGAACGTCACCCATATCCAGTATAGGCTGTGCCGTTGACCAGCCGCCATCGTAGGAATAGAATGAAACAACGTCATTCCACGGTTCCTCCTGCGCAAGCTCACCTAACACAGATGATTCCATTGCCGCAGTTATTTCGCCGTCACCGCCAAAGTAAATGTGGGTTTCTAAAACGTCGATCGGCTTTTCAAGGGTAACAATAAAGCTGCCGTCTGTTTCAAGGAAGGTGGTTATATCAGAAACAGTCTTACCAAAGGAATCCTGTGCATCAAAAAGATGCTCAGGCACCGATTTGCCGTTATCGGTGGGCACTACGTTCTGATACGTTGAAGCAACCTCAAGGGACTCATCCCCGTTAAAGAACACAAGTTCTTCAAGGCGGATTGAAGTGGTGGCTTCAACCTTTATATATCTTGCGTTAAACGGCTTTTCAAGCTTTTTCCACTCGTTTGCCTGTACCTTGACGGTTTCATAAAGGGCATAATCCTCGCCATCCACCGAAGTGTACAGGTTAAACGTTCCGCCGTTTGCCTTATAGCCGATACTGTCGCCCTCTTTTACCTCGCCAAGATCAGCAATCATATACGGCTTTGATTTTGCGGTGTACCAATACGTTTCGGGGGAAACGGTATCACCAAGACCGGTGAACGCAATTGCCGTATATATTACTGTTATTGCAAGGCAGATAATAATATCAATTCTTCTTACCTTGGGTAATTTGTGACCTCTTCTTTCAAAAAGCTTTCTTAACGCCTCGTTTTTAATGGTGCCGTGAGCAGAAGCGCCCGTATTATAGCTTGCCGCCTTATTCTTCTGTTTTAAGGCAATTTTCTGTGTGGTGGTTGCACTGCTTTCATTAAGCACAAGCCTTACGGTAACGTAGCCTTGGAATATAAACAAAAGCACGGTAATAAGCGAGCCCATTATAAATACCGCATCTTCATTGGTGAAATATACACCGATGCCTTCGTAAAGGAACAACAGGCACGCAGTATTTATATAGTTAAGAAGCGCATATCCAAGTGAAATGAACAAAAGACGTATATCCTTAAACCGAACGTATGCCATAACAAGCATCATAATAACGGGGAACATATATCTTTCGTGGGTACGGGTTGATACCGTTACCGCACCTGCAAGCATAAACGCACCTAAAAGCCAGAACCACTTAGGCTCCATAGTTTCCTTTTTAATTATTCTGAAAAGGAACATCGCTACGGTAAGCACAATTACGGAAACAAGAAGTGCCGTTCCGATGGTTGCATAGCTCAAGCCAAAGATTGCCACCGTTTGCGAGGGTACCCACTGTCCCCCAAGCAAGCCCATAAGACCGAATGAGGAAAGGGTTGCGTAATCGTATGAGCCAAGCGTTGTGAGGTATTTTTCCACAAGCCAGAATTCAGACTGATCGTTACGCATTACTACCGAAAGTATTACGAACAACAGTACCGACGCAATCAGAAAGCCAAAGCCGTAAGCAAGCCTCTTTAAGCCGTCACTGTTATCATTATTTTTAAAAGACTTAAATATAACGTAAAATTCACGCGCCGCCCCAAGAAGCATAACGGGGCCTGCAAGTATTGCCTGCGGCTTAAACAGTAAGCCAATAGTGAATATAAGAATTGAAATACCGAACTTATCTTCATCAATAAGCCAGAAGGTAAGAAGCAGGAACAGTACAAGCACCGAATCCACCTGACCCCAGATAGCCGAGTTCAGTATTGCAGTGGGAAGGAATGCATAGCCTATGCCAAGCACCGCCGCCATTTTTTCGCCAACGTGCTTTTTAGCAATGTGCATTATCAGTATTGCCGAGATTATATCGCACAATACAGCAGGAAGCTTCAGAAGCACAAGACCTGCATCCGCCTGAAGATTAAGGTTAAGCGGTGTTGCAATGGAAGAAAGTATTCCGCACACTATCATGTAAAGAGGCGGATAATCGCAGAAGAATTTGTTTGAATCTGCAAGATAGAACCCTGCAAGACCTTCTGCTTCCATTCTTTTTCCCCATAACGCAAAGCAGTTTATATCAACCTTGAAGCCGGTGTACATGCTTGAAGCCACAAGCCTTACAAGAAGCGCTATTCCAATAAGAATATATGCATCGCGAAGCTTAAAATTCAAGCCCTTATATGCCCAAAGCAAGAATAACGCAAACAAAAGGAACAGTATAAAGCCTATAATTACCGTTTTTGCCTGAATATCTGCGCTTGTCTTTTTATTGGTATCTCCGCCGCTTTCAGAGGACGAAGAAAATTCAAAGGTCGCCATACTCATTGCGTATTCGCCGTCAGGCACGCTGTCAACACGTGTAAGCGAAACATTATCAAAGTACGCAACACCCCTTGCATCAGCGCTGTAATAGCCAAGTCGAAGACCTACCGTAACCTGTTTGGTCTTTGAATCGGTCTTTCCGTATATGACTACCTCCTGCCAATCGGTATCGCTTAATATGAAATCGCTTTTACAATGGGTTTGAATAAAACAGATGTTAGCACCCGATTCTGCACTGCGCTTTTCAATATCCCCCGTCTTTACCCATGCGGAAAGGCGATAGATAGTATTAGGCTCAACCTTAACGGTCTGCACAAAGCGTGCATCGTTATATTCGGGACTTTCTATTTTTATTACGTTGCTTCCGTCAGGTGCAGTTGTATCCTCTACCGCCTGATAATATTGAACAGGTGGCGCAACGTCATATCTTTCAAGCGCCCATTCGGATACCGCGGTACCCGTTTCGCTTTCAAATGAGCCGTTTTCAATAAGCTCACCGCTTTTCTTACTGCTGCATGCGCTGAACAACAGCACAACTATCAGCAATAGTACGATCAAAAGCCGTTTTTTCATTGTATTCTCCTTTTAGAATGCGTTTTGTATAAGCTCTATTTGGGGTTCATCACCCATAAAAGTAATTTCCACTACGTCAAACCTTACGGGAACTTCCTTTTTTACCTTAAAGCACAAATAATGGCTTGCGGCATAACGTATATGCTCCTGCTTTTTAAGGTTTACCGCTTCCCTGCCCATTCCGTGACGGGTGCCGTTACGCAGTTTTACCTCAACAAACACTAAAAAGTCCTTGTGCTTTGCCACTATATCCGCCTCGGCAAGCCTTGAAGCATGATAATTGGTTTCAATAATCTTATAGCCTTGCTTTTTAAGGAACGTGCAAGCCATTTTTTCGCCTGCATTTCCTGTTTCACGGGTACTCACAGTATTTTAGTCAAAAAGCTTTTTCTATGATAGGGACACGGACCATATTTTTTTATTGCCTCTATATGTTCCTTGGTGCCGTAGCCCTTGTGCTTTTTGAAGTTGTACATGGGGTATTCCTTATCTATCTCAAGCATCAGCCTGTCCCTTGTGACCTTGGCAATTATGCTTGCCGCGCCAATAGAAAGGCTTTTTGCATCGCCGCCGATAACAAATTGCTCGTTTTCTATTGCGCCTATGGTAAAATTACCGTCAATAAGCAAAAAGTCGGGTGTTATTTCAAGTCCCTCAGCCGCCCTTTTCATTGCAAGAATGGTCGCCTGACGGATATTTATCTCATCGATAATATTGTTATCCACAAGCTGCACCGAAACCTTGCAGGTTTCCATTATCTTGTCGTAAAGCGCTTCTCTCTTTTTTTCCGAAAGTTTTTTCGAATCGTTTATGCCCTCGGGAATATTATTAATATCAAGCACCACGCAAGCCGCAGAAACAGGCCCTGCAAGCGGTCCCCTGCCTGCCTCGTCGATTCCGCCGATTATTTTATATCCCTTTAAAAGCAAGGAATTTTCAATTTCCAAGGTCATCGGGCACCTCCAGAGTTATTCTTCCAAGCATTCCGCCGCGGAACTCATCAAGCAGTACGCCTGCGCAACGGGAATAATCGTATTCACGGTTTTTCATTATAAAGCCGCGCTTTTTGCAAATGCTTTCGTAATCGTCAATAGCTTCCTCGCCTGTTTCAATCTTGTATCTTTCATTAAGCGCCGTAGGATATTTTTCCCTTAACGCTTTGATCAATTCAAGCGCAAGCTCCTCACGGTCAAGTATCTCATCGTTCAGCGTGCCCGTAAAGGCAAGATATTTTGCCGAGGTCTGATCCTCAAGCCTTGGCCATAAAAGACCGGGTGAATCAAGCAAATCCACCGCGCCCGTTTTAACCCATTGCTTACCGCGGGTAACGCCCGGCTTATCGCCTGTTTTAGCCTTCTGACTTCCCGAAAGCGAATTTATCAGCGTTGATTTACCCGCATTGGGAATGCCCGCCACAAGTGCGCGCAGGTTTCTTTGAACACCCTTTTCCCTGAAGTATGCTATCTTTTCACTGCAGATTTTATTAACAAACGAAACAACCTCGCTTTGTCTGTTACGCGCAGTAACGCTTAAGGCAGGTATACCTTTTTCCTCAAACCACTTAAGCCACAGCTTTGTTTTGTTAGGATCGGCAAGGTCAGCCTTATTAAGAAGCACAAGGCGGGGCTTATTGAATTTTTCTATATCCGGATTTCCGCTTGAATACGGTATGCGTGCATCGCGAAGCTCAATCACCACGTCGATAAGCTTCATATTTTCTTCCATCATTCGCTTTGCAGCCGCCATATGACCGGGGTACCAATTTATATGCATATAATACTCCTATTTTAATTTACTTTTTATATTATATCACATATACGTAAAAATTCCAATAAGTTAAGGGCATTTTTTCAAATAAAATCCGCAAAAACGAAAAATTTTTTATTACCCTATTGAAATATTAAAAACAATCTGCTATAATACAATCCACAAAAGAGTTTTAAGGAGCTATTATGGAAAAATTCAAGGACATTCTTTTAAATTTCGGCTTTGATAAAAATATAACCCTTACCCCTTGGGGCAACGGTCACATTAACGATACCTTCCGCATAAATGATAAATTCCTTCTGCAAAAGGTAAATATCGATATTTTCAAGGATTACAAGGGTTTAATGAACAACGTAATGCTTGTAACCTCATTTTTACAAAAGCAGATTTATGCCGCAGGCGGTGATATTTTAAGGGAAGCTATGGGCGTTATGCCTGCCATTGACGGAAAAAGCTACTACGTTACGCCTGAAGGCGAGGTGTACAGGGTGTACATTTTTGTAACAGATTCGTTAAGCCTTGATGCCGCCGAATGTAAGGAAGACCTTTTCAACTGCGGTAAAGCATTCGGTATTTTCCAGAGAAAGCTCTCCTCCTTTGATGCTTCACAGCTTATTGAAACCATACCCGGCTTCCACCACACTATTAAGCGCTTCGATGCGTTTAAAGAAGCAATCGAAAACAACGTTTCCGGTAAAAAAGATGCTTCAAAGGCAGAAATTGACGGTTATTTGAGCCGCTATGACGAAATCAAGGGCATTTGGGATATGTATTTACGCCTGCCCCTTCGCGTTACACATAACGATACCAAGCTTAACAATATTTTGTTTGACGCTAATACAAGAGAGCCTCTCTGCGTTGTTGACCTTGACACCGTAATGCCCGGTTATGCGGCAAACGACTTTGGTGATGCTATCCGTTTCGGTGCTTCAACTGCCGCAGAGGATGAACAGGATCTTTCAAAGGTACATTTTGATATTGAACTTTATAAGGCTTTCGCAAAGGGATTTATCGAAGGCTGCGGCGGCGGACTAACGGAGGAAGAGCTTCTTTCGCTTCCCTACGGCGCAATTATGATGACCTTCGAATGCGGAATGCGCTTCTTGACCGACCATCTTAACGGTGACACCTACTTTAAAATACACAGAGAAAATCACAACCTTGACAGATGCCGCACTCAATTAAGGCTTGTTGAGGAAATGGAACAGGCGCTTCCCGAAATGATAGCCTTTATTAAATCACAAAAATAACAACAAAACAAAAAGCGCAGTGATGCGGGAATACCAAGAACAACCGTAAACGATTAGTCTGAACAAAAGGCGTACCTGAAATAAATCAGGTACGCCTTATATTTATTTACCTTTTCCTTAAAATGTCGCCCTCAGAAAGCTGATACGGACAGTTTATTGTGATTGTTTCCTGGGGGTGCGGCGCTTTTTCAACCTTTTCACCCAAGGAATTGTACATATTTTCAACCGTGAAGGAAAGACCGATGCTGTGGGGCGAAATTATTTCAAAAACGTCGCCTTCCTTAAAGTGATTGCGCTGTTCAACGGTAAGGATTCCGTTTTCGCACTTTTTAACGATTGCCGCAAACACCTTTTCCTGCTTGTACGCCATATCGTCGTCGGGCATATAACGTTCAAGCTCACCAAAGTAAAAGCCGCTTGAATAGGGGCGGTGGCTTACCGCATCAAGCTCGGTGGATAACACGTCCAGCGGGGCGGTGCCGTCTATTGCGTGGCGGTACGCGTTCACGACCGTGGCAACGTAGTAGGGCGATTTCATTCTACCCTCTATTTTAAATGAAACAACGCCTGCATCCGTGAGCTGATCAAGAAAATCAATGCACTTCATATCCCTTGAAGAAAGAAGCGTGGTACCCTTTTCGCTTTCTTCAACGGGGAAGAACTCGTTGGGGCGTGTCTGCTCAACAAGGTGATAGCGCCAACGGCACGGTTGTGTGCATTCGCCACGGTTGCCGCTTCTTGAGGTAAGATAGGTGCTTATAAAACATCTTCCCGAATAGGACATACACATAGCACCGTGAACGAAGGCTTCAATTTCAAGGTCCTTGGGAATTATTTTTGCAAATTCCCTGATTTCATCAAGAGTCATTTCCCTTGCAAGAACTATTCTTTTTACACCCATCTGGTGATACACCTTTGCGGCGAAGGCATTCTGACAGTTCGCCTGCGTGGAAACGTGAATTTCAAGCTCGGGCACGGCTTCTCTTAAAGCGCTGATAACACCAAGGTCGGAAACTATTACCGCATCAACGTTAAGTGCCTTAAGCTTTCTTCCGTACTCAACTATATCCTTAAATTCGCTGTCCTTTGCAAAAGAATTTACCGTAACGTACAGCTTTTTATTTAACGAATGGGCATAATCTGCCGCTTCGCCGATGTTTTCTAACGAAAAACCCGTCACCTTTGACCTTAACTGCATAAACGGACCGCCGATATACACCGCATCCGCGCCAAACTTAAACGCAGTTTTAAGGCATTCCATATCTCCCGCAGGGGCAAGAAGTTCAACCATATCAATTCTCCTATTTCAAAGTCTTAAGGTACAGTCCGTTAGTGCGTTCAAACCACGGTGCTGAACCGAAATTATTATATATTTCACTTACCCTTTCAGGCGTTTCAAGATTAAAATACAACAAATTAAAATCTCCGCCCGTATCCCTGTCGCCCGAATAAAGCGGCAACGAATTAAGCATGGTAGTATATCTTTTTTTGTTGCAAAGAAGGGTAAATTCAACGTTCATTCTGTCCGTCATTTTGCCTATACCCGTGCACCCCTTACAACCTTCCTTTTTTTGAAGGGGACAGGCACGCATACGCATAAGCGGCAGGTAGCCGTAGGAAAGCACACCCACGGGAATATGGCGCTTAAGTCGGGCAATATTCTTTATACTGCTTTCAAACGAGGCTATAAGCATTTTTGCGCCAAGCTTTTTTACAACGTACGCGCTTTGGGAATTAAGAATATTAAGTCCCCAGCCTGCAATAAATTCAAGACCGCTTTCACGCGCAAGCTGAAGCGCACCTAAATTGTCAACGTACAGCTTTTTTAATCCAAGCACCTGCTTTTCCTTTATCAGTGCCACCGTTTTTGCCTCGTCAAAGGGGAAGATAAGCGAAGGAAGCTCACCTATAACGTTGTGCTTTTCAAGCATTTCACCGTCGATTTCCTCAAGGGGAATTATAACGTTTGCCTTTTCAAGATAGCTTAACTGCTCCTTTTTCATTACGCGGATAAGTGATTCCTCGTTAAACGTATTGTCAGTATCCTCTGCTTTTATCGGCATAATTTGGGGTGTATCTCTTTTTATGCGAGCTTGAGTAAGCTGACCTAACGCATCGCGTCTTAATGAATTAAGGGTGCTTACCGGCACGAATAAGCCATCCTCAAGGGTTACCTCAAGGCTTTCTATATAATATTCGGTACCGCCCACCTTGGAAAGCTGCTTTATCACGTCAGCCTTTTCGGTAGGACGGTTCACCGACCTTTCAGGTGCTTCGCCTGAAACGGTAACGGTATTTTTGCCGTCAAATGCGGTGATTTTTATGCCCTCGGCATTTATTTTTGCCCATATATTTAAGGAAACGCGCTTATTTTCTTCCATTTTAAAATCGGAAAGCGCTTCGCTTAAATTCATTACGTCCTCTTTTGTGCGCACACCGAACATATCAAGGGTTCTTTTGCCCGTCATATACCCATCGGTGAAGCCTGAACGGGAGAACAACTTTTTAAGTCCTTCAATATCAGGCTTTCTGTTTTCAAGCTTATCGCGCACCGCGCGCACTGCGCCGTACACGTATTCGGGGCGTTTCATTCTGCCCTCTATTTTAAACGACGTAACGCCTGCATCAATAAGCTTGTCCAGATATTCGATATGGCACATATCCTTTAACGAAAGCGCATACCCACGCCCGTCAACCTTAAAATCAAGGCGGCAGGGTTGCGCGCAAAGACCGCGGTTGCCGCTTCTTTGCCCAAGCACCGACGAAAGATAACATCCACCCGAAATGCACATACAAAGGGCGCCGTGAATGAACACCTCGGTTTCAAGTGACGTTTCTGCGGTGATTTTTTTAATTTCATCAAGGGAAAGCTCTCTCGAAAGCACCACTCTTTTAAAGCCAAGCTCTTCTAAAAGCCTTGCGCCCGAAGCGTTATGCACCGTCATTTGCGTGGATGCGTGCATTACAAGTGACGGAAAACTTTCCTTTATAATTTTTGCAATTCCAATGTCCTGCACTATTACTGCGTCAACGTTTACAAGCGCAAGCTCCTTAAGGGTGTTATATACAAGAGGAAGCTCACTGTCACTTGCAAGAGTGTTTACCGCCGCGTGAACACTTACGTTACGTGCGTGGCAATATTCCACCGCGCTTTTTAATTCATCAAAGGTAAAGTTTTTTGCATTGCGCCTTGCGTTAAAGCTTCCGTAACCAAGATACACCGCATCTGCACCTGCTTTAACCGCCGCTTCAAGCTGTTCAAGCGCACCTGCAGGCGCAAGAATTTCACAAGCACTCATATAGCCTCCCCCCTTCTTTTTATTCATTATTTTTAATTATATCATATGCGCGCAGTTTTGAAAATAAAAAAACACCCCACTTTTTCAAAAAAAGTGTTGACAAAGCCTCCGTAATAGGTTATTATAAACACACCATCATCGCTTTAGCACGATAAAGTGATAAAAATTGGAGGAGATTTATTATGAAAAAGTTCTTAGTTCTTATGCTTGCCATCGTTATGGTATTTGCTTGCTTCGCAGGTTGCGGCAAGCAAGATGCAACAAAGACAGACCTTGATTACGTAAAGGAAAAGGGCACGCTTGTTGTTGGTATCACAGATTTTGCACCCATGGATTACAAAGATGAAAACGGCAACTGGATCGGCTTTGATGCTGATATGGCTAAAGCTTTTGCAAAGGAGCTTGGCGTAGAGGTTAAATTCCAGATCATTGACTGGGATTCAAAGGTTATGGAGCTTGACGGCAAGACCATCGACGTTGTTTGGAACGGTATGACACTTACCGATGCTGTTAAGAGCGCAATGGCAACATCAAACGCATACTGCAACAACCAGCAGATCGTTATCGTTAAGAAGGACGTTGCTGATCAGTATCAGACAGTTGACAGTGTAAAGAACCTTAAGTTTGCTGTTGAAGCAGGTTCAGCAGGTGCTGAGCAGGCAAAAGCTCTTGGCGCAACAGTTGTTGAAGTTCAGGATCAGGCAACCGCACTTACCGAAGTTAAGTCAGGTACTGCTGATGCCGCTGTTATCGACTCACTTATGGCAGCTGCAATGGTTGGCGAAGGCACAGGCTTCAGTGAGCTTACCTATACAGTTGGTCTTAACAACGAAGAATACGGCGTTGGCTTCAGAAAGGGTTCAAACCTTGCAGAAGAGCTTAACAAGTTCTTTAAGAAGGCATATGCTGACGGTTCAATGAAAACCACAGCAGAAAAGTACGGCATTCAGGTTGCACTTATCGAGCAGAAGTAATTTTATTTAAAGCGAAAATATTACCGTTAAGCAGAAAGCGCCCGTGCTTTCTGCTTAATGTTGTTTAAAAGGATTTTTATGAGCGAATTCTGGATAGTTATACAAGCGCTTAACGAAGGCTTTTTAGCATCGTTAAGTCTGTTTGCAGTTACACTTATAGGTGCGCTTCCGTTGGGCCTTATTATTTCATTCGGCTCAATGAGCAAGTTTAAGCCCTTAAGCTACCTTGTTAAAACGATCGTGTGGGTTGTGCGTGGCACACCGCTGATGCTTCAGCTTTTTATTCTTTTTTATGTTCCGGGACAGATTTTTTCATCAAACCCGTGGACGTACTTTGGCGAAAATTTTCGTTTTGCGGCGGCATCGGTTGCGTTTATTCTTAACTACGCCTGTTATTTTTCAGAAATTTACAGGGGCGGTATACAGGGCGTGCCGATAGGTCAGCGTGAAGCAGGTCAAGTTCTTGGCCTTACAAAAACGCAGATTTTCTTTAAGGTAACGCTTTTACAAATGGTAAAGCGCATTATCCCCCCCATGTCAAACGAAATTATTACACTTGTTAAGGACACGTCACTTGCAAGAACCATTTCCTACTGTGAGCTTATCTGGGCAGGAAACTCCTTCTTAAAGGGCGGTGCAGGCGGTCTTTCAGGTCTTGTATGGCCCCTGTTCTTTACAGGTATTTATTATCTTTTGTTCAACGGCTTGCTTACTATTCTTTTCTCACGTCTTGAGAAAAAGCTTAGCTACTTTAACTAAAGGGAGGGTTTTATATGGGATTTCTTAACGTAGAAGGCCTTTCTAAAAGCTTCGGCAAAAACGAAGTGTTAAAGGAAATCAGCTTTTCGCTTAATAGGGGAGAGGTGCTTACCATTATCGGTTCCTCCGGTTCGGGAAAGACCACTCTTTTACGTTGCCTTAACTTTCTTGAAATGGCTGAAATGGGCACTATCTCCATTGGCGACCAGCTGGTGTACGACGGTGAAAACAGAAAAAAGCTTACTGATAATCAGCTTCGTGAAAACAGGCTTCATTTCGGACTTGTTTTTCAGCAGTTCAACCTTTTCCCCCAATACACCGTGCTTAAAAACGTTACCCTTGCACCTACGCTTTTAAAAAGAGGTACACACGAGGAAATTAACGAAAAAGCTCGCTCACTTATTAACCGCGTAGGTCTTTCGGAAAAGATTGATGCTTACCCCTGCACCCTTTCGGGCGGTCAACAGCAGCGTGTTGCAATTGCTCGCGCGCTTGCACTTGAGCCGGACATCCTTTGCTTTGACGAACCCACAAGCGCCCTTGACCCCGAATTAACAGGCGAGGTTTTGCGTGTTATCCGTTCACTTAAGGGTCACGATTCCACCATGGTGGTGGTTACCCACGAAATGCAGTTTGCCCGCGAGGTTTCCGACCGCGTTATCTTTATGGCTGACGGCTATATTGTTGAGGAAGGCACACCCGAAGAAATTTTTGATCACCCGAAAACCGAGAGATTACAGGCATTTTTATCAAACAGCTTATAATTTTAATTCATAATTCTTATGCCGGAGCATTGCGCTTCGGCTTTTTTGCAAAAAAATTTAAAAAATTTCAAAAAAAAGTATTGACAACCCATTTCGCCTTTGCTATAATATTTTTGTAATTAGAACAATTCTAATTCTAAAAATCGAGGTGAGGTAATGACACAACAAAGACGGCTTATACTTGACGCGGTAAAGGAGGCGTGCTGTCACCCTAACGCGATGGAGATTTACGACCTTGTAAGGCAAAAGCACAGCGTATCGCTGGCAACGGTATACAACAGCCTTAACTATCTTGCGGAAAACGGATACGTTCGCAGGGTTGCCATTGCAGGTGAGGCTGACCGTTTTGACCATAACACCACCGAGCATTACCACGCTATATGCGACAAATGCGGCAAGATATTTGACGTTGAGGTGCACGGTATTGTTGAGGATCTTCAAAAAGAATATGGAATAAAAGTAACGTCATTTGGCATAAATCTTCATTGTATATGTAAAAAATGCCAGCAAAATAATTAAAAAACAGGTATAAAACCTGATAAATTTAACAATAATTTTTTTAGGAGGAATAAAAACTATGTCAACATTGAAGGGAACAAAAACAGAAGCAAATCTTATGGCCGCTTTCGCAGGCGAATCACAGGCACGCAACAAATACACATACTTTGCAAGCGTTGCAAAGAAGGAAGGCTATGAGCAGATAGCCGCTATCTTCCAGCAGACTGCTGATAACGAAAAGGAACACGCAAAAATGTGGTTCAAGGAATTAGGCGAGCTTGGCGATACAGCAGCAAACCTTAAGGCTGCCGCAGAAGGCGAGAACTACGAGTGGACAGATATGTACGCAACCTTTGCAAAGGAAGCTGAAGAAGAAGGCTTTACAGCTATCGCTGCAAAATTCAAGCTTGTTGCTGCAATAGAAAAGGCACACGAAGAAAGATATCTTAAGCTTTTAAATAACGTTGAAATGCAGGAAGTTTTCGAAAAGGCTGAGGAAACAATGTGGGAATGCCGTAACTGCGGTCACCTTGTAATCGGCAAAAAGGCACCCAAGGTATGCCCCGTATGCGTTCATCCCCAGAGCTTCTTTGAGGTTAGAAAAGAAAACTACTAAAACACCTAAAAAAACAGCCCCGACAGAAACACTCTGTCGGGGCTTTTTCTATTTACAAGATTTCTTATTTCAAGAAAACTCCTTTTACAAAAATGAAAACACCTATCAAAATAAGTATCACACCGCCAAGGATAGAAGCCTTATTTTCAAGCTTTGTACCAAAGTGCTTACCGATGTGTATGCCAATATAGCACACAACGTAGGTAACCAAAGCAATAATGCCTGCATTAACAAGTGCCTGCAACAGATTGTACGAGGAAATTGTAACGCCAACGGAAAGTGCATCAATGCTTGTTGCTATTCCCTGAACGATAAGCATACCGAAGCATATGGCACAGGGTCCCTTTTCTTCGCCGCATTCCTTTTCACTTAAGCCCTCGAAAAGCATTTTGCCACCGATAAACGCAAGCAGGATAAGCGCTATCCACGGAATGTATTTTTCAAAAACCTTAAAATACTCAAGCAGGGTATGCACTAAAAACCAGCCGATAAGCGGCATAAGCGCCTGAAAAAACGCAAAAGTGCCTGCAACAAGGTGCATTTTTCTTGCTCTCATTTTACTTTCGTTAAGTCCGTTTGCAAGGGACACGGAAAACGCATCCATACTAAGACCCAATCCAAGAAAAAATGCAGTAACAAAAAATAAAATATCCATAAAAACCTCTTAAAGTAATCTGTTGCCGGGGCGCGAGGAGCTTCTCTTTCTGCGGCGGTCTAACCCGCCCTTCTGGCGCGCGCGAATCTTATATGCCTGTCTTCTTTTAAAGTACAGGAACGAAAGCGCAAGCACAACAAGCGCAATTATAACGATAACGGGTATTAAAAACCACTTGCTTGTAAGGAAGCCAAACGAAATACGCACCTTACCCTTAATGCCAAGGGAAACAAGATCCATAGGACTTTGTATTTCCGCATCAACGGCACGGGAGGCAAGCGCGGTGCAGGAATAGAGCACCTTATTATCGTACACATATTCAACTATGCCTACGTTCTGCCCTGCTTTAACAGGTGCGTTAAGCACGGGATATCTTATGGAAACCGTATTTTCATCAAAGGTACGTATTTTTGTACCCTCAGTCTTGGTAACGGTTATGTATTCAGCCTTTTCGGGATGCTGAAGGTATATTTCAAGCTGACCGTTGGATTCATCAGAGGCTTCTGCATTATTAAGATCAACAATGATTTTCTTTGATGCAAAAAGCTCATTAAGATTTATTGTATCAAAGCTGTTAAGTCCGTACTTTATAAGCGTTTTCATATCCGAATCACGCTCATTATGCTCTGAATTGCAAACCACGGCAACCAATCTTCTGCCATCTTTTTCGTAATAACCGGCAAGGCAGTTGCCCGCAAGCTTTGTATAGCCTGTTTTTATACCCTTAAAGCCATCCATATATACGCTTTTGTTGGGATTAAGCATATCGTTGGTGTTATAAACCGTCTGTTTTACGGGTGCGTTTTCATCACCGCCCGAATATAACGTAAGCGTATATTTGTAGCTTGAAAATATTTTGACAAGTTCTTCGTTATTACAAAGCGCCCTTGCAAGAAGCGAAAGATCATAAGGCGTGGTATAGTGCCCTTCAGCATCAAAGCCGTGGGCATTCTTAAAGGACGAATTTTCCATACCAAGCTGGCCTGCGCGCTCGGTCATTAAAAGCGCAAAGTTCTTTTCGTTACCCGAAACCACATACGCAAGTGCGCGCGCCGCATCGTTACCCGAGGGCAGCATCATTGCATAAAACAAATCGTAAATGCTTATTTTGTCGCCTATCTTAAGGTTGGCGTTTGAGGAGCCGTCAGGCACGGTAAGCATTTCCTTGGTAAGCGTTATAAGCTGATCCTGCTTACCTAACGTATTTTCGTACGCAACAAGAAGGGTCATCATCTTGGTCATACTTGCAGGGCGGATAGTGTTGTTCATATACCGCTTATAAAGAATGGTATCGGTATTAAGATCAACAAGAATTGCGCCCTTACAGGTAATGTCAAGGGACTGACCTGTCGCCATATCACTATATGCAAAAACAGAAACCGAAAGAATAAGCAACACAAGAAGCATTGCAAATATCTTCTTAAAAATTTTATTAAGCATATCTTCACTCCAAAATTTACTCATTCTAAAGTATAAGATAAATATCGGTTTTTGTAAACTTCTTTTTACATCAGCGGTGCCGCAGATTTAAGTATTTTGCCCCATATTTTTGAAAATACCCCTCTTTTTTTCATATCCGCAGCCGAAAGCATACGGCATTCATCAAGCGTTTTATCAAAATCGGCACAAATATCCTTAATGCAATTAACCTTATATAGCAGGCATCCGCACTCAAAATGAAGATACAGGCTTCTGTAATCAAAATTCACCGTACCCACCGTGGCAACGGTTCCGTCAGATAAAAGCACCTTGGCGTGCACAAAACCCTTGACGTAAATAAATATCTTTACACCTGCACCCATAAGCGCCTGAAAATGCTCAATCGCCAGAGTGTACGCATACTTGTGGTCAGGTCTTCCCGGAAGAATAATTCTTACGTCAACGCCCCTTTTTGCCGCATAGCACAGTGCGTTTTCCGTTTCCGCATCAAGAATAAGATACGGCGTCATTATATACACGTATTTTTCGGCACGGTTAATAAGATGCAGATACACCTGCCGCGCAAGGCTTTCATCGTCAAGGGGGTTATCGCCGTAGGGTATTACCGTACCCTGCGCACTAACAGGGGTGTATTCATTCAAGAAGGAATAATCCCTGTTTTTTTCGTTGTAATTCCACATTTCAAGAAACATTCTTAAAAATCCCTTTACCGCCTCTCCCGTTATTTTTACCGCAGTATCCTTCCAATGCCCCAAGGGATTAGTGACGTTTGCGTATTCATCGGCAAGATTTATACCGCCCGTGTATGCACTTTTTCCGTCGATTACCGCTATTTTGCGGTGGTCGCGGTTGTTATATCTTGTTGAAACGAACGGTCTTAACGGTGCGTACATCTTGCATTTTATGTTAAGGCGTTCAAGCTTTTTAGTGTAGCCGTAGGGAAGATTTACTACCGCGTTGGTACCGTCGTAAAGCACCCTTATATCCACACCCCGCCTTGCCTTTTCAGTTAAAATATCAAGTATCCGTTGCCATACCGCACCGTCTTTTATTATAAAATATTCTAAAAAAATAAATTTTTCAGCTTGCTCAAGGGATAAAACAAGGCTTTCCAAAAAGCTTTCGCCCACAGGAAAATATTCAGCATCCGAATCAGCGTA
The DNA here is from genome assembly GCA_045630945.1 of Clostridia bacterium. Lineage (GTDB taxonomy): Bacteria > Bacillota > Clostridia > Christensenellales > QALW01 > UMGS1322. The sequence goes on from JAZQTV010000015.1 coordinate 39,492, forward strand.
CGCAGGGAATGCACCCACGTTATCAAGATAGCGTTCAAGCCCGCCAAGCTCATCAATATTTAAGGAAGCATCTTTATATTTTTTACTTTCCTCAATGCTTTTTGCAATTGCCTTTTGTTCCATACGGTGTCCTATATCAAGCTGCGTGAACGTGTACATCAGCGCACCGAACACAGGCAAAACGCCAATAAAAAAGCACCACGAAAGCTTTATTGAAGGATCCGCCTTTCCGTTTATTACCACAAGCATCATAACAAATGTGAACGCAGTTACGCTTCCGAAAAGGTACGGCACGTATTTTTTTGCCGAAAGCATTATCATTGACAAAATAAAAAACTGCACTGCAAGCAAGAAAATAATTATCATGGTTCTTCCAAGAAAAACACTTAATATGCCTCTTTTGCCGTTTTTGCACATTTTTTTAGCCTTTTCCTTCATTTTTAACACCTCGTCGAATATTGTAGCAAACCTTTGTGTGCTTTTTTTAACGGCAAAATGAAAAACAAATGAAGTGATAAATATATTTTGCATTTTTTATATAAAAGTAGTATAATAAACTAAAATACAATAATGGAGTAGTGTTTTTTATGGATTCTGTTGTTGTTTACGCACCGGGAAAGATCAACTGGACGCTTGATATTCTTTCGCTGGACGAAAACAATTATCACATTCTTGATATGCTTATGCACCGTATCACCCTTTGCGACAAGGTTACGGTAAAAAAGACTAAAGAGGGAATAACCCTTTCTTCAAACAACCGCCGTATGCCTACCGATTCAAAAAACACCGCCTATAAAAGCGCGGAACTGTTCTTTGAAGAAACGGGTATTAACGGTGGCTGTGAAATCTTTATTAAAAAAAGCATCCCCTCGGGCGCAGGTCTTGCAGGGGGCAGTGCTGATGCGGCGGCAGTTTTTAAGGGACTTAATACCCTTTACGGCAACCCCCTTGATTACGATAAGCTTAACGCGCTTGCATTAAAGGTGGGGGCAGACGTGCCTTTTATGCTTCGTTCGGGTCTGTACCGTGCAGGCGGAATAGGTGAGAAGCTTAAAAAAATACATTCCGCACCTGTAATACCCATTCTTCTTGTTATGAACACCCAACAAAGCGCACCCACAAAGCGTGTTTACGGTATTTATGACGAGATAGGCTCTTCGCAAAAGCCCGACACCGATAATTTTCTTAAGGCGCTTTTGCGTAAGGATACCGAAAAAATGAAACTTTACGGTGGCAACGTGCTTACCGATAGCGCGGTATCCATTGCGCCTGATATAAAAATTCTTATTGAACGGCTTTATTTAGCAGGCGCTTCATTTGCAACCATGACGGGTAGCGGAAGCGCGGTATTCGGCGTATTCGATTCCGTTGAAGAAGCCTACGAAAAACGGCAATTGTTTTCTGACGTATGGTCGTGCGTATGCACAAGCTCATCATACGGCACAAGAATAAAGGAGTATTTATAATGGAAGTTTCAGCTAAAACGGGGGTTATGATAGAAAACCTTTTCGGCATCGACGTATATTGGTACGGTGTTATGATTGCCATTGGCTTTCTTCTTGCATATATCAATACCTCGTTCTTATGTAAAAAGCGTGGCTACAAGAACGACCTTACCACCGATATGCTTATCGTATGCATTATCGGTGCAATAGTAGGTGCAAGAAGTTATTACGTTGCATTTTCGTGGGACGATTATTTTGTACCCAACAATATCGGTGCAACCATAACGAAAATCATTGATATCCGCAACGGTGGGCTTGCCATCTACGGCGGAATAATCGGTGCGGTTATCGGGCTTTTTATCTATTCAATAATAAAGAAATTAAGCATTCTTTCGCTTATGGACGTGTGTGCCGCATCCCTTGCGTTAGGTCAGGCTATCGGCAGATGGGGCAACTTTTTCAATCAGGAAGCGCACGGCGCGCTTGTTACCAACGAAAAGCTGATGTTCTTTCCCTATGCGGTATACTTTGATGCACCCAAGAATTACGAGCCTGCAGGCTGGTATCAGGCAACGTTTTTCTATGAATCGGTGTGGTGCCTTATAATATTTGCAGTGCTTACCGTTCTGTTTTTCAAGCAGAAATACTACGGTCAGCTTACGCTTACCTACCTTGCGCTTTACGGCTTGGAAAGGGGAATTGTTGAATGGTTACGTACCGACCAGCTTATGCTTGGCCCCGTTCCCGTTTCAGCAATGCTTTCGCTGGTGCTTTTTATCGGCGCAACGGTAACGCTTATCGTTTTAAAAATAAGGAAGTACGAAAAACCGCTTCCGTATTATAAAAAGGGCGAAAAGCCCGAAGAAATCAAAGAGGACTCTACTTGCAAGGAGGATACTGAAAATGCGTAATCTTACAATGATGACAGACCTTTATCAACTTACCATGATGAACGGGTACTTAAAGCACGGTATGAAGGATAACGTAGCCGTTTTTGATTTGTTCTTCCGTCCGCTTATGAATAATAGTGTTTATGCCGTTATGGCAGGACTTGAACAGGCGATAGAATACGTTGAAAACCTGCACTTTTCCGATGAGGATCTTGAATACCTCAGCTCACTTAACATTTTCGACGATGCTTTTATAGAATATTTGCGTAATTTTAAGTTTTCGGGTGAAATTTATGCGGTTGAAGAGGGTACACCCGTGTTCCCGCGCGAGCCGCTTATTCGCGTAAAGGCGCCCATTATGGAAGCACAGCTTATGGAAACTGCACTTCTTAACATTATAAATCATCAGACGCTTATTGCGACCAAGGCCTCTAAGGTAGTTACTGCCGCAGACGGTGCAAAGGTGCTTGAATTCGGTCTTCGCCGTGCACAAGGCCCCGATGCAGGTATTTACGGTGCCCGTGCCGCAATAGTCGGCGGTTGTAACAGCACGAGCAACGTGCTTACAGGTCAGCTTTTTGACGTTCAGATAAGCGGAACTCACGCACATTCGTGGGTAATGTCGTTCCCCGACGAATTAACAGCGTTCCGTGCATATGCGGATATCTATCCCAAGGGATGTCTGTTGCTTGTTGATACGTATAACACCTTAAAAAGCGGTGTTCCCAACGCAATTACGGTATTTAAGGAATTGCGCGAAAAGGGTTACGAGCCCATCGGCATCAGGCTTGACTCAGGCGACCTCGCTTACTTAAGTAAGCGTGCAAGAAAAATGCTTGACGATGCAGGCTTTGAAAACGCAAAGATAGTTGCTTCGGGCGATCTTGACGAAAACGTTATATGGGACCTTAAAATGCAGGGCGCACGCATTGACGTTTACGGTGTAGGTACAAAGCTTATAACAAGCGGTGATATGCCTGCGCTTGGCGGTGTGTACAAGCTTGCCGCAGAAATAGTTGACGGTGAAATCGTACCCAAGATAAAGGTAAGCGAAAATCCCGTAAAGGTTACAAACCCCGGCTACAAGCAGGTTTACCGCCTGTATTCCAACGAGGATAACAAGGCGATTGCAGACCTTATTACTCTTGATGACGAGGTTATTGACGAAAGCAAGCCCCTTACCATATTTGACCCCGTTGACACGTGGAAGAAGATGACCCTTGAAAACTATACCGCAAAAAAGCTTTTAAAGCCTATATTTATTGACGGAAAAAGAGTGTACACTTCGCCTGACCTTAAGGATATTCAAAAGAATTACTTTACGGAAATGGAAACCCTTTGGGATGAATACAAAAGACTTAACAAGCCCCACGTGTATAAGGTAGATCTTTCGCAAAAGCTGTACGATCTTAAAAAAGAGCTTCTTGAAAGCGCAGGAAGGATTGATATAAAATGACGTTAAAACCGTTTTTAGGCAAATACAAGGTAAAGGACGTTACCGAGTATTTACAGGAGCAAGAAAAAAGACATCTTGACGAAATTGCCGCACTTAATGCGCAAATTGAACAGTTAAAGGAAGAAAACGCTCGTTTGGCAGAGGAAAATGCCGTTCATAAGAAAAACGAGAGTGTTATTTCGCAGGTGATGTTTGACGCCACTAAAAAGGCAAAGGAAATTGAGGATGATTACCGTAAGCGCGCAGACGAATCCGATGCCGCATGCCAGAAGCTTCATGATGAGTGGGTAAGGGGTATGCAGTCGGCAGTTATCAATCTTCAAAAATTAAGGCAGGAAGCAAAAAGCGTGCTTGAAAATATCGACAGTCAGTTTGCTTCACTTTCCACCTGGGCGGACAACCGTCTTGAATCGCTTAAGGCTGCACAGCTTCCCACTTCTTCGGGTGATACTACCCTCGAAGCCGAAATCATCAACGGCGCGGGTGCCGATTTAAAGGACGTTTTAAAGGAAATGGGTATCGGTGACGAAGAAAAAGACGATAACGATGAAGAATAAGCCTCTTTTATGGGTGCTTGCAGGGATACTGACCGTAGCTTTAATCGCTTCGGCAATATTCGGCGTTTCGTGGTTCTTCAGATTTGGCAGGGAAAGCACGGGTGAACATCCCCTTGCAAATAAGCTGAACGATGATATTTCATATCTTCCCTACTTAAAGGATGGCAATATCTACTATTTTGACGGTACTTCCTCAACGCTTGTTGCCGAAAATGCGTACAATGCGCAAGCTGAAGATCCTGTTTTTACCGCAAACTACGGTATTGATGCAAAAACGGGGAAGATGATATACGTTTCCAATGATAACACCCTTTATCTTTATGACGGAACGGTAAAAAAGATAGCCGAAAACGTTACCTCGTGGCGCACAGGGGGAGATATGACCAATATTTCCTTTACTACCAAATGGTTTAACACTACGGAAACCGGCGCCTTATTTATGTATTCGGGGGGTAATATTTCCCTTGTGGATACGGGGGTTACCGTTTCCACCGTGCGTTTTTCACAGGACGGTACCTGTCTTTTTTACGAAAAGCCCAATCTGCCGCCCAACATCCGTTCAAGCCTGTATAAATATAAGGACGGTGTGCGCACCCTTGTGCACGGCTCGTCATACTCGGTTTTATGGGTGAACACCGACGGCACACGGCTTATAACCGGCGAAAATTTTGACGACGGCTTATATTCGTACCGCATTTTTACCAATGACCTTAAAAAGCAGTACGAATTTGAGAACGTGTATTTTTCAGAAGTAAGCGATGACCAGAGCATTGCCTATCTTCTTTGCAATTATAATATGGATATTAAGTCAGGTACGCTTATTGCAGTTGATTTAAGCACACTTAAAACAAAGGAAATTTCCTCAATCGCAAGCTTTTTTAATTCTTCTGCGGTAACGGATTCCTCAAAGGGTGTGGTGTACAGCGTGCTTACCGACTACGAAAGCAATTTTTATTCCGTTTTTTACGGTGACGTAAGCGGAAACTCCATTCGCCTTATCCGTAACACCACCGAGGAAAGCCTGTACAACGTAATAATAAACCCTGCGCTTAAGGATGGGTATTTGCTTTCCTACGGCGCGACAAAGAACAATAGCGGAATATACTATATTTCATTAAAAAAGAATACGGTAGAAGCTACGCGCATTGCTTCGGGTAACGTTGACGGTATTACCTATTACGAGGAAAACCACCTTGTTACCTATATCAAAAACCCTTCAAACGGAATAGCACAGCTTTACCGCGTGGATAAAACAGGTGAAAACGTGCTTGTTACAGAGGATTGCGGTGCAATATACAGTGCTTCATCTGCAACCTACCAAAGCGCTTCGGTGCTTTCTTCGGATAAAAAAACAATGTACTTTAACAACATTGTAACGGGCAACACCACCGTTGATATTTCGGGCACACTGTACGTTGACGGCAAAATGATTAACGAAAACGTTTCCGCAAGCTATATGGAAGCACCCGTTGCGGACAGCACGTTCAAAAATATTTACTATCTGAAACAATCAGAAAAGCTTGATCTTTACCTTTACGACGGCACAGAAAGCACGTTGATTGCATCAAACGTTGACGGTATTATTGAGCTTACGAAATAAATCCTTATAACAAAAAACCCTGCTTTTGCAGGGTTTTTATTGTTTTATTTTACAGATGCAATACTCTTTCCTTTATTTCCTGTGTTCTGCCCTGATTCCAGTACTGTGTGCCGATGTAGCCGCAGGTGCGACGCGCAACGTTCATAGTGCTTTGGTCGGTGTTGCCGCAGTTGGGACAGGTCCATTTAAGCTTGCCATCCTCATCCTCTTTTATTTCTATTTCGCCGTCGAAGCCGCATTTTTGACAGTAATCGCTTTTAGTATTAAGCTCGGCATACATAATGTTATCGTAAATGAACCGCATAACGCTTAATACTGCTTCGATATTATTTTGCATATTGGGTACTTCAACGTAAGAAATCGCGCCGCCGGGGGAAAGTGATTGGAATTTGGCTTCAAGCTTAAGCTTTTCAAAGGCATCTATCGGCTCGGTAACGTGAACGTGATAGCTGTTTGTGATATAGCTTTTATCCGTAACACCCTTTACGATACCAAACCGCTTTTGAAGGCACTTTGCAAACTTATAGGTGGTGCTTTCAAGAGGCGTGCCGTACAAGGAATAATCGATATTTTCTTCCTTTTTCCATCTTGCAGTATATTCGTTAAGCTTTTGCATTATTTCTAAGCCCAGCTTTTCGCCCTCGGGCTCGGTAAGCTTTTTGCCCGAAACAGAATATACGCATTCCCAAAGTCCCGCATAACCAAGCGAAAGTGTTGAATATCCGCCGTGCAGGTACTTATCGATGGTTTCGCCCTTGTTAAGCCTTAAAAGCGCGCCGTGCTGCCACAAAATAGGCGCCGCATCGGAAAGCGTACCCGAAAGCCTTTCGTGACGTGCCTGAAGCGCCTGATGGCAAAGCTCCATTCTTTCGTCAAAAATCTTCCAGAACTCATCCATATCTCCGCCTGCGGAAAGACCGATATCCACAAGGTTTACCGTTACAACGCCCTGATTGAAGCGGCCGTAATACTTAGGCTTGTTATTTTCATCAACGAACGGTGTTAAAAAGCTTCGGCAACCCATACAGGTGTAGCAATGTCCTTCACCGTTTTTATCAATTTTGTTCTGAAGCATTATCTTTTCCGAAATATAATCCGGCACCATTCGCTTTGCGGTACATTTAGCCGCAAGCTCGGTAAGATAATAATATTTACTGTCTTTATGAATATTATCCTCCTCAAGCACATATATAAGCTTAGGGAATGCAGGAGTTATCCATACGCCCTTTTCATTTTTAACACCCTGAATGCGCTGATAAAGCGTTTCCTCTATAATAAGTGCAAGGTCCTTCTTTTCCTGCTCGTTCTTTGCTTCGTTAAGATACATAAATACAGTTACAAAGGGTGCCTGACCGTTAGTGGTCATAAGCGTTACAACCTGATACTGAATGGTCTGTATTCCGTTGCGTATCTCTTCACGCAGGCGGTTTTCTGTCAGCTTATCAAGCTTTTCTTCGCTTAAAACCTCGCCGATTGCCTTTAATTCAGCCTCTGCATTCTTACGAATCTTCTTTCTGCTTATATCAACAAAGGGTGCAAGATGAGTTAAGCTGATGCTTTGACCGCCGTACTGGCATGAAGCAACCTGCGCGATTATCTGCGTTGCAATATTACAGGCGGTTGAAAAGCTGTGGGGCTTTTCAATTAACGTGCCGCTTATAACGGTGCCGTTTTGAAGCATATCCTCAAGGTTTACAAGGTCGCAGTTATGCATATGTTGGGCAAAATAATCAGCATCGTGGAAATGTATAATTCCCTTTTCGTGTGCTTCAACTATTTCCTTGGGAAGCAAAATACGTCTTGTAATATCCTTGCTTACCTCGCCTGCCATATAATCACGCTGAACACTGTTTACGGTGGGGTTTTTGTTGGAATTTTCCTGCTTTACCTCTTCGTTATTGCACTCAATCAGCGAAAGTATCTGCTCGTCCGTGGTATTTGCCTTTCTTACGAGGGCACGGGTGTAACGATAGGTAATATAGTTACGTGCCACGTCAAACGCGCTTTGATTCATAATCTGATTTTCAACCATATCCTGTATCTCTTCAACGTTAAGGGAACGGTTAAGATTCATCGCCGCACTTTCAACGTCTTCGGCAATACGCTTAATCTGAATAGGCGTCATTCTTGAAGATGGCACAACGCTTTCGTTTGCACGGGTTATCGCCTGAACTATCTTTTCCTTGTCAAAAACAACCTCTGCACCGCTTCGTTTAATTATTTTCATTACTTCGCCTCCTTATATTTTCGTCGGGGGATTTTCCGCCATTATATTTTGTGTAGAAAGTATAACAAAATATTGTGGCGTTGTCAACATTAAATACCAATATATTGTGTTTTTCTTTAAAAATTTTTTATTTTCAAAAAAATAGCCGAATTTTCAACAAAATATATTAAATTTTTTTAAACTGCTTGATATTTTTATTCTTATATGTTATTATATATGTAACAATAAATTACGGAGGGATTACATATGGCAGTTTCAAATAAATATGCCAGAAGAAGAAGGAATGCAGTGCTTGCCGCTGTTGCAATGGCACTTGTATTCATCGTTATCGTTATCGTTATAATTGCAAGCCTTGCAAGCTCAGGCAACAAGAAGCCCGTGGCAGCATTTACACCTACGCCCACAATCAATAACGGCGGCTTCCCCACGTTGCCCACACCCACACCCACAGCTGATAATTCGGGTGATTTTACAACAACACCCCCTGCTGATACAACCACACCCACACCTGATGCAAGCGCAGGCACACTTATGTACGTAACAGGTACTACCGTAAACGTTCGTAAGGCTGCTTCAGCAACTGCTGAAAAGATTTCATCTCTTGCAAAGGGCTCGGCAGTTACCGCTTATGAGAAGGTTGAAGGCTTCTACCGCGTTAAGCTTTCCGACGGAAAGACCGGCTACATTTCAGCAGAATATCTTTCCACTACCGATCCTAAGGTTTCGGCTTCACCCTCAACTTCACCTTCTGCAACACCTGATACCTCAAACGGTAAGAAGATGTACGTTACAGGTGATTCAGTAAACGTTCGTAAGAGTGCTTCCTCATCCGCTGAAAAGGTTACCTCGCTCAACAAGGGTAAAGAAGTTACCGCTTACGCTACAAGCGATGGTTGGACGTATATTATGTACGGCACCAATAAGTACGGATACATTTCATCAAAGTATCTTTCTGAGTCCGCACTTCCTTCAGCATCAACCAACGCAACACTTAATCCTTCAGCAACCGCTACTACCACAACAACACCCACCCTTGCACCGTCACCCTCGGCAACTGCAAGAGTTTTCAGCTCCTTTACTGAGCTTGGCGTAGCAGAAGCAGTTGCAGATATTGCAGATACCCTGTTAAACGACGACGGTGAATTCTACATCAAAACCGTTAGGGGCCGTTCAGGTACGAACATTAATTCGGATGCAAACGTTTATAGCTATTATAAGTTTGCAACCAACGACGGCGGTTCATTCTATATCGTATTTAAGGGCACAGAAGCTGCACCTACAAACATTAATATTCAGTCAACCGCTCCGTAATAGCATCTAAACTTAAACAAACAAAACCGACAGATTTTACAGTCTGTCGGTTTTTTATTTGTGTTGATTGCCCGCGCTTGCAAAAATATGTGCAACACAGCGCTAAAAAAATTTATTGCGCTATGTCATGCCGCATTCTTGCGATTGGTATAATTACGCCTACTATATTCATCATAATCGTCAAGCACGTTATAAAACTTACTTTTCGTGCGTTTTCTTACAACTCTTTTTCTGTTTCTTAAACGCTTTCCCTCAGTACAGATACTGATTAAAATATTTATACCAAGCCAGAGCATAATCACAATTAAAGCACCCATTTAAAAGTACCTCCTTTTGTTATTTACACCCTGATTATACAACAAGAAAAGTACCGAAAACGGGCTTTTTTGAAGATTATTGTTGATGTGTATAAATATTCATTATAAACGAATATATACAAATAATAGCTTCGTTTAATCATTACTATTGTATATCAATAAATTCCGTTAACAAAATATTAACAAAACAAAAAGTCTATTGTAGCCGTTTGGCTATATAAGCAAAAGGCTTCAAGATGACCTTGGAGCCTTTTGTTGTTTTAATCTACATTTTGTTCTTTTGCTTTCTTTAATTGATTGATAATGTTACGTTCCTCAAGTTTGCGTTTCTTATGATCAGATATGTAACGATTATATAAGTAACTCATATTCTGCTTTTTTGCGGCATTTACACAAGCCAGGAAATATTCTGTTTTTTTATAACCGTTGCTATTTATGTTTTCCATAAGTCTGTCGTATTCCTCCGGATAAAGCATGATAGAAAATCTTCTTTTCTTGAACGATTGCCGTGCAAGTGTAAGAGGATGAAGATGTTCACGGTTAGTTTTTTCTGTCTTTTTCAGATCGTCCTCAATAACTTCATTGGGCAAGTTATCTTTCTTTTGTGTATCCAACACTAAAACATCATCTTCTTGCAGTTCTTCACCATTGTTAATAAAGATATCAATGTTTTTTGTTTTTACACAAAAAGCGTGCGCGGTATCATCGGTAGGATGTAGTATGATTTTATCCGAAAAGATCTTTGCCGCATTCAGTTCCATTTCGACAGATTTGCCTTTAAACATAAAAAAGGCCTTAATTTTTGAAAAAATTCTCATATAGATTTTTCTCCTTTATATTTATTAAGCACAGAAAGATTTGTGCCTTCATAACAGCAGCTGCAACCTCCTTTCGATGCTGTTAGGTGCATAAAAAAACAGGCCTAAAACAATATTAGGCCTGTTAAGTAATAATAAATCATTTATAAGTACTATTCTGTTTCAAGCATATTACAACTCTTATATAATTCAACGAGTTGGTAGTTTGGTATGTCGATCAATGGTTCGTACATAAAAGCATTAACATGAATGCTTTCTGGAGTAATCAAAAGAACATCACTTATGATGGCTTTTTCTTCATCTGATAAATGATCATAAGCACGGTTAGCCCACTCGCGAGTTTGGTTGCTTTCACAAATTATATCAATTTCATGATTAATCAAGACATGACGCAAAAAGAACTCAGCTTTCAAACGGATAGCTATAGAAAGAATAATTTTGTTTATCAAAGATACTCCTGTTGCATTTTCGTTGCAAATATCATCAGCCATCTTATAAACTGTATTGACCCATGTGTCTGATGCACAAGAGCATAATAAAAGTTCTAATGAAAACGGCTCTTTGATATGGTTCCAACAATCTTCAATAGTAATATTGACTGTATTTAACTTCACATGCAACATTCCTGTTAAATAATCTCTTAATGGATTATTTGCAGTGTATTCGCAAATGTTTCTGCAAAAAGGAACTGACGAGATAAATGCACGTAGCATGTCTTTATTAGATAAATTGCCCGATCGAATTTTTTCAATAATACCAACATTAAAGAAATCTTTTCTATATTGAAAAGGAGCCATCGTTATTCTGCCATCAGCCTCCTTTTGCGCAATAAAACACATATTATAGCTTATATTAAGTCTAGAAGAAACGGTTCTGTAAAAATCAAAATTATGTGTTAATATTAACAAATCAATCATGTTGTTACTTGATAACTCACTTAAATATTCTATTATTGCATACTTATTTGAATAATCAAATGAATCCGCAATATCGTCTGCTACAACCAATTGTTTTTGACCGCTTTTATTTGCTGCATCTTTAATTTTTTCAAGATCAAAAAGAACCTGCAAAAGATATAGGGCATGTTTTTCGCCTACACTCAAGCATCCCATTAAATCATCTTTTGTTTTTTCTCGTTGCTCTTGACCGCGAACATAATTAAATGAAAGTCGCGCAGGTTCATCATTCAACATAACCCTTCTCGGGTTTTGGATTTCCACGTTAAAAGGCGCATGAAATCTTTTCTTAAACAATTCTACTACATACTCCCAGTGTTTTCGCTGTTTATCAACTTCTTCCAATAGCGCATCAATCTCTTTTTTCTTCGTTTTAATTGAAGCGTTGAGAGTTCTAATATCAAATGATTCTGCATCAAGATATGATATCCAAATTGCTTTTTTTGTATTAGCCAAATCATTAAGATATTTTATAATTTCCTTATGTTCCTTTATTAAACCTTTTAACACTCGTGCGGCATTATTTCCATTAATTAATTTGCTTATGCTATTATGTATACTTGATAATTCAGGCGTATTGTTAATTCGTTCAATTTCTTCATGTACAATCGAATTCCAAGAAGAAATATCGGAAATAACGGTACCGTCATTCAACAAAAGCTTATGCCTTGCTGAAAACAACCTTGTTTTCTCAATTATTTTTCCAAATTCAACGGCATTGTAATCATCAAATTGCAAGCTAAGAAGTTTTGAATCTTTAACTAAATTCCCGTATGTATCAATGTATTGTTGAATTTTTTCTTTAAAAACTAAATCAGCTAATATTTTTTCCGTATATATATTAAATAATTGATCGTACTTTATTTCCGCCAATTCGCTATGCGGTATAATTTGTGATTCCGCGCCCAATAATGTTTCAATAATTAGTTCCCAATCGGCATCTATCGTTAATTCGAAGTCTTTGCAAATTTGAATACGAATTTGCTCTTCATCGAATGAAGTATAAGACTTAAAAACACTAATAAAAGAGTCAATTTCAGAAGAATATGCTCTATGTATAGCATCGTATTTTTGACGTAGCTCATCATCCGCCAATATGGTAGCAACGCTATCAGAATAAGCTTCGAATTTTTCATCAAAAGAATTAATAACATAAATATTCGGCTGATCATTTTTTCTATATTTAGTGTTTTCTGAATATACAGATGAATAATATTCGACTGTATATGTTGATTTTCTCTCAGTAAATATACGATCAATTGGTTTCTTTTTCCTAGATATATCATCTAAAACCTTCGAAAAAGAACTCTTCATAACACCATTAGGAGCATATATAATAGCCTTCGAATTATTAGAATCAAATTTAATTTCTTTAATGGTAAAATCCTCTAAGCCGTAACAATTTTTAAAGGTTGCTTTCATTTTATTCTCCTTATAAAAGTTTTAAAAACATGCGATATTCTTATAATTGAACTATTTATAACAAAAGCAACCGGTTTGAATGTGTCAGACCTGTTGCCTAGTTTTAATTTTTATTTTGAAATATCGTAAGAACCATCGATATAATTTTCGCCGGTTTGTATAGCTTCGATAAGAGAATTCTTATCAGTCGTAATAGTTCCTTCGCTCGAAACTAAAAACAAATTAATTCGATTGTCCAAAACAGCATATGCTTTGCGATAACATTTTTTGTGTTGTTGAGGGTTGATTGCATATCCAAATATAATAAAGGATAATGAAACAATAGACAAAAACAACACACATTCTTTGCAAACGTACGGTTCTATAGACAAATAAATTACTGCCGCATTTGCAACAAAAGGTATAATAACAAATGCATATTCCGTAAACATCCACAATGTAGCTGCAATAAGCCAAGTACGGGATCTTCCAACTGCCTTCTTTAATAAGAAATCTTTTGCAAGCATATCTTTGCGTATGTGATTATATCTATTCAATGACAAAAAAATCGCAATTATCCACACAACAAAAAACAAAAATATTACAACCGATATACCAATAATGTATTTCATCTTTGTTTTATCCTTTATTCTATACGTTATTTCTTATTAATACAGCGAGAATTATCAATCGTGCCACAAAAAAGGAAACAGGAGAGCTTTTTGCTTGTATTATAAATCCCATAACATTATACCATTTGCGGTATGATAAAGTCAATATTTAAAGCCAAATGTTGACAAAAAACAGGCTTGAGAGTTAACTCTAAGATTGTTAAACTATTGTTTTTCACCTGTTACCAACACAAAATAAACATAACATTGTATTTCCGTGCTCACTAAGGGATGTTTTTTGTTAAAAAAGATTCATTAGAGCAGTTGCTTATTCTTTGTAATACATATCATTTAGATATAATACATTTGGATGATATTATAGAGGATTTTTTATTACAAACACATATATAAAAAACAGGCTTGAATTTCAAACCTGCTTGGTATTAAATTACCATATGTTAGTTTATAAAAACGGATGCAAAAACAAATATCTGTAGTTATTGCGTTTATTCTAACCTTTGATGCTTTTCACAAAAATATAGTTTACCATCATGGAATAATTCGTCATCGTAAGGAAAAATATAATTACTATTATTAATCTCAAACTCTATATATGTAATGTTTTTACCAGAAGAATCCTCTATAACATCAAAACATCTATACATCCCTGGAGAAATAATATACCTTAAATGGGGATCTTCGCTGCTTTTCATTTCACTATATGAAATAAAAAACAGTATAGTCATAAATATAACCACAAACGCACATGTTAATACTTGAATTTTTCTTGCTTTTTTTAGTGTTTTGTTAGCTATATTATCACAACTTTGTTGATCGTCTGAAATAACCACGACAGTTGGTTCTTTGTGGAAAAGAACAATGCCAAGAAGAATAACCATGGCAATGATAACCACAAGGTTTGGAACAATAAAAGCAATAACTGCAGAAGCACCACTTGCGTTGTTCAACCACGCACTTGATGTAGTGGCCACAGATAAAATAATTGTGATAACAGCAGTAAAAACTCCCATCAACGTAAGAACATGAGTTAAAATAGTGTGTTCTGTATCATTAACTTGGCTTTGAAACTTTTTTACACTTTTCTCAACGACATTAACTTTTGCCTCAAGTTCATGCTTTTTATCATTATAATCTTTTTGAGTAAATTGAACTTGAGAATCAAGCTTTATCATTTGCTTGCGTAGTTTATTGCCATCAAGAGAAAATTTAAAAGTATATAGCAATATATCAAGCGTTATATGTAATCTCTTTATCTCTGATTTTTTATCAGATCCATTTAATTCTGCAAATTCATGATTGTCAACCCTATTTTTTATTAAAGTAACGAACGAATAATATGTTTCCACTCTTTCGATTATATCTATGCCATCTAAACTATGAAGACGTATTTTTTCTAATTCAGAAAGAACCTCTTTAGTTTCTATGTATGAAAATTTCCTGAGTTCGTTTTCCTTTAATGTATTTAAATTAAGACTCATCAGAACCCCTTTTTATTGTTTCAAGACAAGATATTGTTTGTTTTATAGAATTTAAACATATCCTGCTTTGAAATGACTTGGCTATGATTTTCATCGTAGGGATTATATACATTTGCCCAAGGGCCACCAGCAATATGACTCATCATTACCAAGTCATACGTGTCAATATCAACAGTCTTGTTAAAAATATATTCAATGGCATTTTTCATGTTTTGCTCTAGCAAAGAATGATTTCCTTCTATTGGAGACATTTCGCCATTTTGATATTGCACAAACATATCATAAACCGAAGGAATTACAGGCCCGCTTGGCCAAGCATAAAACTCATCATTGAACATCGATTTACCATGGTTATCTTGCATGAATTTCGCATCACTAAAATATAATAATTTTTGAAGACGTTTACATGTCATCGAGATTCTTTCACTATATAACTTTCCTTCATTATATTTGTTAGTTAATTCTATAATAAGGTTTGCAGCAGCAGTACACATAACTGTCATCAAGATACCTCCACTTAATTAAAGTTTGGCTATAATATAGTATGCAGGTATTCAATCCCGCTATACAAAGCAAACTAAAATTAATAAGGTAACATCCTCCTTTCGTTTTTAAAAAAGTTAGCTAAAACAACGAAGCTCGCAACACTATCGAGTAACGTGGGTTAAAAAACATCACTTCAACAGGTATTTACAATAATGCACCTATCGTCCAAAATAGAGGCATTCTACTATTAATCGAATTTTCTGTCAATATATTTGTAAACAAGTTTACATATCAACAAGTAAATATGTTTACTTGTAAACATATTTACAACAATTTTATGATATTATACCACACACGGTACTTGTGGTCAAGAGCAAAAGGGCATATTGTAAAAAAATAAGAGGGGGAGCATTGCTCCCCTAAAATAATTAATTATGATTAAAGTACTTGAGTGCGGCTCAAGTTGAACAAGTTACCGTTCCCTGGGGTGTTATTTTCTTTTCACAATGATAAGCTCTGCCGAATTATCATCTAAAGAATTATACTCATCAAGATGAATGTGTTTAAATTCCGGTACGTTTTCTTGAGCTAACTCCAACAAATGTCTTGCTAATGAAATCAATCCCCCGCTATCAGCTTCAATTATCACACTATTATTATCAATTGAACATTTTATTGAAAAATCATCCTCCCATACAAACAAAAAATTTTTTCCATCGTATTTAGGTACAAATATATCCATTTGCATTACCTCTCAATCAAATATATATACATGAGAATTAGCATTCACTTTAAACTTTCCATGTTTTAATGGGTTGGGTATAAGTGTTTCAAAATTAAAATGCGGGGCACCTGCATGATTGTTAATTGGCGCTAAATCAGATGCTGTCATTCTAACTTGACGCAATCCGTCTGACGAAACAAATCTGCCTGGAGACATTTCGGAATAGCCCTCCCCGAGAAAGTCGTTGGCTAAATCAAGCGCATCTGACGAATTAACTTTAATCCCATCTTCAGGCAACGCTTTTTGAGTTCCACACAGATTATGAACCAAAATCGATTCTTTTCCAACATAATACGTATGGAGATCAGCAACCTCAAAATTGTAAACGGCGACTGGTATCTCGAGAATCTCGTGTTGGATTTCTTCAACAATGACGTATTCCCCATTTACAGAAACAAGGATATCACCAGCACGTAATTCACAAGCTGCTGTCCATCCTTTTACCGGAGAATAAAACGGATGCTCGTTAGTGCAAACAATTTTTTCGCCATTAACTGTTATGGTTATAAGTTCGTTTGTCTCATTGACAAACGTTTGAACAACTTGCTTTAATTCGGTTTCACCGGTTTCCGGATTTGTTGCCCAAACATAATCACCGGCACATATATCTTCAATATTGACAAAGCCTGTTGATGAAAGTATTACAGTTCCTGCTACAAAACAGGCATTACTATTCGCTCCTCCTGTTATTGCACCTGTTATTGCACCGGATAATGCACCGTCAGCCATACCATTCAAGGCAGCCTCACCGGCACCGTCCCAGCTCCCTGTCGTTAATCGGTGGTTTACAGCTCCGCTTACGGCGCCATTTACTGCTCCTGTTACAAAGCCAACAGCAGCTCCTTTTGCCGCACCTGCGGCAATACAAGCGATTGCAGTTCCTGTACCCGCAGTTGCAACAGCAACGACTGCTACAACCGCAACAACAGCAACGGCTGCAACAAGTTTTTTTGCCCAGTTCGGCCAGTTGCCGCTTTCATCCGTCATATTTATGGGATTATTAAAGCAATATACAAATAAGTTGTAACCGTTTACTGATTCGCCCGTGCCTGAAACAACAGTATCGCAATTTATAAACCTGCCCACATTAGCATCATAATATCTTGACTGCAGATAATACAATCCCGTTTCGGTATCAAAGTAATATCCCCGATACCTTAACGGGTTAATGTTGGCTATGTGGTTAGCGTTACCTGATACATTATTACCATTACCGTCGGTAATAGCAATATGGTTACCCCAAGAATCATAGGTATATTGTGCGACAATAGTACCACTTGAATCTATTATACCTATGATATCATTCTGACCGTTACGGAAATAGTAATATTCATTACCGTTGTAACGGAATCCTGTAGCTAAACCGTTCTCATCGTAGGTGTACCAGATTACATTGTCGCCGGTCTTTTGCATTACAATAGTAGTGCCGTTTAAATAATAATCAGTACGAACACCGTTAATGGTTTTGGATGTCCTGATACCGTTATCGTCATAAGCGTATGTGATACCATTGTTACCTTTTGTAACACCGCTTAACTGTCTGCCACCAGTCCAAGTAAAGCTTTCGCCATTTATCCAGTTAAGAGGATTGCCAATAGCATCATAATTGATGTTAACACCATTGTAGTTAGTCAGTAAATCACGCCAATTAGTATCACCGTAGGTGTATACCTTTTGATTGATAAGATTGCCTAACGCGCCTGTGGTATAGGCATACTCATTTACGGCAAGGATATTGCCGCCATTATCGTATGTGTAGGTAATAGTTTTGCCTAATTCATAATTATCCTCGCGGACAAGCTGATTGAGTGCATCATAGTGATAATGCACAAGCTCATATCCTGCAGGATGTCCGATGGACGTTATATTACCGTTTGCATCATAGGCATAGTTATATGCCATACCGTTACTATATGATACGTAACTCAACTGTGTTGAAGTATTTTTGTAGTTTACATCCTTAAATCCATATGAAGTTGTAAAGGGTGTGGTTGTGTTGAGGGTTGTTGAGGTGCGTCTGCCGAGGTTATCATACTTATATGTAAGCTTTTCTGTACCGTTATAGCTTACACCGTAGATAACGCCATTTTTTTGTGAAAGGTCAAACGAATCCGTCTCACCGTAGCGCCACTCGGTTGTAAGGGTATCAGAGCCAAAGCCGAACTTAACGTCGCTTGCTCTGTTAAACTCATCATAAGTGATTTTAATTACAAAACCTTGAGAGGTACGAACTTGTACAGGTCTGCCTACAAAATCGTATAAATATTTGTATGTAATATCTTGTACCAAATCAGTAGCCGAATGTATGTTTCCACGGCTATCGTAAACATATGAAAATTTGTCAATACCGTCAATGGTGAGCTTTATTACACGCTGTTGGTCATCGTAGGTGTATTTGCGTGTATCACCGTTACCATAGGTTGCGGTGTCAAGCAGACCTGTTACCTCATCGTACAGGTTTGTAATAAGTGTATTTCAAGGAGACGGGCAAACCATTGCCGTGTCACCTATCATTTTCTTGCTCTTTTTCAGAAGCCTTCTTGGAACGATATTTCTTTGGAACAAACACCCGATATAATAAATCTTCAATAAACCGAATTATAGGATTGCGAGAACGATAATGTGTGTTCATCATAATATTAGCGGTTATAAACATACAAAATAAACAAACCATACTAATACAGTATATTACTCCATGAAAGCCGCTACCCGTTATTTCACACTTTATTACATATACATTCAGAAATATCACGCTACATATTGCACTCACAAGGTTAATTATAAAAATAACGTAATGCCATTTTTTAACTAAGTGCCTCATATCCCAAAACAACAGTTTTTTAATAAATCCTGCTTTTTTTCTGATTTTCCATAGTTCTTTCTTTGCACGTTTTCCATAAGCTAATTCAGTATCCTTTGCAAACATCTCGCCAGCATTGAATAAACAAAAAAATATTATAAGTACCACTATGCTCATTGCGCTTACAAGTAAGCATTGAAAGAATATACTGATAAATTTACTTAAAAACATTTCTAAACCTCTTGTATAACGCTTTTGAGACGCTTACTGCACCCGATTGTACTCCTGATATAAACATAGGCTTAATAAGATATTTTTTATACGCAAATTTTGTTTGAGAAACGTAATATTTAACACCTTTTTGTATTATCTTTTTTGATCCTGTAGCTATTTTCTTGGTTAAGCGGCTATTTAATGTTTTTATGTTTACATACTTGCCCATTCCTTTGTCGTTACCGGTAATGGCGCCAACTGCGCCGTCAAAAAGCATATCACCTACATCGAAATTATCAAAACCCTTGTTACTTATCACTTGGTTTGCGGCATTACTTACCATAGAAATCGCAGAATTCGCTATCATAGAAACACCGGCACCAACGCCTGAAGCAGCAAGCGCGCCACTTGCCATACCACCAACCACGGCTACACCGAGACCTTCAGACCAAGTTTTTCCCTCTGCCAAATTGCTAGCAACTTGGGTGATACCGGAAACTATACCGCCCAAAATAGCGCCAACGGCTATATGCCAAAACTCTCCGTCACTATCAACTCTCGTAATGGGATTGTTATCACAATATGTAAACAAATTTTTGTCGGTTAATTCAGTGGGTGTTGCAATTAAAGCGTTTTCATTATCAGGATTAAGTATTCTACGTGCTTCAGTATCATAATACCTTGATTGTAGATAATATAATCCTGTCTCGGTATCGAAGTAATAACCCCTATATCTTAACGGATTTATGTTGGCTATGTGATTGGGATTAGAAGCAACGTTGTTGCCGTTACCGTCGGTAATAGCAATATGCTTACCCCAAGAATCATAAGTATATTGTGCAACAGTTGTACCGCTTGAGTTTATAATACCAATGATATCATTCTGACCGTTGCGGAAATAATAATATTCATTACCATTATATCTGAAGCCTGTTGCTAAACCGTTTTCATCATAGGTGTACCAGATTACGTTATCTCCGGTCTTTTGCATTATAACGGTAGTGCCATTGAGATAATAATCTGTCCTTATGCCGTTAACTGTCTTACTTGTCCTGATACCATTATCATCATAAGCATAGCTAATGGTATTATTGCCTTTTGATACGCCTGTAAGCTGACGACCACCTGACCAAGTGAATGATTCACCGTTTATCCAATTAGTTGGATTACCGACAGCATCATAATTGATGTTAACGCCATTGTAGTTAGTCAGTAAATCACGCCAATTAGTATCACCGTAGGTATACACTTTTTGACTAACAATGTTACCGAGTGCACCCGTTGTATAGGCATACTCATTTACGGCAAGTATATTGCCGCCATTATCATAAGTGTATGTAATAGTCTTATTTAATTGTGCATTATCCTCTCTTGTTAACTGATTAAGTTCATCGTAGTAATACTTAACAATATCATAGCCTGCAGGGTCTATAATGTTTGTAATGTTACCGTTTACATCATAGGCATAGTTATATGCCATACCGTTGCTATATGATACGTAACTTAACTGTGTTGAGGTGTTTTTATAATTGAGGTCTTTAAAGCCGTAGCTTGTAACAAACGGAGTTGTTGTATTGAGGGTTGTTGAGGTGCGTCTGCCTAAATTATCATACTTGTAGGTAAGCTTCTCTGTACCATTGTAACCAACACCGTAGATAACACCGTTTTTCTGCGAAAGATCAAAGGAATCGGTTTCACCATAGCGCCATTCGGTAGTAAGGGTATCTGAACTAAAGCCGAACTTAACGTCACTTGCTCTGTTGTACTCATCATAGGTTATCTTTATAACAAAACCCTGTGATGTACGTACTTGTACAGGTCTGCCTACGAAATCGTATAAATATTTG
>JAZQTV010000016.1:0-29861 GCA_045630945.1 Clostridia bacterium
CAGCTTGCGCTGACACCTCCCCTAACAAGGGGAGGCTTTTGGGGGGTGAATAGAAATGCTGGCACCGTGTTCTGACAGGGGGGGTGGCTTTTACAACTTGCTTTTTATTATAGAATCAATATGTTCACAGACACCATAAAAATTGTTATCAATATCAAGATTACAAATACGAATTACACGCAAATTCATTTTTTCCAGTTCACGTGTGCGGAAATAGTCTTTTTGCATTTGTTCATCAAAATAGTGTCCACCGCCATCAAGTTCAATAACAAGATGCGCTTGCGCACAATAAAAGTCTACAATATAATCCCCTATTGCTTTCTGGCGCTGAAATTTCACGGGATAATTGCGCAAAAAATCGTACCACAATTTTCTTTCCCAAGGTGTCATATTTTTTCTGAGTTCTCTTGCTAATTTTATGTTCGACTGTCTATATTCTTTCATAAAATCACCTCGTTTTTATGATAACATAATTAATTTACTTTTTCAAGAGAATTCGTGTTTTTGTGGGAACTCCCCCTCCGTCAGCTTGCGCTGACACCTCCCCTGACAAGGGGAGGCTTTTTTTGAGGTGATAAGAAAACAGGACGTGAATTAACACGTCCTGAAATACTCTTTAGTAATAAATTACTTAAGTGTAACTGTTGCGCCAACTTCTTCAAGCTTAGCCTTAAGAGCTTCTGCTTCGTCCTTAGCTGCGCCTTCCTTAAGAGCCTTGGGAGCTGCTTCAACAAGGTCCTTAGCGTCCTTAAGACCAAGACCAAGAGCTTCCTTAACAGCCTTGATAACGTCAAGCTTCTTGTCGCCGAAGGATCCAAGAATTACGTCGAACTCTGTCTTCTCTTCTGCTGCTGCGCCTGCTGCTGCACCGCCAGCTACCATTACGGGAGCTGCTGCTGATACACCAAATTCTTCCTCAAGCATTGTTACTAATTCAGCGATTTCAAGGAGAGTCTTCTCTTTGATTGCTGCAACGATTTCTGCATTTGTCATTTTAAATTTCCTCCAATTTTTTAATTAATTATGCTTCCATTTTTTCTTTGATTGCATTAAGTGCATAAGCAAGATTACGCACATTGCCCTGAAGTGTCCAGATAAGCTGAACAATAAGAGCATCTTTTCCGGGGAGCTTTGCAAGAGCTTCCTCTTCCTGAACTGACATTACTTTGCCGTCCATATAGCCGCACTTGATAGTGCATTTTTCGGTTTCTTTGCCGAACTCATAGAGAATCTTAGCAGGTGCAACAACATCGTCATAGCTGAATGCAAATGCATTGGTACCTTCAAGGTACTTATCCCAGCCTTCGATGCCAAGCTCCTTAGCAGCCCTTGCAACAAGTGTGTTCTTGTAAACCTTGTACTCAACACCTGCAGCACGGCAATCGCAACGAAGTTTGGTGATTTCTTCAACGTTAACGCCTGTGTAATCAACCATTACAACGTGTGTTGCCTTGGAAAGCTTTTCTTTGATCTCTTCATACAGAGCTATTTTGGCTTCCTTATTAACTGACATTTCTTAACCTCCGTACTTATTCAAAAAAAACAACCCCCGCATAGACATACGGGGGCAGAAAAATTAATTTCATGCTGACCTCGGCAGGAAATTAAGCGTGTATTTACGCACCTGCTGTCTACGGCTTATGCAGTGATTATTTGTTTGTAAAATGATTATATAACGATTTAAAATTTCTGTCAAGCAGAATTTTAAGCGTTAAATTTTACACCGTTTACCTTAATGCCGGGACCCATTGTTGTTGAAATAACAACTGACTTAAGGTAGATACCCTTTGCAGCAGCGGGCTTAGCCTTAACAACAGCATCCATAAGAACCTTTACGTTGTCATTAAGCTTTTCTGCGCCGAAGCTTGCCTTACCAACGGGAACGTGAATAATATTGGTCTTGTCAACACGGTATTCAACCTTACCAGCTTTAATATCGGTAACTGCCTTAGCAACGTCGGGTGTAACGGTACCGCTCTTGGGGTTGGGCATAAGTCCCTTAGGACCAAGTACCTTACCAAGACGGCCTAAAAGGCCCATCATATCGGGTGTACAAACGATAACGTCATAATCGAACCAGTTTTCAGTCTGGATCTTCTGAACCATTTCTTCAGCACCAACGAAATCAGCACCTGCAGACTGAGCAGCATCAGCCTTTTCGCCCTTAGCAATAACAAGCACGCGAGCTGTCTTACCTGTGCCGTGGGGAAGAACTACAACGCCACGAACCTGCTGGTCAGCCTGACGTGAGTCAACACCGAGTCTGATTGAAAGTTCAACTGTCTCGTCAAACTTTGCCTTTGCGGTCTGTACGCAAAGTGCGATCGCCTCTTCGGGATCGTATAATTTTGTGGAATCAATAAGCTTTACGCTTTCCTGATATTTTTTTCCTCTTTTCATTTTTTACCTCCTTGTGGTAGTATCGGTACGGTACACAAATTTACCGTCCCTCCCACTTAATTAGTGCGTTCTAACGCAATCAGTCAACAACGGTAACGCCCATACTGCGTGCAGTACCTGCGATCATTGCCATCGCAGCTTCAACACTTGCAGCGTTAAGATCGGGCATCTTAAGCTCGGCAATTTCCTTAAGCTGAGCCTTGGTTATCTGAGCAACCTTGGTCTTGTTGGGAACGCCTGAACCGCTCTCGATCTTGCAAGCCTTCTTAATAAGAACTGCTGCCGGGGGAGTTTTGGTGATAAATGAGAATGATCTGTCCTGATAAACTGTAATTACGCAGGGGATAATCATTCCTGTGTCCTTGGCTGTACGTTCATTGAATTCCTTGCAGAAACCTGCGATGTTGATACCGTGAGGACCCAATACCGAACCAACCGGAGGAGCCGGAGTAGCCTTACCTGCAGTTATCTGCAGCTTTACGATACCTGTAATCTTTTTAGCCATAATTACACCTCCTCAAAAAGTGCATGTGGTTACACGGATGTATTTGAAAGTGAATTTTACATCCTCCCACCCCACCCGTTTAGCTATACGGGCAGTATATAATGACGCATTACGCGAAATTATACTTTTTTAACGTCAATAAAATCAAGTTCAACCTCATTATCACGGTTGAAGAATGAAATATTGATTTTAACCTTCTGGCGTGCAGCATCAACCTCTTTTGCCACACCCTGCTGACCCTCAAACGGACCAGATATAACGTCGATAAGATCGCCAACGGCAATATCCGTCTTAATGCGGACATTTTCAAGCCCCATACGGCGAACCTCTTCATTTGTAAGGGGAACGGGTTCCTTACTTCCGGGACCTACAAAGCCTGTAACACCTCTTGTGTTACGGATAAGGTACATAGTACGCTTAGTCATAATCATTTTCACCATAACGTAGCTGGGGAAAAGCTTATGCTGAACGACCTTACGCTTATCGTTCTTAACCTCCATAACCTCTTCAATCGGAATCTTAACCTCAAAGATATAATCCTGAAGGCTCATATTCGCAACCATTTTGGTTATGCTGTCAAGCACCTTGTTTTCATAACCGGAGTAAGTATGTACAACGTACCACTTACCTTCGTTTTCATGATTATTTTCCATTATTAAACCCTACCAAACAAACTGTTGAGCCATCCGGGAAGAAGATTATCCTGGCTGATAAGCTTCATAAACCAGCCCATACCGTAGTCAATAACGGCAACGGCAAGCGAGCACACAAGTACGAAAACGATTACGCAGATAGAATACGTGCGTAAATCTGCCTTTGTGGGCCAACTTACTTTTTTAAGCTCGGAAAACATCTCACCAAAGGGATTCCTGTGAGCTTTCTTTTCCTTTTTCTTTTTACCGTTTTTATTAACTTTTACGGCCTTATCGTTATCAACAGTGTTAGCTGTTTCGATAACGGTGTTTTCGTTATTTTCCGACATAATATCACACCTTAATAAAATATTAAAGAAATTACTTCGTTTCCTTGTGCAAGGTATGCTTCTTGCAGAATCTGCAATACTTCTGAAGCTCGATACGCTCTGCGTTGTTCTTCTTGTTCTTCATTGTATCGTAATTTCTGTTCTTGCATTCTGTACAAGCAAGAGTAATTTTTGTTCTCTGTCCAACTGCCATCTTCAGCACCTCCCAAAAATAAAACAAACTGCTCCAATGTTAAGCCATATTAAATTACCACATTTTTAAAAGTATGTCAAACGATATTTGCGTTTTTTTATAAAAATTTTCTATTTTCCCTTTTTTATGCGCGAAATCGCCTTACGAAGCTTCTTTCGTGTCTGTTCTGCAACGGTGAAAAGCTTATGCCACACAGGGCGAATCATCAAGTCAAACTCGCCTATCATCTCGGTTGCTTCACCTGCAAAACCTTTTTTGAATTTATACAGACCGTAGATAGCATTGTTCTCGTCTTGGATAATACCGGGCACTCCGCGAAGGTCGTATACACTGCATCCGTTTTCCATACTCCAGCGGATCATTTCCCACTGAATAAGGTAATTGGGCATATGATTACGGAATTTATTGCCCGAAGCACCGTAGAGATACAGGCATTTATTTCCGTAAAGACCTGCCATGGTACCCGAAACGCATTCCATATGCTCCTCATCCTCACCTGCATAAGCAAGGAATATGCGGCAATATTTACCTAACGCATCGTACATACGGTAGAAATAATTGATATCTCTTATTACAAAGCCGTCACGCTCACCCGTAGTTTTCATAAGTTCAAAAAACGTGGGAATATCTTCCCTCGTACCTATTTTA
This sequence comes from Clostridia bacterium, assembly GCA_045630945.1. Taxonomy (GTDB): domain Bacteria; phylum Bacillota; class Clostridia; order Christensenellales; family QALW01; genus UMGS1322. Next base: position 4,729 of record JAZQTV010000016.1, read on the forward strand.
ATCTTAACGCCCTTTTTCATTGCGACACGGATGTTATAGCGTGTTTTGTGGTGGAATTCACTTAAAAGCTGTTCCTCATCCTTATCCTTAAGGTCAACACGCATTAAGAATCGCGCCTGAACACCTTCTAGATTATAATAATCGTTTTTAAGTTTAAAGCCCAATTCTTTCATTATTTCAGCATATTCGGTGTCGGTTGCCGGGGTATCGGTATCTATCTTCAAGGTCATTGCCTTGTACTTTTTACCTATCTCCCTTGCGCCATCCATAAGCTTTTTAAGTACTTTCTTATTATGTAAGTCACATATGGGACCTCGGGGTGCATACATAAACGTGCAGGGAAACATAGGTATCTTTCTAATTAAAATACTCATCGTACCTTCAATACTGCCGTTTTCATCACGCACGATAACGAATTCGTTAGTCCACTGTGATTTAACCTTTCCCCACTCATAAGATTGCAGAATATGACTGCGCTCATGATTTACCGTAAATTCCGTATATTCCTTTAAAAGCTCCTCAGTCATTTTCATATCATGCATCCTCCCTTGTGAAATTGATCTGTTTTAATAATTCTTCTTCCTTTTCACGCATTTCCTTTTTATCATCATCCGTCATATGATCGTAACCAAGCAAATGCAGAATGCCGTGCATACACAAATATGCTGCCTCGCGCCGCGGTGAATGACCGTATTCCTCCGCCTGTTCCTTAAGGCGCTGTACGCATATTATTATATCACCCAGCATAACCTTGTCCGTTTCAGGATTAACGAAGGGCTCTTCCCCCTCGCGTCTGTTCCAAAGTGGGAACGAAAGCACATCAGTCACGCTGTCAATGCCACGATGCTCGTTATTTATCTCACGGATTGTTTCCTCATCGGTAAGTGTCACCGTGACTTCAAAATTATAGTTTCCAAGTATGGAATATGCACCGAATTCGGCAACCTGCTCTAATATGGTACTAAAGCCTGCGCTTTCCTCGGTTAAAAGCTCGTCAATGATTTCCGTCATTCTCTTTTTGCTCCGTTATCATATTTTATTCTTGTGTGATATACCGCCGTAAGCGTATCAAGGAATGATTGTTTAAGCACGTTGATATCGCTTAAGGTAAGCTGCGATTTATCAAGTTCACCGCCGTCGATACGCGCCTTGAACATTTTTTCTATCTGTGCCTCAATACTGTCGTGAGTCTTTTCATCAAGTGACCTTACAGAAGCTTCAACACAGTCGGCAAGCATTATTATACCTGCTTCCTTTGTTAAAGGATTGGGACCCGGATAACGATAGTCGTCTATCCTGACGTTAGGATCGGCATTACGCGCCTTATTATAGAAATACATTACCGCGGAGGTTCCGTGATGCTGACGTATAACGTCGATTATTTCAACGGGCAATTTATTTGCCTTTGCAATCTGCACACCCTCGGTAATATGCGAGAATATCATATTCTTACTTTCTTCAGGGGTAAGCGTTGAATGGAAATTCTTTGATTCGGGCGTCTGATTTTCGGTATAACATTCGGGGCAACGAAGCTTACCTATATCGTGATACAGCGCTGCCGCACGTGCAAGCATAGGATCTGCACCTATATCCTTTGCACCGTTTTCACTTAATTCGGCAACCGTTGTGGAATGCTGATACGTTCCGGGAATTTCAAGGCTTATCTTTCTTAAAAGATCGCTGCTTGAATTTGAAAGTTCAAGCAATTTCGATTGGGTAATAAGCCCGAACATACTCTCCCACAGGGATATTGAGCCTGCCGAGAATATTGCGGCAACAGCACCGCCTGCAAGCGTACAACCTGCCATTGAAATGCTTGCACTTATCTCCCTGCCCGCAGTACGCATTACAGTAAACGAAATTATTGCGCCTACAATACCCGCAACTATTCCGGGTACAAGCATCTTGGTGCGGTTAGAGCTTTTACGAACGTTTTTGCAAACGTATATTGCCGCCGTTCCGCCAACCAAGGAAGAAAGCATCATTGCAACCGTATCCGCAGAGAAAACGTCCTTTCCGTCAGATATAACCATTGCAAGAATTATAGAAAGTGCAGTATTGACGCTTAAAGCAATCTGCTCGTTAAACAGCATTGCGATAAGTATTGTACTCATAGCCGCGCAAGTCATATTCTTGGGCCAGCCCTTGTCCGCACTCTTTAAAAGCAGAGCTATAAGAACGTTCACTAGAATAAGGATGCACAAAAGAAGTATCTTTTTGGGTTGTTCGGTAAGCTTTACCTCAAACACGCGCACGTAGATTGCAATAACAAGAAGCAGAATAAGTACCGTTCCTGCAGAACCGATAAGCAAAGCATACGGAAGCTTACCTTCCTTTATCATACCTGCCTCACTTAAAATATCGTACTGTGCCTGAGTGATTACCTCCCCCTCCTTTACGATTTCCGTTCCCTTAAGTATCATAACACGCTCAACACTCTCTTCAGCGTTTTTGCGTGCTTCCTCGGTAAGCTTTTTCTGAACTGCACCGTTTGCAGAAAGCTTGTCCAAAGCAGCTTCGGCAACAACCTGCTTAAGCTTTTCATTTTTTATTGTTTCCGTGCTTAATATTTCACCGCGCACCGCCGCCTTAAGCGCAGGAAGCTGACTTTCATTTATACCTGCACCGTCAACTTCAAGCCAATCGGAAATCTGTTGGTTAAACCACTGTTCAAGTGCAAGCACGTCCTTAGGATCACTGTTAAGCACTGCATAAAGCTTTTTCTCCCTTGTCATCGCACCGGAAATTTCCATTTCGGGAGAATCCTTTAAAAACTTAAGTTCCTTATTAAGAAAGCCGCTGATACGCTCTTGATCGTTATATACAAAAAGCTGGGTATCGGGATAGATTATGCCTCCGCGCTCACTGTCACCGTATCTTGATGCAGTAAGAAGTCCCGAAAAAACCGTCTCGAACTCGTCTTTTATTTCCTCAGTCAGATTTCTGTCGGCAGCATAAATATCGGCAACTGCATCGCGTGCCGCCTGCTTCTGTCTTTTTGTTTCCTCTTTATCCTCAACCTCAACAATGGTTTCAATGCTCTCGGTTGCTATCTCACCCACGTTAAGACTGTATGATTCAGGCATTATTTCCATAACAAGCATGGTGATTATAGCGACACAGGTCAAAACACCGCATATTAAGGAAAGGATTGCCTTGCCCGTTTGCTTGCGGTACTGCCTGTTCACATTTCTGCCAAGCTCTCTTTTTCTTCTACGCCTATCAGCCATATTTTTTACCTCTTTTGTCCATCGCCCTTTTCATAGGCTCTGATTATATTCATAACTATCTCGTGCCTTACTACGTCCTTTGCACTTAAATGACATATCTTTACCTTGTCAACGCCCTCTAAAATTCCTATTGCGTGCTTAAGACCGCTTGTCTTACCTTGCGGAAGATCTATCTGTGTAAGATCCCCCGTTATAACCATCTTAGAGCCTTCGCCAAGACGTGTTAAAAACATTTTCATTTGTTCAATAGTGGTATTCTGCGCCTCGTCAAGAATAACGAATGCATCGTTTAAGGTTCTTCCGCGCATATATGCAAGCGGTGCAACCTCAATAACGCCGCGCTCCCACAGTTTTTGATACGCTTCAACGCCCATCATTTCATATATTGCATCATACAGCGGGCGAAGATACGGATCAACCTTTTGTTGAAGATCACCAGGCAAGAAGCCTAACTTTTCACCTGCTTCAACTGCGGGGCGGGTAAGAATTATCTTTGATATTTCCTTATTCTTAAATGCCATTACTGCATTAGCCATTGCAAGATAGGTTTTTCCCGTACCTGCAGGGCCTACACCGAATACAACCGTATTCTTTTCTATGGCGCGAACGTATTTTTGCTGACCGAGTGTTTTGCATCGTATTCTTGCGCCCTTGTAGGTTATGGCAACAACGTCGCTCATAATTTCCTCTATCAGCTCATCCTTGCCCTCTTTTGCAAGCTCAACTGCATAGCGGATACGGCTGCGGTCGATTTTTTCATTGCGCTTTATAAGGTTTATAAGCCTTTTTATAACGCTAACCGCGACCGAAGTGTTTTCTTCATCACCGTCAACGGAAAGCTTATCGTCACGAAGCGATATTCTTACTTTAAGCTCATCCTCTATAATTTTAATGTGTTCATCCTGCATGCCAAAAAGCACCGAAAGATAGCCGGCATTTTCGATATCCACGTACTCCATTTCCTATCCCCTTATTATAACGTCCTCAACTGTTTCTATATGCACGTATACGGTTAAAACACCGTCGCCCTCCTCAACCTGTGTCAATGCTTTATTTATTGCCGCTTCCTTGGGAATTTCCATATAAAGCCTTGATAAAAGTGCGCTTTCGGCTTCCTTTATAACCGTTTCCCTGTCCTTTGTAACCGTTTCCTGTTTTCTTTCCTTATACGTTACCTTATTTATCTCTATGGGCAGACCGTAAGTTTTTACCTTTTCCCTTATAACAGAATAATCTGCGTACGGGCTTGCCGCTTCGCTTTTTATTTCAGCACCGAAAAGATTGATTTCGTATGCATAAGATTCGTTACCTGTTTCTTTAAAAGTATTCTCCGTAAGTGCTTCGCTTGCACTTAAGGAATACCATACGCTTGCTATCGCCTTGCCCTCGGCTTTAACGGGATATATGCTTTCACCCATCTTAACCCACGGTAAAATCAGTTCCTGTCCCTCAGATACTGCGGTACCGTTCTTTACGTTTGCCGTACCGCCTGTAACGATAAGGTTTTGTATTACGCAATCTTTTTTCGCCTTTAATGCGCCGTCGGTGCCTTCATCATTTTTAGTGTATGCTTTTTCCTTTATATATATTTCCACCGACGTGCCGTTTAACGAAACGCTTGACCAGACTATATCCCCGTCACTTTTTTCAACGGCTTCCTTAAAGGCTTCAAGCTTATGCTGAACGTTATTTTTAAAGCCGAATATTCCCGTTTCGTGTGCAATACGCATTATATTCTCCGTATCGTCATAGCCCGTTATCTTCAGCGACCGTACAAATAATGAATTGACTGTTATAAGGCAAAGTGCAACGAGCAATCCAATATATAGAAAAAATCGTTTTTTTGTTGATAAAAGCTTATAAAAAATCCCCCTGCGCTTTACCGAGGTTATTTTGTACGCGCCTTCATTTAAAAGACCCTTCAACTTTTTTATATGAACGCGATATACGTCCGCTTCAAGCACGGTATATTCAAGGCGTATCGCATTCTTTATTATTATGCCGTTTTTTGATGCAATATTAAGAATATGCTGTACGTTAAGCCCTGTAAAACGCAATCTTTCGTAAGAATATAAGCTTCCGCATAATAATTTTATCATAATTATCCTTTCAGGTCAAATATTCTGTTTTAAAAATTTCACCTTTTATTTTTAAATTGCATCCATCAAGCTCCAATACCCTTAATTTTTGCCCAAAAACCGCAAAAATACGCTTTTTTGAATAAATTTTTATACACTCGTCTTTCAAATCGATAATTCCGTTGTGATTTTCAACAAGTGCATATCCGTCCTCCCAAACCGAAACCTTAAATATTCCTGCACTTTCGGGTGCAAGACCGCTTTTATATATTAAGCTGTTTTTCAAATAATCACCCCACGTAATTTTATGTGGGTGAAAAATAAAAAATAACCGACAGCTTTTGCTATCGGTCATTTCTTAATTAATACTTTCTCTTTCTTGCAGCCTCAGCCTTTTTCTTTCTCTTTACACTGGGCTTCTCATAGTGTTCTCTTTTACGAACCTCGGCAAGAACGCCAGCACGTGCACACTTACGCTTAAAACGCTTAAGAGCATTCTCTAAAGATTCGTTTTCACCAACATGAATTTCTGACATCTATATCCCTCCCCTCGGTATGAACATCTAACACGAGAGTTATTTCTCATATTTCACGGTGCAATTATAACAAATAAACGTTAAAACTGTCAAACACTTTTGACAATTTTTTTGAAAAATATTTTTTACACCATTGACAAATTCATTATCGCATAATATCATAGGCTTAAATACATGCAATATATAGAGGTAAAAATGAAAAAAATTGCTTTTTTTGATCTTGACGGCACTATCTCGGATTCTGGCGAGGGTATCGTAAACGCAATAACCTATGCCGAAGAAAAATTAGGCTATACACCTGTTTCGTTAGAAGATAAGCGTTCATGCATAGGTCCGCCCCTTGCAAACAGCTTTATGCGCCTTTATAACCTTTCATTTGAACAGGCGGAGCATATGATAGACGTTTACCGTGAATACTACACCGTAAAAGGCATTTTTGAAAATTATCTTTACAACGGTATAGAACAACTTTTTAAAGACCTCTCCTTAAACGGTTGGGAGCTTCGCATTTGTTCTGCCAAGCCTACGGGTATGATTGAAACCGTGCTTAAGCACTTTAACGTGTATAAGTACTTTGCTTCGTTCGTGGGTTCTTCAATGCACGGCGAATACCCTGGAAAAGTATCCTTTATAAAAGCTATTCTTGATACGGAAAAGCCTGAAAAAGCCGTTATGATAGGCGACCGACGCGACGATATTGAGGGCGGCAAGGGCAACAATATAGAAACCATTGGCGTGCTTTGGGGCTACGGCTCAAGAGAAGAGCTTTCACTTGCAGGTGCAACGCACTTAGTTTCCACGCCCTCTGAAATATTCGACATACTTAAACAGAATTAAAAAAACTCCCATCAGGGAGTTTTTTCTTATCCGTGCCAAGCAATACGCTTGATGTTTTCGTGATAAATACCTGTAAGCCAGTCAACGTCATTTGTGCGCCATTCCATAATTTCAAGCATTTTGCTTTCCCATTCGCGCTCAATCTCACGGGTTTCTTCGGTATATTCCTCTTCCATTGTAGTATCGAACTCACAATAGCCGAAGATGTAACCGCCTGCATTCCAGATAGAAAAGTTGCTTGTGGGGCCCTCTGTTATTTTATCACCGCGTTTTTCAATAAGTGCATCGTGACGCGCCTTATACTCTTCCTCCTGCGCACCGATAAGCTTGGTAATAAATACTCTGTGGCGAATAAGTTCCTTACACTCTCTTATAATGCCGAAATCGTGGTACATAAGACGCATTTCTTCAAAGGGTGTTGAAATCCAATTAAAGCTATCGTTAAACCACTTGGCTGCCTTTTCTTTATCAGAATCGGTAAATGCAAAGCCATCCTCGGTTTCATAGTAGCCGAAAACAAGATTGCCAACTGACCAAATGCTGAAATTAACCATCTTCTTTTCATCTAAAAATGCAGTAAGCTCCTTCCAAATTCCGCCTAAAGCGCTTCTGAATACCGCTGTCTGTCCTTTTTTTATTTCCATTGCAAAGCCGTGTCTTTCCATATTAAGTTACTTCCTTTTTTTAATTTTTTATAATTATACCACGCAACAGTATTTATTTCAACACAATTTTGCATATTGAAATGCAGATGCTCCCGTGATATAATAAAAGCATAATCAAATCTTTTTATTTTGCGAGGTAAAAAAATGAACTCACTTAAAAAAGTATTTGCTCTGTTTTTTATTTTCATAATACTTGTAACAGGTTGCGCGAAGGCGCCCGTTGAAAACCAAGGCACTGCAACTGTTTCACCATTACATACGCAAGGTATTTCCGATACTACGCCAAATGCTTCGGATACTTCTTCAACATCGGGTGCTATAAATAACACGGATGCACCCGCAGATGCTGTAACCAACACGCCTGCCACCGCTCCTGCAGGCGCAACAGGCACACTTCCTGCAGGCGCAACACCTACGCCCACACCTGCATCAAAGCCTTCATCTACACCTTCAATAACCTTGCCGCAGATTAAGATTTCCAACATTCTTTCTTTAAATACCAGCAGCTTTGACAGTGTTTCAAGCGTAAACGATACAGGCTGGGGAAGTTTAGGCGCAACTACTCTTTCCGTAAGTGACGACGGTTACGACGGCAAATGTCTTAAATTTACCGTTTCAACCTCGTTCAGCTCCGCTATGCTCGATATTTCCAAATACATTAAAACAAGCGGTACGTACACGGTCAGCTTCAAATATATGATAGAATCAACCGAGGACTACGTTGAAAGACCGTTCCAGCTTGTATTGCGCGGCGCAGGAGAAACTTCGTTTATGAAAAGACAGCCCGACAACAACATCTATCTTGGGCTTTCCTACCCCGAAGAAGGTGACGTTGGCGATTGGCTTGAAGCCGAAGCTTCATTTGACGTTTCCGCTTCAGATATCGGAAAGGGTGCGCCGTGGGATTTTGGTGTGCACCTTATTGCCGATTCGGTAAAAGCCATATACATTGACGACGTTTGCGTTGGCATTGCAGAATACGTTTATACCGATACCGCCTACAACGTGACCCAAGCGCAAACGTGGGTTGCAACCGATGCTGTTTTTATAAGCAGCAAGAAATATTCAAGACCTTTTTATGACGTTGATCTTGATCTTATTCTTACAAACGGCAACGTAACGTATACCGTTCCTTGCTTCTGGGATGGCGGCAGCGTATGGCGCGCGCGTTTTATGTGCCCCACCGCAGGTACGTGGACGTATAAAACCGTATGCTCAGATAAAACCAACCCCGGCCTCCATAACCAGACAAGCACCATTAACGTTACCCAGTATAACGGCACCCTTGATATATACAAGCGCGGCTTTGTGAAAACACAAACAAACGTAAAATACTTCACCTATAACGATGGAACACCGTTTTTCTATATAGGTGACACCCATTGGAATCTTTCAAGTGAGCCGCTTTCAAACATCAAGGAAATCGTGAACAAGCGAGTTCAGCAAAATTACACCGTTATTCAGTCCGAGCCATTAGGTGCACGTTTTGACTTTACCGACGGTATAACCGAGGACGATATATACGAACTTAGGGAAAACGATCAGAAATTCAAGTATATTGCAGACAAGGGTCTTGTGCACGCAAATGCATCATTCTTCTTCCCCTCATCCATGACCGCGTTCATCAACAATTACGGCGGCTTTAACGGCAAGGTAATGGGACAGGCAACAAACGCAGGCGGAACTTTCACCCACCGTGATCTTTCCGATACCGCAAAGAAGGAGCTTGAGCGCATCTGTCGCTATTGGGTTGCAAGATACTCTGCTTTTCCGGTTATGTGGACGTTGGGACAGGAGGTAGACCGAGATTTCTACTTCGTAAGAAACAACTATGACAACGGTTGGAGTTATATTAACAGTCCTTACAAATATATGGCAACCTATCTTAACCAACACGATCCGTACAAGGCACCCCTTACCGCGCATCAGGAAGCAACCTATTACACAAACGCATCGCAGTCAGCCTTCCGTGATATAGCCGCACATACGTGGTACGGCGCGCAGTGGTCACCCGATCTTACAGGTGCTTCCATTGCATCAACCGCAATGGAATACTGGAACAACAGCCAAGGCAAGCCCGTTATCAACTACGAAGGCAGATATTGCTATCTCTGGACAAAGAACTTCGGTGCACGTGCACAGGGCTGGATGGCATATTTAAGCGGAATGTTCGGATACGGCTGGGGCGGTCACGATACGTGGAGCTATCTTAACACCTATAATGAGGATGCATCAAGTTTTGATGGTGTTGACACCATAACACCGCAGGAAAAGCAAGCGGCAACGTGGCGTGATTCAATGGAATACCCGAGTTCATATCAGGTTGGCTATATGCGCACGTTCTTCGAAAAGACTGTTGGCGATTGGTATAATCTTATTCCCCGATTTGACGATACCCGATACCTGCAAAGGCAAAGCGGAGCTTACGCTGTTATTGCTTCAAACAGCGCTAACACCAAGATTGTTGCATATTTTTATAATTTCTCGGATACGTCCGTAGGCGCAACACCTAACTCCAGAAACGGCGGAACAAATACGGGTACGTTTGGCAACTTAACACCTAACGTCAAATATAATTATATGTGGTTTGATCCCATCAACAACAAGGTGGTAACACAGGGTACCTTTACTGCTGACGCTAACGGCAAGTGGTTTGCAGGCGCAAAGAGCACCTGTGATATGGTGCTTTATATCTACAAATAAGCGCATTTTTAATTGACAAGTTTCCCCATATATAATACAATAATGTGTATCTAAATTTGAAACGGAGTTTTATTACTATGTCACAAGCTTACGAACATTTAAAAATTGAAAAAAAATGGCAGGATATTTGGGATAACGAGAATGCCTTTAAGGCAGATGATTCAGATACCTCAAAGCCTAAATTCTATGGACTTATTGAGTTTCCGTACCCCTCCGGTGCAGGTCTGCACGTAGGTCATCCCCGTTCAAATACCGCACTTGATATTATTTCAAGAAAGCGCCGTATGCAAGGATACAACGTGCTTTATCCTATCGGTTGGGATGCTTTCGGTCTTCCTACCGAAAACTTTGCAATAAAGAACAATATTCATCCCCAACTTGTTACCGCTAACAACGTTAACCGCTTCAGAGAACAGCTTAAAAAGATTGGTTTTTCCTTTGACTATTCAAGAGAAGTAAACACCACCGATGCTGACTATTATAAGTGGACGCAATGGATATTCCTTCAGCTTTTCAAGAAGGGCCTTGCATACAAGAGCGAGATTGCTATCAACTGGTGTACTTCCTGTAACGTAGGTCTTGCTAATGAAGAAGTTGTAGGCGGCGTTTGCGAGCGTTGCGGCGGCGAGGTTGTCAGAAAAACCAAGAGCCAGTGGATGCTTCGCATTACAGATTACGCAGAAAAGCTTCTTGAGGGTCTTGACGGTGTTGATTTCATTGAAAAGGTTAAAACTCAACAGAAGAACTGGATAGGTAAATCCAAGGGCGCACTCGTTAAGTTCTTTGTTCCTGCATACGAGGATGCACTTACCGTATTTACCACACGCCCCGATACGCTTTTCGGTGCAACGTATATGGTTATTTCGCCTGAGCATCCCATGATTAATCAGCTTGGCGATAAAATCGCAAACCTTGATGCAGTACTCAAGTACCGCGAGGAAGCACAGAAGAAGAGTGATTTTGAGCGCACTGAAACTGCAAAGGAAAAGACGGGCGTTGTACTCGAGGGTGTAAAGGCAATCAATCCCCTTACAGATAAAGAAATTCCCATCTGGGTTTCCGATTACGTGCTTATGAGCTACGGAACAGGCGCTATCATGGCTGTTCCCGCACACGATGAGCGTGACTGGGCATTTGCAAAAAAATTCGACCTACCTATCATTGAAGTTGTTAAGGGCGGCAACGTACAGGAAGAAGCCTTTACAGATATTGAAACAGGCACAATGGTAAACAGCGGCTTCCTTGACGGCTTGTCCGTTAAAGAAGCAAAGGAAGCTATCATCAATCACCTTGCCGAAAAAGGCATAGGCGAAGCAAAGGTAAACTACAAGCTTCGTGACTGGGTTTTCTCACGTCAGCGTTATTGGGGTGAACCTATTCCCCTTGTTTATTGTGAAAAGTGCGGTTGGGTGCCCGTTCCTGAAAGTGAGCTTCCCCTTACGCTTCCTCACACCGAGGATTTCATTCCCACCGCAGATGCCGAATCCCCCCTTGCAAAGCTTACCGATTGGGTAAACACAACCTGTCCCCATTGCGGTGGCAAAGCAAAGCGTGAAACAGATACAATGCCTCAGTGGGCAGGTTCATCATGGTACTTTATCCGTTACGTTGATCCCCACAACACAGGTGCAATTGCCGATAAGGAAAAGATGAATTATTGGCTTCCTGTTGACTGGTACAACGGTGGTATGGAGCATACAACACTTCACCTTTTGTATTCACGTTTCTGGCACCGTTTCCTTTACGATATCGGTGTTGTTCCCACAAAGGAGCCCTATCTTAAGCGTACAAGCCACGGTATGATTCTTGGTGAAAACGGTGAAAAGATGAGTAAGAGCCGTGGAAACGTTATTAACCCCGACGACATCGTTGAAGAAATTGGTGCAGACGCATTCAGAATGTACGAAATGTTCATGGGTGCATTTGATCAGGCTATTCCGTGGTCAACAAAGGGTGCACGCGGCTGCAGACGTTTCCTTGAAAGAGTATGGCGTCTTCAGGACATCATCGGCACAGAAGCTATGACACCTGAACGTGATCAGCTTCTTCACAGCATGATAAAGAAGGTTTCGGAAGACTTTGAGCAAATGAAGTTTAATACCGCTATCGCCGCAATGATGGCTTACGTAAACGACATTTACAGACTTGGCAGCATCTCAAAGGAAGAAATTCAGATTCTACTTTTATTGCTTAACCCCGTATCACCTCACATTACCGAGGAAATGTGGGAGCTTCTGGGCTTTGAAAACAGACTTTATCAGAACGCTTGGCCGGTTTGGGATGAGAATAAGCTTCAGAAGGATGAGGTTGAAATCGTTGTTCAGATTTGCGGTAAGATAAAGGCAAAGCTTATGGTTCCTGCCGATATCACCCGTGAGGATATGGAAAAGCTTGTTACCGAAAACGATACCGTAAAGGCACTTGTTGACGGTAAGTCGGTTAAAAAGATCGTTGCTGTTCCCGGCAAGCTTCTTAATATCGTTGCAATCTAAAATTAAATTTAGCGGCTTCATTTTTGAAGCCGCTTTTTTTGAATTTTAATCACTCCTTTACAATATAATATATATGTACTGAACTTCTACATCAAAATTTCACTTTACATTGACGCGAAATTATAGTATTATATTCTCGTATAGGTATGTCTTAATTTATTTCATACAAATTCAGGAGGTAAATTTTATGCCCGTTAAAACAACATCACAGCTTGGCGTTACTACTATTTCGGACAACGTACTTGCAACGCTTGCAGGTATTGCCGCTTGTGATTGTGCAGGTATCGTAGGTATGTCTGCTACAACTACTGCCGAAGGTATTGCCGAGCTTCTTAAAAGAGAAAATCTTACAAAAGGTATTAAGGTTCAAACCGACGGTGAATCCGTTAAGTTTGAGCTTCACGTTATAATCGAGTACGGTGTTTCAATGGTTGCCGCAGCTAACAACGTTATTGAAGCGGTTAAATATTCCGTTGAATCCATGACAGGTCTTAAGGTCGAAAACGTAAATGTCCGCATTCAGGGCATCAGGGTATAAGCCGGAGGTTTTATTATGGTTTATTCTTCAATTAACGGTGCTGTGCTCAAGGAAATGGTCGTTAGGGCGGCTATGCTTCTTGAGGCTAACAAGCAGCAGCTTAATGATTTGAACGTATTCCCCGTTCCCGACGGTGATACGGGTACAAATATGTCGCTTACCATGCAGTCAGTGCTTAAGGAGGTTTCTTCTGTTCAGGATGATGACCTTGCAAGCGTTGCTAAGGCTATGGCACGTGGTGCATTAAGGGGTGCACGCGGTAACAGCGGTGTTATTCTTTCGCAGATTCTCCGTGGCTTCTCAAAGCAGTTTGAAACCGTTACTGAGGCAACCGCTTCCGACGTTATCAAGGCTTTTAAGCTTGGTCAGGAAACTGCATATAAGGCTGTTATGAAGCCCAAGGAAGGCACTATTCTTACGGTTATAAGAGTTATTGCCGAAAAAACAAGATATGAGTCTGAGCGTTCACTCAGCGACCTTTTTGATTATTCGCTTAAGGTTGGCGAAGAAATTCTTTTACAGACACCCGAAATGCTTCCACAGCTAAAAAAAGCAGGCGTTGTTGATGCGGGCGGCCAGGGACTTATGACTATTCTTCACGCATTCAGTTCTGTTATCTGCGGTGAAGAGGTTCCTACGGATATTGAACCGTTTACATTTACCGCACAGTCGGATGCAATTTCAAAATCAACCGCTGATGAGATTTTGGAGATGGACGAAATCACCTTTGCTTACTGCACGGAATTCTTTATCCAGCAGCTTAAGCCCGAGGTAAATGAAAAGACCGTGGAAAATTTAAGAAGCAAATTAAGCAAAATTGGTGATTCACTTGTTGTTGTAGGCGATCCTGAACTTGTTAAGGTTCACGTACACACAAATGATCCCGGTAAGGCATTACAGATGGCGCTTGAGCTTGGTGAGCTTGACCGTATCAAGATTGAAAATATGGTTCAGCAGCACCGCGAAATAGTTGAAGAGCGCAATAAGAATATGAAGGAAGTAGGTATTGTTGCCGTAGCTTCAGGTGAAGGCTTTACAAGCCTTTTCAAAGACCTTGGTGCCGACCTTATTGTTACGGGCGGTCAGACAATGAACCCCAGTATTGAGGATATTGCCGCTGCAGTAAACAAGGTTTGCGCAAAGTGCGTTATTATTCTTCCCAATAACTCAAACATCATTCTTGCGGCAGAGCAAGCAAAAGACCTTACCGAAAAGGAAGTTTTCGTAATTCCTACCAAAACAGTTCCCCAAGGTATTGGTGCAATGCTTCAGTTTGATCCCGAGCAGAGCGGTGAAGATAATGCCGAAAATATGAACGCAGGCTATTCCGAGGTGCTTACAGGTAGTGTTACCTATGCAGTGCGCGATACTGAGTACGACGGACAGCAGATTCACGAGGGTAATATTTTAGGTCTTAGGGAAAGTGCTATCGCATTCTGCGGTGAAGACAAAAAAGAGATTACGCTTGACCTTGCAAGAAAGCTTCTTGAGGAAAAGAATGATATCCTTACCGTTTATTACGGTCAGGACGTTACTGAAGACGATGCAAACGAGATTGCCGATATTCTTTCCGAAGAATATTCAGGCACTGATATCGAGGTTGTTTCGGGCGGTCAGCCGGTATACTATTACTTGCTTTCAGCAGAATAAAAATATTGTCAGTTTATAAAACAATAATGGGCGGAAAATTTCCGCCCACTTTTTTAGGAAATGATATGACACAGGAAAACGATTTTATGATTAAGTGCCTGCTTGATTTGGGTGAAGCACTTTACGTAGCAGGCGCCGAAATAAACAGAATAGAAGATTCGCTTAACCGTGTGGGTATTGCCTACGGTGCGCTTAACGTTGACGTTTTTGTTCTTACCTCAATTGTAAATATTACCGTTACATTTAAGGACGAAAGCATTAAAACGGGAACGCGCCGCCTTAATATGAGTGCTTCCACCGATTTCACAAAATTAGAGGAATTGAACAGTATCTGCCGTAAATGTGCAGATATGGACATATGTGAATTTAGCAAAAATATTAAGAAAATAAGTAATAACAAGAACAAAAAACTACTTGAATATGCAGGTAGTGTGCTTGCAGCAGGTGCATTTGCATTGTTCTTTGGCGGTAATATTTTTGATGGTATATTGGCAGGTGCGTTTGCAGTGCTTATATGCTTTTTACAAAACACCTTTTTAAAGATTTGTCCCAACAAAGTATTTTTCTATCTTGTATGCTCGGTTGCGGTGGGAACGTTGATAATTCTTTCCACAAAGCTGTTCCCCATTCTTAATTCCGATAAAATTATTATTGGTGACATAATGCTTTTAATACCGGGAATACAGATAACCAATGCGGCACGTGATATAATTATCGGTGATACGGTTTCGGGAATTGTAAAATTTTCCGAAAGCCTGCTTCTTGCAGCTTCCCTCGCAGGCGGATTTATGCTTGCCATGAGCCTTTGGGGAGGTGTGCTTTAATGACACAAGAGTTTTTACAGCTTTTTTATGCGTTTTTAGGCTCTTTAGGCTTTGCGCTTTTATTTAAGCTTAAATTAAAGCGCCTTGTTATTGCTTCATTGGGCGGTATTTTGTGTTGGGGTGTATATCTTATTATGATTTACTTCAACGCAGGAATATTTGCTTCTACACTTATTGCGGCAATATTCGCATCACTTTACAGCGAAATACTTGCACGTATTCTAAAAGCACCTACGACGGTTTTTATTATCCCCGCAGTTGTTCCGCTTATTCCGGGAAGCGCACTGTATTACACAATGCAATGTGCCGTTTTAAGTGATAGCGCAGGCGTTAAGCATTACGCACTTGCTACCCTGCTTTATATTGCAGGCATTGCGCTTGGCTTAAGTATTGTTTCGGCAATATTCAGAATACTTACTAAAAAGCACTAAACGGAGGCGGAAGCTATGACTAAAAAGAAAAAAGCAATACTTATAATAGCGGCAGTTTTGCTTGTTTTGGTTATTTCCGCCACAATTATCCTGTCAAGCAAATACTTTTTCGGTGCGCCTCTTTTTAAGCTTTTGTTCGCAGTAAAAAATACCGCGCAATCAAAAAGCCTTACGGTAACGGTAGAATCAGAAGGCGAAGCATTTCAGTTTTTATATGAAACTTCAAACAAAAAGCAGGTTTATCTTATAAAAAACAATAACGGCACATCGGTTCTTGAAAAAAACACCGAATATTACGCAAGACACGATAATTCGTACGGCTATAAAGACGCAATGAGCCGTACATTAAGAACACGCATTGAAATTCACAACAAGCTTATCAACAAAAAAAATATTGATATAAGTGAGGTGCTTGAAGCCTTCTTTCATATTTCAACCGACCTTGATAACGAAAACTCAAAGGAATTTACAAAGCGGCTTTACCGTGAGGTTTTAACAAATGAGGCTTGGCTAAAGGAGTATGCCGGCTATATAAAAAATGGCAACACGTATAGCTTTACCGTTGAAAACAAGGCACTTGACTATATACTTAATATGGCAAACGATACGGGCGCGCTTTCAAAAACGGAGGCAAGCCTTCTGCCAAAGCTTATAACAGAAAGCTTTAAAATCGTTTTAACCCTTCAAATACAAAACAACACCTTTACTTACATTGAGCTTTCGGTAAACGAAAAGCCAATAAAAATAACGATAACCGACCGCAATTCAACAGTGCTTAATAAAGAAACGTTGAACGATATAAAATCAAGGGCAACGGAATTGGATTAAAAAACGACAGATTTCTCTGTCGTTTTTTTATTATTTATCAAGTTTTTTGCCAACGCAATACTTACTGTAATCTGCGTCACCCCAATTTTTGTGGTAGGCATCAAAGCCTAAAAATTCAGGTGTGCGGTAATCGGGCAGGTTATCACGCTTGGTAAATACCTCTCGTACTGCCTGCAGATACTTAAAGCCGCCTTCGTAGTGCGGTGCAAGGTAATGTCCCTCATCCCACTCGTTCCAGTTATCAAGAATAAGCATTCTTGAGGAAAGCGCATCCTTGGGCATGGTATCCATAAGTGCCTTAACGTTTTCAAGAAGCTTGCGCCAATTATCAGGCTCAAGATTCCACAACGAGCTTGTTTCGGGTGTGCCGTACAATTCGGGCATTATATCCATTCTCGGTCTTGGATCCCACTGCTTGCTTGCAAGGGGAATATAATAATAAGGGTCAGCCTTGGCGCGAATGTTCAACGAATTCATCTGTGCCGCAATGATCTGCTCCTGTGTAGGTCTTAACTCAGGAACTTCCCAGCAATAGCTGAACGTTGAATCGTAGCCGCCTTTCTTGTATTCATCATACCTTGAAAGGTCTTCAAGACGATACTCTATCTGGAAGTTTATACCGTCAAAGCCAAATTTCTTTGCATAATCCTGTGCTTTTTTGAATGCTTCTGCCTGCTTTTCGGGACCGCCGAAGCCTTCGCGCACGCAATTCTGAAAATCGTAAACGTAAACAACAGGCTTATTATCTACCACAAGATAGTTTTCTTTTGTGAAATATTCTTCCATCCAGAACGGCAAAAGATTTTCTTCAAAATCCTTGCTATCGGTATTTGACCAACGCTCCTGCGCCTCGAACATAATGGCAAACTTTATCATATTTCTATATTTTGCCTTAAAAAGTCCTTCGTGAATACCGTGTCCGCAACGAAGATCGTTAACAGTTACCTTTTTGCCCTGATTGGTTTTATAGCGGTACCAGCAATAAATAAAGCAATTTATACCGTGTTCAACCGCCCATTTAATTTCCCAATCCGTTACCTCGGGATTTTCTTCATCATATCTGCCAAGCATAGGCAAGCGCTCGGGATAATCAAGAAACTGATCATATCCCTTATGAAGCTGTGCCGAGCCTTTCTTCCACGCAGGGTAATAATGCACACCGATTATATAATCGCTTTTTACGGGCTGGGGCTTGGGAACGTAATCGTAAAGCTTTACGTTATACATACTAATTACCTCTTTTATTTATCGGTATTATTCGTTCGTGCCTACAACGATTGTTTCTACACCAAGCACCTTGCCCAGCTTTTCAAGCGTTGAAGCGTAATTGCCTGTACCAAGTGCAAAGTGGTGAGTAGGACCTGCAAGGCACCAATTTTTAATAAATGTAGGTGTATTGGGAAGGAATGATGCACGTGTGTTGGTGTTTCCTGTGGGAGGAATAGGACCTGCATTTGAAATACCTTCACCGATTACGAAGCGGAACGAACCATCAGCAGTCTGATTAATACCAAGCATTGTGAACGGACCTTCCTTAAGCTTAAATTCAACTGAAGCACCGCTTCCCTCTTTGCCGTGATACTTTTTAAGCGAACGTACAACAGGCTTACCCTGTGCAAGCTGAATATGGTGAGGACCGTCGTGACCAACAAGAATACAATCGCTGTCAAAATCGAAGGGATGGATTTCAGCAAAGCTACCGCCAATACCGATAGTATCCATTATCATCATTGCAATACAAGTCTTAATATCAAATTCACCGCACATAGGTACACCGCGAGCAATAAGCATTGAGTTTCCTAAAATAAGCGAACCTGCAAGCTTACGGTTTTCGCTGCCCTCGGCACCGTTATAGAAGTATGCAAGACCGTCAAGCTTATATTTAACTCTGAAGCGCTCAAGTGCTGCAGAAGCCTTTGCTGCATAGAAAAGATCCTCATCGGTAAGCTTCATTGTAAGGGGATCACTCTTGGGCTCGGGCATATCAAATTCTGCTTTAATAATTGCAGTCTGCTCATTAATTTCTTCATCGGTAACGTTGTGGTACTCGGTTAAAAGATCATCGATCTCAAGAAGCGGAACGTGAATACCAAATGCATTAAATACAGCGGTGGGATCGGTATGCATATCGTACATTGCTTCAAGCACGTGACCCATAAGGGCAACCCTAGCCCCCTTCATCTTACGAAGGGTTTTACCAATAAGGCACCACTCTTCAATTGCCTTTTCTGCCTTTTCATCATTATAAAGTGTACCGATAATAATATCGTGAATAGTCTTGTTCATACGTGAGGCAACACCGCAGAACTCGGGAACAGAACAGATGTTATCGTTTTCAAGCTGCATAAAGGTGTTTGCCTTTGTATAATCCATTGCGTTTCTGGGCTGAAGTGCAACAAGCACCATAGGTGCACTGCAGTTGCGCAATACGGGTGCAAATACCGAGGACGTTGCATATGTAATCATATTGCAGAAAATAACGTCAACGTTTGCCGCATTAAACTTATCTGCAGCTTCGTTTGCGACCATGCTGTCGTCAACGATACCTAAATCAACGATTTCAACGTCGTTCTTTGCAATTATCTTGATAAGATCCTCGTGATACTTTTTCATATTGTCCAAAAGACCGGGGAACTGATGCCAATACGTGCCGTGTGCAACAGCAAACACGCCTACTACTGATTTTTTTGACGGAACTCTTTCTAACATTTTAAAAAACTCCTTTATTTTTTATTTTTCACTTGATTATACAACATTTTTGTGGTTTAATAAATAGTGAAAACAAACCTTTCTTTGTCAAAAATAAACTTTTTAAGGAATTTTAAGCTATGGTGCTTGACGTTAACAGCATAAATCCGTTTTTAAGGTACGTGCATTTTATTGAGCTTGTACCCGAATACACAACTCACTTGCAGATAGCCTATGACCACCGTATATTCTTTTGCCTTAACGGTGACTATACCATAACTGCAAACGATATTCCATATGCTATGGGAGAAAATTCCCTTTTATATGTGCCCTCAGGCACACCCTATCACCTGCACAGACCAAGCAAGAATATTCTGCTTGTAGGTATCAATTTTGACTGGACTTGTGAAAAAAGCAATCTGTCAACCCCCATCGCCCCTGTGTTTAATCCTAAAAGCTTTAATCTTGATACAGTATTGGAAAATTTCAATTTTTCGGACGTTAAGGAATTTAACGCGCCGTTCATTCTTTCAAATCAACATTTTTTATTAAAAACAGTAAGAGAAATGCTTGACGAATACACCACGAAGCGCCTGTTCTATCAAAGCGTGTGCAATTCTCTTTTAAAGAATATGATTACCAATATTGCGCGCACGGCAATAACAGGTGCATCGCCCTCGCCCAAGAATACCGTTGACCTTGTTATACGGTATATACAGGAAAATTACAAGCAGAACATTTCCAACGAGGATATTGGAAAGGCGCTTAACTTTCACCCCAATTACCTTAATAAGCTAATGGTTTTAAATACAGGCAAAACCTTGCACCGCTACCTTTTAAGCTACCGTCTTTTAAAGGCACTTGATCTTTTGCAGTCAAGTGATATGACGGTTACAGAAATTGCCGAAGAAACAGGCTTTACCGACGTACAACAGTTCTGCAAATTCTTTCTTGCGCAAACGGGAAGCACGCCCACTAGCTTCAGATGAATAATTGATTTTAAATTGGAAACACTAACAAAAAACCGTTTGGGTGGTGTTTTCAGTTGCCTTTTTGTATAATTGTTTTACTTATCCTGATCCTTCTTTTAACTTTGGGATATACGGATAGCATATGCTATGCCTTTGCACTTTCAAAAGGAAAAGCCCTACTGTTTTTCAGTGTGCTTGCATTTTCGTTTATAGTTCCGCCGCTTTATGCCGAGGGTGTGTTCTTTTACGCGCTGCCCTACGTTATTATTTCCATTTACGGAATATACCTTTTATTCAGGCTTTCATTCCCCGTAAAAAGCGTACTGTTAAGTATTTTTACCTCTTTTTCAGTATGGGTGCTTTCACTTTCGGTACTTCCACAGCCGATAGGCAGCATACACGCACCGCACCTGGTGTACGCACTTCTTGTTACGGTGCTTAACGTGCTGTTGTGCTACGGTAAGCGTTCGGTGATATTTAACAGTATTTTTGCATTCGTTCTGTTTAATACTGCCTCGGTCATTCGTGGTGAATACAACGTTATTATGTCAACAGACATATTTTCTGCCGTTTGCCTTGCCGCAATTATTGCATATTACCCCGTAAAACGAATGGCAATGATAAGGGTAACAGGCTTTAAGCGTTCAAGAATATTTCAAACTGAAATGAGCGAAAGCAATTACAAATTCAAAAAAACAAGAAAAAAATAGCTAAGGAAGTGTTATCTTGCATTTAGTTACCGCAAATATACTTTCATTATCAGCTTTTAGCGATATGATAGACGATTATGCCGTAAACGGCACCCCATTTTTAGGAATGACATCACCCGATATCTTTCCGTACTTTGTGCGCACCTGTATCAAGCATTCGCAGGGGCTTGGGCTTGGTATAGGTGTTTCACCGTACACCCGTTACTTTTTGGTGGATGATACGGGCAGAATTTACGCGCAAGGTGACGTGCGCCACAAAAAAACAAGATACAACGTAATGCTTGCCGGTCAGCTTGGGTACGGAGTTCTGCCTTCAATGCGCAAGTGCGGCTACGGCACGCTTATGTGCAAGCTTTTGCTTGAAGAAGCCAAAAAGCTTGGCTTTAAGGACGTTATCATTACCTGCCGTGACGATAATATCGGCTCGCAAAAAATAATAGAAAAAAACGGTGGAACGCTTATTGAAACCATTTTCAGCAAGAAGGATAATACATATATGCGCCGTTATAATGTGAACTTACTGTAAATATGCAAATTATCCTTAAAATTTGTGCATATTTTTTGAAATTACTACTGTTCAAATAACGAAAAATGTATTATAATACTACAGTAACATATTATATTTGTTAGGAGTGTACACCACTATGCCAGGATTTTTTACTCATTACATAGCAGGTCAGAAGGTTTTTGAAAAGCTTCCCCAGAATATTCAGGAGGTTATTTCAAAGCGTAAGAACGTTTATGACCTTGGTCTTCAGGGCCCCGATTTCTTTAATTATTACGGTGCACCGTTAAAGTCCGATGTTAGCCTTCACCGTATGGCAATGATGCTGCACGAGCGTTCGGTTGACGAATGGATGAACCTTATATACAGATACATCGCAAAGCAGGAGGATGCTGATAAGGAAATTATTATTCCTTACTTCTACGGCTATCTTGTTCACTATGCCGTTGACTGCGCAGTTAATCCTTATATCCTTTACCGTTCAGGCTTTATCACACCTAACGCCCCCCTTCCCGAGCGTTTTGGTATCTACCGTAAGCGTATGAATAACGCTATCGATCAGATAATGCTTATGAAGCATATGAATATGACCCCCGCTGACGTTAAGATCGACGATATGTTCTGGGTTACTTATGCTGAGCTTCTTGAGATCTGCCGTATGTACCCCGTAAACATCAAGACCGTTTACGGTAAGGACGTTTCACGTGAGGACGTTATCAAGGCATATCAGGATATGAACGCACGTATGAAGACCCGTATTAAACCCGGCATTATGAAGCCCATTACTTCGGTTTATGAGAAATTCTCAAAGGAATTTACAAAAGGCTTCTTTACAAAGACTGTTTACGCCCCCTATGAAGAAGATATCGACTTTATGAACGAACAGCACACCGAGTGGATCGCACCCTGGGATACACGTTATACATATACCGATAGCGTTGATGATCTTTTTGAAAAGGGTATCCAGAAGGCTGTTGAGCTTCTTACACTTGTATTTGATAGCTACACAGGCGGTGAGACCACAAGCGTTAAGGCTATCCAGGCCATTGGCGGCAATTCATTTATGACAGGTATTGCATGGAACGCACCTCTTCTGCTTAAGTTCTATGACATTATCTTTAAGGATGAAGAAGAAGCACTTAAGCCTAAGATTGAAGAATTACTTCAGAAGGCTGACGACTAATAAAAATTTAAAGCGGATGCATCAGCATCCGCTTTTTTTACGCATTATTTTTAAGATCAGCTTAGTTATGATCGAGATCACAAGTATTACCGCATACGCTTTAAGCTGACGCCACAAAACGATCTCAAAAATATATTTTACCGTCAATGCTTCACTGTAATAGTAGGAATACCTTACAGCCGTATCCTTAATTAACGAAAGGCTTGCAAACAGTGAAAAAACACCAAAAAGCAACAAGTGAACTACCATATATACGATCAGCGGCTTTATAACGGAATCCGTAATTTTTACAGAAAAAATTCCGTAGCTTACAAGATACACCGCCCACAGTATTGCAATAGGTAATAAATATATTATCGCGCCTAAGTCCCTGACGTTAGCGAAGGCAAGTGTGGGAATATAAAAGACATTCGCTATCATAATATGGATGGCGCTTACCTTTATTATTTGAAGCCACTTATTATTTTCCATATCCTTTTTGTCCTTTACCGCCACATACGCAAGCAGGTATGACGGAATCAAAGAAAGAACAACGCCTAAGGGATAAATAAGAATGAACCTATTATTACTGATCATCCAAAATGCAATTATGACCGCCGCCGCAATGGTTGTAACCACCGATGCCGTGACTGCTTTTTTTATATACAATGCGGCACACATACAAAGAAACGGTAATGACAACAGAACCATTGCCATATTAAGAAAAACAAGTGCGCTGTACGGCAGAATAAACGATATTCCAAGCCACAGCGTCAACACTGCCGCAACGCCTATAAGCTTTACGTATTTTTTATTCATAAATATATTCCACCACCTTTTCAGCTATTCCTCTCCGATGCCGCTTTTATTACAAGCTTACTTATTCCACCCGAAACAAACGCGCAGAACGTGGGAACCAGCGACACAAGTGTGCCAATCCCCAAGCCCTCAATATCTTTTTCGGGAAAATTTATTACTGCAAAGAACAAGAATAAAACCGAGAAAAGCAACAGTGCAGGCACCATCACCCGTTCACATAGCCTGTATGCAAGCACGCCATAGAATATTGAATAAAGAAACACACCCAAGGCAATATACAAAAGAACAGCTAAGCCTCCATACCCCACAACAAACCTTGAAGCGAGCCACATCACTGCCACACACAAAAGAACAAGACCAATATTCGCTAAAAGAAGTATACTGAGTTTTTTTAACTGCATAAATATTCCACCACCTGTTCGATAGATCAACCATCCTTTTCTTCCGTTTCCTTTTTCTTTGCCGTTCTACTTCGTGCATATAATATAAGCTTGGTGATCACCGAAGTTACCGCAACCGCTATAATGCCAAAGAAAATATGGAAATCACCTATGTAAAAATATATATTCAAATGCGCAAATACAATCTGTGCGATAGTTCTTATATTATAATACTGACTTGGAAAAACGGAATTATATAGGTACAATGCACCGAACAAAACAGCCTGAGTTACTAAGAAAATCGCCCACGGTGCAAGTATTGAATATGTCTTTTTAGTTCCGAATATACCGTATGCAACAAGATACAATAAAAATAACGCCATTATCGCAAGCACAAGCGGTATCGCACCCAAATCATATCGGTGTAGATCCATTATGCCAAAGCAGGCTGTTGACACCACCGTAACGTGAATTGCAGAAAGCATAATGATAGAAGCAAGTCTTCCTTTTTTTACGCGGCTTCTATATTCCGCAAAACAGGCTAAAAGCGAGGGAACCAACGTAAACATCGCCGCGAAGCACCAAATATAATCATAGTTTTTTACAGTGAATGCCCATAATACCGTCACGATAAGAACACTGACAACAGAAGCACTTACTGCAAGCCATAGCTTTTTTAAAAGCTTTGCAATACACAGATTTATGAACGGCATTATTAGCACCGCTGCAAGATTGGCATACAGCTTCTCTTCAACATTGAACGGAAATACTTGTATGATGTATAAGCATACTAACGTTATTACCATAGCTATTAACATTTTAAAAGCTTTTTCGTTTTTTTGCACAAGCGAATCGCACTTTTTTATTGACTTTATGTCCATAAATATTCCACCACCTGTTCGTTAGTTCAACCTTCCTGTTCTTCCGTTTCCTTTTCTAATGCCTCTTCTGCTTTCATTCCTTTTATTATTGCACAGATCCATACAGTTACTGCCGTTCCAATCAACGTATACACCATCGAACGCACTACAAAAGCATATGCTCCAAACCAATTAAGCGCCTGTCTGAAGTCGGAGGCCAAGCGGT
>JAZQTV010000017.1:0-6450 GCA_045630945.1 Clostridia bacterium
TACCTGCGCCGATTAAGCCCATCATTTCAACGTGAGCGGGAACTGAAGATGAACCTGCGAACTGAGCGTCACCGTGCATACGGCCCATTGTATCGGTCATACCATAGGAAGCGGGACCTGCAGCAGCGTTATCGGGGTGAAGTGTTCTACCTGTGCCGCCGCCTGAAGCAACCGAGAAATACTTAACACCGTTTTCGATAGCCCATTTCTTATAGGTACCTGCAACGGGATGCTGGAAACGTGTGGGGTTAGTTGAGTTACCGGTAATGGAAACGCCAACGTTTTCCTTTCTCATAATAGCAACACCTTCAGAAACGTCGTTAGCACCGTAGCACTTAACCTTTGCTCTGTCGCCTGTTGAGAAAGCCTTTTCATATACAGTTTCAAGCTCGCCTGTATAGTAATCATACTTAGTTTCAACGTAAGTAAAGCCGTTGATACGTGAAATGATATAAGCGGCATCCTTACCTAAACCATTAAGAATAACACGAAGAGGATTTTTACGAACCTTGTTTGCGTTAAGAGCGATTTTGATTGCACCTTCAGCAGCAGCAAAGCTTTCGTGACCTGCAAGGAAGCAGAAGCACTCAGTTTCTTCTGATAAAAGCATTGATGCAAGGTTACCGTGGCCAAGACCTACTTTACGCTGGTCAGCAACTGAACCGGGAATGCAGAAAGCCTGAAGAGCTACACCGATTTCTTTTGCAGCATCAGCAGCTGTTTTGCAACCCTTTTTAAGTGCAAGAGCAGCACCTAAAGTATATGCCCAGCAAGCATTCTCGAATGCGATGGGCTGAGTTTCTCTAACGATAGTTTCAGCATCAACACCCTTTGAAAGAGCGAAGTCTTTTGCTTCGTCAAGATCCTTAAAACCATACTCTTTAAGGACAACGTTGATCTGATCAATTCTTCTTGAATAACTTTCAAAATTTGCCATATTCTTCGTCCTCCTTATTTCTTTCTGGGGTCAATAACGGTCTTTGCTTCAGCAAAGCGGCCGTATGTACCTATATTCTTCTCGTAAGCTTCTTTGGGGTCTACACCCTTCTTGATAGCTTCCATCATCTTGCCAAGGTGAACGAATCTATAACCTATAACCTCGTTATTCTCGTCAAGACCCTGTTCAAGAATGTAGCCTTCAGCCATTTCAAGATATCTTACGCCCTTTGCAGCGGTTGAATACATTGTACCAACCTGTGAACGAAGACCCTTACCAAGATCCTCCATACCTGCGCCGATAGGAAGACCGC
This sequence comes from Clostridia bacterium, assembly GCA_045630945.1. Lineage (GTDB taxonomy): Bacteria > Bacillota > Clostridia > Christensenellales > QALW01 > UMGS1322. Next base: position 1,251 of record JAZQTV010000017.1, read on the forward strand.
CCTCTGAGAATGCAGTCTGAGTTCTACCGTAAGCAATCTGAAGGAAAAGCTCACGCATTGCAACGTTGATAGCATCGCATACAAGGTCAGTATTAAGTGCTTCAAGAACTGTTTTGCCGGGAAGAACCTCAGCCGCCATAGCAGCGGAGTGTGTCATACCGGAGCAACCGATCGTTTCAACGAGTGCTTCCTGAATAATTCCTTCCTTAACATTAAGGGTAAGCTTACAGGTGCCCTGCTGAGGTGCACACCAACCGATACCGTGTGTAAGACCGGAAATATCCTTAACTTCCTTAGAAGCCACCCATGCGCCTTCTTCGGGAATAGGAGCCGGATCGTGCTTTGCACCCTTTGCAACACAGATCATTTCTTCTACTTCATGTGAGTATTGCATAAAATTTATCCTCCCAATAAATTATTTTCCATATTATTATACATCTTTTTAAAAAAATAGCAACTGAATTCGTTCTATTTTTTTCATTTTAATCATAGGTTAAAAAAATCATATCGACATTTTTTATTAAATGTGCTAAACTATATTCACTTACAGGAGGTCTGTTATGGAAATTTCATGGTGGAAATCTATTATTTTAGGTATCATTCAAGGGCTTGCAGAATTTTTACCCATTTCTTCAAGCGGTCATCTTGAGCTTTTTAAAAATATACTTAACGTGCAAGACGTTCCGCGTCTTTACGACGTATGCTTACATATTGGCACGCTTGCCGCTGTTTTTATTATATTCCGCAAGGATTTATGGTCTATCATAAAAAATCCCAAGCAAAAAATGACGTATATGATAATTGCCGCAACAATACCCACGATTATAATTGCAGTTTTGCTTGAAGCCTTCTTACCCGAAAGCTTTTCTGCAGCCTTCCTCGGTTACGGCTTTATGATTACGGGTATTTTACTGTATTCGCTTGAAATGGTTTCAAAGAACTACGCAAAGAAAGATCTTGACACCATAACCGCAAAGGATGCCGCATTGGTAGGTTGCGTTCAGGGCGTTGCAACCATTGCAGGTATTTCCCGTTCAGGTTCAACCATCGCAGGCGGCGTATTCTTTGGAATGGACAGAAAGTTCCTTGCACGTTTTTCATTTTTAATGAGTATTCCCGCCATATTGGGTGCATTCTGTTGGGATGTTTTAAAGCTTATTTTAAAGGGAAACGATTCAACCGTTTCAGTATCCCTTGTTGCGACGCTTATAGGCATGGCAGCTGCCTTTATCGTAGGTTTACTTGCCATAAAATATATGCTTCACTTAATAAAGAACAAGTCATTTAAGCCCTTTGCAATCTACACCTTAATTTTAGGCTTTTTAGTCTGCCTTGATAAATTTTTGTTTCATATAGTATTTTAGTTAGAAAACAGGTAGAAAAACATGCAGATACAAAGCAAATTTTTATGCTCTTGCGGAAAAATACATTCTGCAATAATTGACGATATTGTAATTGAAAATGATGCAATTTCCAAGTTGCCCGAATACGTAAGAAGGTATACTGACGGCAAAGCATTTATTATTGCTGATAATAACACGTTTAAAGCAGCAGGAGAAAAGGTTGTTTCTGTTTTCGATAAAAATAATATTGAGTATTCAAAATTTATTTTTTCAGGCGACGTGACGCCTGACGAGCATTCAGTCGGTGCTTGCACAATGCACTTTGATAGCAAATGCGATATTGTTGTTGCAATCGGTTCGGGTGTTATAAACGATATAGGAAAAATCATTTCATCCGCCACAAACAAACCCTATATTATCGTTGCAACGGCACCTTCAATGGACGGTTACGCTTCCCAAACATCGTCAATGGAAATGGACGGTCTTAAGGTTTCTATCAACTCAAAATGCGCCAACGTTATAATCGGTGACATTGACGTTTTAAAAAATGCACCGCTTAAAATGTTAAAATCAGGACTTGGTGATATGATTGCCAAATATATCAGCATTTGTGAATGGCGTATATCAAACCTTATTACAAACGAATATTATTGCGAGCAAATTGCTTCACTTGTTCGCAAGGCAGTAGACAAATGCGTTTCAAACGCGCAAAAGCTTCTTGTGCGCGACGACGAGGCGGTAAAGGCTGTATTTGAGGGTCTTGTTATAGGCGGCGTTGCCATGACATACGCAAGTGTTTCACGCCCCGCTTCAGGCATTGAGCATTATTTTTCGCATTTATGGGATATGCGCGGACTTGAATTTAATACACCCGTTGACCTGCACGGCATTCAATGCGGTATAGGCACTTACATTGCTTCAGGATTATACGAAAAATTAAAAGATATCACCCCTGATAAAGAAGCTGCAATCAAATTCGTTGAAGGTTTTAACAACGATGCTTGGAATGACGAATTACGCACCTTTATCGGAAAAGGCGCAGAAGCAATGATTGCGCTTGAAGAAAAGGATAAAAAGTATTGCCCCATAAAGCACAAAGAAAGAATAGAAAAAATTATTAAAAATTGGGACGGTATTTTACAAATAGTTAATGAAGAAGTGCCAAGCCAAAGCTTTATTGGTGAGCTTCTTGATAAAATCGACGCACCTAAGCGCCCCGAAGAAATTAAAATCTGCGATAGCATACTCCCCTATTTTAAGGCAACGAAGGATATTCGTGATAAATACGTGCTTTCACGGTTATTTTGGGATATCGGTGTTATTGATAGCATTGAAATTCAGTTATAAAAAAACTCCTACGGTCCATTAATTCCGCAGGAGTTTTTTTGTTTTATTTTCTTTAGCCTTTATACTTTATAATCGTGCTTGAACGCTTTTCATTAAGCACTATATCAATGCTTTTGCCCATCATTTTCTCATCGGTATCTAAATTGGTAAACGTATACTCCCCGTCCATTACAACGGTAAACGCACTGAAGGGCGATTCTGCACGGCGGAATGCCATAATTATACCTTCGTCAAGTTCTTCATCGTGGAAGCGCCAAACTGACCAGGAAGTCATATCAAGCACGTCAGAACCTAAATTATAGAAGTTTTTGGAGAAATATTTTCTTATAGACTTATATTCTTCAATGAGCAGGCTTACTTCATCAAGTTCTTCATCCGTCATATTCTGAAAATATGCATTATAGAATGCGCCGCCAAAGCTTGAAGAATATGCGCTTCGCAGAGAATATTTATCGTGCATTTTGGTTGTGCATCCACTTAATGGCAGATATTTCTGAATGCCTGCATTATGCACCTGCAAAACCTCTGCCGTAAGGTTGAATTCACACTGATAATCACTACGGAAAAATATAATACTGCGTTTAAGCATTTCGATATCAATTCTTCTGCCGCCCGAGGAGCAGTTGTCAATCAAAAGCTTGGGGTACTTTTGATGAAGCTCATCAAAAAGCCTGTATACGCCCATAATGTGCTTTATCTCGGTTATACCTTTGCGATTTTCTTCATCGTGGTTATTGAAATAATTAGTAAGCTTAACATTAAAATCCTGACGGTAGCACGACATACCAAACTTTTCAACATATCCGCAAACGGTGTTAAATACGTATTGATACGCATCCTCATTTCCGTAATATAAAATGAGATTATCGTCAGTATCACATTTTAAGAACCATTCTGGATGCTCCTTTATTGCAGGCACACCGGGGCACGCACGCTCAGGCTCTAACCAAAACATAAGCGGCGCATTCATTTCACGTGACTTCTTTGCGACGTCTAAAAGCCCTTGAGGGTGAACGTTTAAATTAACGTCCCACTCACCCGTATGCTGTGACCAGTCACCATTAAATGGATCGATACAGTTAGTGCACTGACCGTACCAGCCTGCATCTATCCAGGTCTGCTCGAAAGAAAGGCTGTGTTTAATAAGGCGATCCATTCTGAAAAGCATATCATTTGTAGGAAGTCCGCCCCATAATTCGTATGCAAGCAAGCCTTCGCTTTCATTTTCAGTACAGGCAATATGCGAATAATGATTCTTTATAAGCTTACGGAATTTATTGGAATAATCCTCATCTGCACCGTAATTCATAGTAAGAATCGAAGCAGTTCTGATTTTTTCACCCTTTTTGAGATAGAAGCAGGTGTTGGATAATCCTGCTTTAGCTATTATGCCGTTCTCGGAATCGGTAAAGGTTGCCTTCCATGATCCCGTCCAACCTATTGCAAGCATTGTGCCCATTCCGCCTGCGCACACGTTAAAAAACGGCATCATACCGTCACTTGATCTTGCACCGATATTTTCAAAGCTCTTCGTTTGACCTTTTCTTAAGAATTCCTGCTTTAAGGAAAATTCCATTGCACTTAAGGTATCGTTTTCTGTATATGCATAGCCGTCCACCATACCCATCATAGTGATAACGCTTGGCGAATCTTTCGAGGGAATATACGCTGTTGTGGTAGATTCAATTCTCGGCAATACTATTTCGGTATCGCAATCAAGAATATCGGATATTATACACGTATCCTCATCGCCCGTATTTTCAAAATAAAGAACCCATTCGATTGCGGAAAATTCCTTTATTTCTTTAACATTGCAGGTAACGCACAAATTACCAAGGGTAAGTTTGTTGTTTTTAAAATCGTTGTATGTGTACTTTTTCCCGTCACAATTGAAGCTTAACATTTTTATTTTTCTCCTTAATTAAGGTACCAAGCAGATTGCGATAAGCGATGCTATTCCGCCCACAAGACCTAATAACTGTAATTTACTGAATTTTTCTTTAAAAAAGGTGAATGCAATTATCGAGCAAGCTATAAGCGGTATTCCGTTTACAAGCGGAAAGAAAAGCTGACTTGACAGAATGCCCGAAAGATACAGGTTTATATGATTGCTAAGATAAGCGCATATTCCGCACAAAACACCGAATACGTAAAGGCGTTTACTTACATACACCTTGTTTCCTTTAGCCTTTACCTTCATCATAACAAGCGAATACGCAAAGGATGCAAAAAATGCCGCCGCAAGAAATACACTTGTCTGGTCGCCATATTGAGTTATACGGAATATTTTTTGAAGCACGCCTATAAGACCGCCAAATATAAACATAAACACGCACAGGAAAAGCCACTTCATACTGAAGGATTTATCTGATTTTTTGAACGTTGTAATAAAGATAAAGAATATCAGTAAAAGTATAGCTATTAATTTATAAAAGCTAAGCTTATCCGCCCCCGGAAAAAACGTTCCTGCAACCGTGGGTATTATCATTGACGAGGTAGCTATCAAAATC
>JAZQTV010000018.1:0-13436 GCA_045630945.1 Clostridia bacterium
CTTTCAAAGTTCGGCATCAAAAAAGCACTTGCTTGTACTTATCAGGCAATTTCAGGTGCAGGTAAGACCTTTGATCGTTGGCCTGAAATGGTTGACAACCTTATCCCCTTTATCGGTGGCGAGGAAGAAAAGAGTGAAAACGAACCTTTAAAAATCTGGGGTCACGTTGAAAACGGCGTTATCGTACCTTCAGAAACACCCAATATCACAACACAGTGCTTCCGTGTTCCCGTTTCAAACGGTCACACAGCCGCAGTTTTCGTAAGCTTTGAGAAGAAGCCTTCAAAGGAAGAGATTCTTGAAATTTGGAAGAACTTTAAGGGTGATCCCCAGATATTTAATCTCCCCAGTGCACCCAAGCAGTTCCTTAACTATTTTGTTGAGGATAATCAGCCCCAGATTAAGACCTGCCGTGATTTAGAAGGCGGTATGGCTATTTCCATCGGTCGTTTACGTGAGGATTCACAGTATGACTACAAGTTTGTTTGTATGTCACACAACACATTACGCGGTGCTGCAGGCGGCGCAGTTCTTATGGCTGAGCTTCTTGTTGCGCAGGGATTTATTGAGAAGTGAGAATTATGAAAAAGAACAGTATTTTTACAGGATGTGCTACCGCACTTATTACACCATTTACCGAAAACGGTGTTGATTTTGAAGCATTCAAGAGATTAATCGATTTTCAGATAGAAAACGGTGTTGATGCCCTTTTGGTATGCGGCACAACAGGCGAGCCTGCTACAATGACCTATGATGAGCGTGCAGAAGTAGTTAAATTTGCTATCGACTATATCAACAAGCGCGTTCCCGTTATCGTAGGCACAGGCTCAAACGCAACGCACATTGCAGTAAGCAACTCAAAGGTTGCTTACGAAGCGGGTGCTGATGCGCTTTTGGTTGTTACACCTTATTATAACAAGTGTACGCAGGAAGGCTTGTTCCGTCATTTTGAGGCGATTTGTGCTGCAACACCCCTTCCCGTTATTTGTTACAGCGTCCCCGGAAGAACAGGTGTTAACATCACCCCCGAAACACTTGAAAGACTTGCAACACTTGATACTATGGTTGCTATCAAGGAAGCGAGCGGAAATATGGACCAGATAACCGATATCTGTCACCGTGTAAACGGCAAGCTTGACGTTTATTCCGGTGACGACGGTATTACCGTGCCCGTGCTTTCGGTTGGCGGTAAGGGCGTTATTTCGGTTGCTTCGAACATTCTCCCCTACGAAGTACACAAAATGTGCGAGGATTTCTTTAACGGTAACATTAGTGCGGCAACCGATATGCAGTTAAAGCTTTATCCCCTTGTTAAAGCTTTGTTCTGCGAGGTTAACCCCATTCCCGTTAAGACTGCCGCTTCACTTATGGGTTACGGCAAATGCAACCTCAGATTACCGCTTTGTGACATGAGTGACAAGAATCTTGAATACCTTAAAAAAGAAATGAAGGATTTCGGTATTCAATTTTAATTTGGTGGAGGTATAGATATGTTAAGAATTATTCTTTCCGGTTGTATGGGAAAAATGGGAAGAGTTATTATTGCCGAAACAAAAAAGAACGATGATTTTACCGTTGTTGCCGGTGTTGATAAGCTTGCACCAAGTGCTGACGGCTTTGATTTTCCCGTGTACAGCGATATTTCAAAAATCACAGAAGAAGCTGACGTTATTATTGACTTTTCAAGGCCTGAAGCCCTTCCCCAGCTTTTGCGTTACGGTCAGAAAATGCATATTCCTATGGTTCTTTGCTCAACAGGCTATAATGCCAACGATATAAGCGCTATTGAATTTGCTTCGGAAAACGTTGCTATAATGCGTTCTGCTAATATGTCGGTTGGTATTAACCTGCTTATGGAGCTTTCAAAATCGGCAACAAACATTCTTCACAGCAATTTTGATATTGAGATTGAGGAAAGACACCACAATCAGAAGGTTGATGCACCCTCGGGTACAGCCGTAATGCTTGCTGATGCTATTAATCAGGCGGCAGGCGGAGATCTTGAGTATGTTTACGACCGCCATGAAAGAAGAAGCGCAAGAGATAAGCGTGAGCTTGGTATGCACGCATTAAGAGGCGGCACAATAACAGGTGAGCACACCGTTGTTTTTGCAGGCACGGATGAGGTTATTGAGCTTACACACAAAGCATATTCAAGAAACATTTTTGCCCTTGGTGCGCTTCGTGCAGCAAAGTTTATTGTAAATCTTCCTTTCGGTCTTTACAATATGGGTAGCTTGCTTACACAGCAAAATATCGTTACCAATGCATATTCCTCGGAAAGTGATGCCATAATATCTATAAGCAATATTAAAAAACCTTCACTTATAAGTGATATATTCAAAAAACTTAAGGAAAACGAGATAATGGTTGACATCATCAGCCAGACAGTTCCCGTAAACGGAATATATACCCTTTCATTCTCGGTTTCAAAGCCCCTTTCACAAAAGGCTTACAGCATTATAAGCGAGCTTGTTACCGATGAATATATGGAAATGCTTGAGCATATTGCCAAGGTTACCATTGAAGGTAGCGGTATGGAGCATCACGCAGGTGTTTCGGGTGACATTTTCGATTCACTTCAGCAGAAAAATATTCCCGTTTTACTTATCACAACAAGTGAAACAAAGATCACCTGTTGTATTCCCGTTGAATATAAAGACCAGGCTCTTGAAGCACTTAAGGCTTGCTTCACTTAATAAATACACTTTAAGGCGAACAATGTTCGCCTTTTTTAACAAGGAGATTTTATAATGGTTGACGAGAGAATTAAGATATTGGCAAGAAAGCTTGTAAACTATTCCTGCAGACTTCAGAAAAACGAAAACTGCCTTATTGAGCTTATAGGTGCTGACGAGGAGTTTGGTATGGAGCTTATAAAGGCTGTAAACGAAGCAGGCGGAAATCCTTATTTATGGGTACGTTCGAACAGGCTTAACCGTTCGCTTTTGCTTGAAGCCACAAAGGAGCAGTTAATGGTTCGCGCACAAAATGATGCAGCACTTATGAATCAAATGCACGCATACATTGGTGTTCGCGGTCCTGAAAACAGCTTTGAAATGAGTGACGTGCCTACCGAAAATATGGAAAACTACAACAAGCTTTATTGGGAGCCTGTACACGGTGATATACGCGTTGCTAAAACAAAGTGGGTTATTTTAAGATATCCCAATTACGGAATGAGTCAGCTTGCAAAAATGTCCACTGAGGCTTTTGAAAACTTTTACTTTGACGTATGCAATCTTGATTATGAAAAAATGTCGAAGGCAATGGATTCATTAGTTGATTTAATGAACAAGACCGACAAGGTACGCATTATTGCAAAGAATACGGATATTTCGTTCTCAATAAAGGATATTCCTGCAATTAAGTGCGACGGTTTTTGTAATATTCCTGACGGTGAGGTTTATACCGCACCTGTAAAAAACAGCGTGAACGGTATTATAACCTATAACACACCTTCGGTAGAGGATGGCTTTACCTACGAAAACATCCGTTTTGAATTTAAGGACGGCAAAATCGTAAACGCTACATGTAACGATACTTCACGAATCAACGCGCTTCTTGATACTGATGACGGTGCAAGATACGTCGGCGAATTTGCCATTGGCGTTAACCCCTACATTTTAAAGCCTATGCTCGATACGCTTTTTGATGAAAAGATTGCAGGAAGCATTCATTTTACACCGGGCGGATGCTACGATGATGCGCCTAACGGCAATCATTCGGCAGTTCATTGGGATCTTGTACTTATACAGACACCCGAATACGGCGGCGGTGAAATATGGTTTGATGACAAGCTTATACGCAAGGACGGCGTTTTTGTTATCGACGAATTAAAGGGCCTTAATCCAGAGAATTTAAAATGATAGTAACCGTTACCCTAAACCCTGCAATAGATAAGGTATATTTTGTTGATAAGCTTAATTTAGGCGACGTAAACCGTCCTTACGCCCATACCTGCTCTGCCGGAGGAAAAGGTCTTAACGTAGCAAGAGTAGCCCATATTTTAGGCGCAAAGGCTACTGCATTAGGCTTTATTGGCGGCAGAAACGGTGACTACATAAAAAGCGAAATTAAAAAGCAAGGTATTGCCTGCCATTTCACCGTTGTAAACGGTGAAACGCGCATAAACACTAATATTTCGGATAAGGAAGGCAATTCTACCGAAATACTTGAGGCAGGCCCTACAATAACAGTTGATGAAGCAAACAGATTTATTGCAGACTTTATTTCAATAACAAAAGAAGCCGATATAATAGCAATTTCGGGTAGTATGCCCAAGGGAATTGAAAAAAACTTTTACTACACGCTTACAACCCTTATAAAAGACAAGCAAGTTATAATAGACGCAAGCGGTGAAACTTTAAGCGAAGCAATAAAGGCAAAACCGTTTATGGTAAAGCCCAACAGAACGGAGCTTGTGCAGTTATTAGGCTTTGAGCCTACTGATAATTCTTCGTTAAAAAATGCACTTATTTTTCTTTACGAAAAAGGAATTGCTCTGCCTTTTATAACCCTGGGAAAAGACGGTGCAGCCGCATACGTAGACGGTGAATTTTTAAGGTTCATTCCCCCATCCGTTACGGTTAAAAACGCAGTTGGTTCAGGTGATTCCACCGTAGGCGGTATTTGCACGGGACTTGATATGGGGCTGAATTTTATCGATGCAATAAGGTTGGGTATGGCTTCAGGCTGTGCTAACACCCAGTTTAACGAAACAGGCTTTGTTTCAAAAGAGCTTGTAAAAAAATATTATAACGAGACCATAATTGACGCATTTTAGTATAAATAAAAAATTAAGCCGCTCTAATGAGCGGCTTATTTATTATGAATATATCTCATCCTTAACCTTTTTAAGTATATCAAGGCGTATTGTATCGGGAAGAATGTTTCCGTTTTCATCACGTACAACCACGTTGTTTTCGTCAACCTTTAAGGTGGGACAAATCCAACCGCCCTCCTCATGCTCATTCCAACCGTATGAACAAATCATTCGGGGGCGTGTGCATTCGGGATGATCTTCAATATACTTTATTGTAAAGCGTATATGATCCTCAAGTTCCTTTTCAGTAGGCTGAAGTGAATAGCGGTTCATATAAGGCTTATCCTTATCATTAACAGCATCGGGATCGCCTGCGCACCAGGTAACGCCTGTACGGATACGTGCGCGAGTATCTCTGCCTGATGTGAACGAAGGAATTACGTCGATATTTTTTTCCGTGCAAAGCTTACCTACGTTTACGATAACGTCCTCACAGTCATTCTTAAGCTCTTCAAAAGGCATATCTTTTTTCGTTGCGCCTACGCTGTACCAAGAAATTGCATCAATACCTTTAGCAAAGTTTATATTAAAGTAGTACGGTGTTTTGGCTGTCGACATAGCTACAATATACAACGGTTCCTTTATACCTGCATTTAAAGCACCCTCGCAAACCTTTTCTATATTTTCCGTAGACCAGTTATCAGCACCGTAAAGGAACACTACGGGACGACCGTCAAGGCGGAGGTAGCAGGATGATTTCATTGCTTCATAAAGCTCTTCCATAGTTTTGGGTGCGCGAACTCTTTCAAGAATACCGCACATAAGAATTTTATCCTTATTGGGACTTTGAAGATGCATTTTACGGGGAATACTCATATCATCGGTGGTTTCATACCAAAGATATGCAAAGTAATCAAGACCGCCCTTTACTGCGAAATCGGCTTCCTGCTCCCAGATATCCAAAGTATATTCGGGGAACGATACCTTTTCACCGTCAACAAGTGAGAAGAAGGGTGCCTGATTATGATATTCCTTATACGAAAGCACACGTGCAACCTGTGAAGCAGGTGTAATACCGTCAGGTGTTGACTTGGTAAATGCATCCCAGCGTATAGTACCTATAAGGGGTTTTTCCTGCCTTTTCACGGGCGGATACTCTCTTAAGCGCACTTCGGTATTGATAGGCTCGGTTTCAGTTATTTCAAGCTTCTTTACAAGCATATCGGGCTTTACGGAGCCGGGCTGAATAAAGTAAACGATAAAATCGATAAGCTCACTTTCAGGGGGAATGGTGCTTGAAAGCGTTATTTCTGACCATTCCTTATCGTTAAGAGTAACCTCTTGGCTAAAGCAGTAGGCGGTTTCACGCATATCAAGTGACACCATAATCAATTTATGGTACACGCGTGTTCTTACAGGTTCTGCCCCCTCTTTAAGCTTTATAAGCCACGTGGACTTATATGCTAACTTTCTGCCAAGAAGCTCATTTGCATGAACTGCAAGTGAGGAATATGCTTCCTTACGGTTTGAAACAACGATAATATCATTTTCCTTTGTTAAGGTTGCATCACCTTCACCGAATACACAGGTTAAATTCTCAAAATTACTTACTATATCCATAATATGTACCTCTTTTTAATAAAGAAGGTAGTCTGCGCTCCCTTTTATTTTACAATTTCACTAAGTGCATTACAAAGCTCTTCTACACGTTTCTGCGCACTTAACTGATCCTGTGCCTTGCCGAACATATATATCTTAAGCTTGGGTTCAGTACCCGAGGGACGAACGAGGAACGAGCACCCGTCGCTTAACTTATAGCCAAGCACGTTGGATTTGGGCAACGTAATAGGTGTTTCGCCCTGCGCATTCTTTGTTATTGAAAGCTTATAGTCACTTGTTTCAATAACACTTGCACCTGCAACCTCAATTAAAGGATGATTGCGAAGCTTTTCCATAATGCCTGCCATTTTTTCAAGACCCGATGCACCCTCAAAAGCAAAGGTAACGGTCTTATTTACGTAATAGCCGAATTCCTTGAACATATCCTCAAGCACGTCTACAAGAGTTTTGCCGTGTGCCTTATAATATGCCGCCATATCGCATACGAACATTACAGAGCTTATTGCATCCTTATCACGTACGTGCTCGCCTAAAAGGTAACCGTAGCTTTCTTCAAAACCAAGAAGGTAATCACTTACCCTGTTCTGCTCCTCAAGCTCAGCAATTACTCCGCCTATGAACTTGAAGCCTGTAAGCACGCTTTCAAGCTTTACGTTGTACTTTTCGCACACAGCATCAACCATTGCGGTAGTAACGATGGTTTTTACCGCCACAGGATTTTGGGGCATAGTATTATTTAAAAGCCTTGCACGGCAGATGTAATCAAGCATTAAAACGCCCATTTCATTACCCGAAATAAGCTTATATTCACCGTTGTGGTTTACTGCAACACCTATACGGTCAGCATCAGGGTCGGTAGCAATAAGAATATCACTTTCTACCCTTTGTGCAAGCTCAAGTCCCTTTTCAAGCGCCTCACGGTACTCGGGATTGGGATAGGTACAGGTCGGAAAATTACCGTCGGGCATTTCCTGTTCCTTTACCACACTAACGTTTTTAACACCCATTTTTTCCATAACGCGCTTAACGGGCATTCTTCCCGTGCCGTTCAAGGGGGTATATATTACGCGTAAATTCTTTACAGCATCCTTATCCTCATAAACGCGCTTTTCAAGGATAGTATTTATAAAGGCTTCGATAACTGAATCGGGAATGATGTTTATGTTGGGATCATCCTTATCAGCAAGCTCAACCTTAAACATATCGGTTTTATTGATATATGAAAGTATTGCATCTGCCATCTCAAGACCTGCTTGACAGCCATCGGGCCCATAAACCTTATAGCCGTTGTATTTTGCAGGATTATGGCTTGCGGTAACAACAATACCGCCGTCACACTTATAATACCTTACAGCCCACGAAAGCATTGGCGTAGGCATAAGTTCATTATATATATACACCTTAATTCCGTTCTTTGCCATAACGCGAGCACTTACCCACGCAAAAAGTTCGGAATTTATTCTTGAGTCATATGCAATAGCAATAGACGGGTTCTTAAAGTTTTCCTTAAGATACTTTGCAAAACCATCTGATGCCTTACCCACCGTATAGATATTCATTCGGTTAGTGCCTGCACCAAGAATGCCTCTTAAGCCACCTGTACCGAATTCAAGCTCTTTATAAAAGCTTTCAAATATCTCGGTATCGTTATTTTCCATTGCCTTTAACTGCTCATACACTTCTTTATCGAGATTCTCCTGTCTGAGCCACTCATTATACTTTTCAATCATCATTTTCCCTCCGTTTTCTCACATATGAAAAGATATATATTGTTAAACCGCCCACACACAAAACCGCTGATGAAGTAACGATAATTAAGAACTTTATAACGGTTTCGTTATCAGGCTGTTCAAGTGTGTATTCGTAGGTCGATTCTACCTTACTTTTTTCTTTATCCTTTACAACAAGCTTTGATTCATTCACGTATGCCGCAATAAACGGATAACGCTGTATGGCGCTTCCATCATTGAAGTTTGAGTGCGACGTGTTGCGCGCGCTTCCGTACTGATCAATACCGGTTACAACAAAGGTATCGCCCTTTTTAACATTCTTCAATTCAACGATAACAACCGAATTTTCGCCAAGTGCAGAACCGGGCACGTAACCAAGATCATCATTGGCTTTTTCGGGATAAGCGCTTAAGTTTTCAAGCACGAATCTTCCCGTTACCTCGGTTTCAAGCTCAACATATCCGGATTCAACGTTTGTTTGAACCGTACCGCCGCCATAGCCAACGGAAACCTGTACGGTAATAGGATCCTTACTTGTATTTGTTACGTACACAGTAACCGTGTCATTATAATAATGACCCCTGCAATTTATAAAATAAATTCTGAAGTTTGTACCTGACATATCCCTTTCCGTAACCTTGCAGTTATAGGAATATTCACCCAACGCAAAAACGTTTACCGAAAGAGCTATAATAAACACCATTATAATTGCAAATATCTTTTTCATATTGCACCACCGTTTAATTACTTAATGTTTATTATACAATATCTTCCCTAAAATTTCAAGATAAAATTACTTAAATACCTGATTAAATCCTTGTGCAACCACATTGGCACTTGCAAGCACCTGTTCAAGAGTATTTTTTTCGTTTCCCATTTCAAGAAGTATGCAGGATTTTGATATATGCTGATTAAAACGGCGGTCCTTAAATATAATTTTCTTTACAAGACCGGGACAGATAGAGTTGATTTCGTCCATTAAAAGCTTTGCTATTTTATAATTTTCCTGCCAATTGGGCTTGGGATCGTAATTTTCGCCCTTAGCAACAACAAGGCTTATATACGCATACTCTGTTTCACCATGCGTTATGTAGTTAGGTTCCTTGCCACTATACGCATCACGATGCATATCAACAAATATATCGATTGTGTCCTTGTACCCCTTAAGCATTTCGTAAGCCGTATCGTACGCTTTATAAAAGCCGTTTCTTACGTTATCATTTTTTTCGTGAGTGACCTGAAACCCATACTCCGTCAGCCTTTTGGAAAATTCGGCACCCACTTTAACAATGCTGTACTCGGTATCCTTTGTTCTGCCCGCGCTTGTTTCCTTGTAATCCTTATCACCCTTATAGAATGCTTCATCGTTGTGGGTATGATATATCAAGACTGAATGCTTATTTTTTATTTCAAGCACCTCGCCTTTTAACAGACTTGAATTTAGCTTTTCGATTTCCAACTGCATCTGACTTGAAATATCCTCGTCAAGATCAATATATATTTCCTTTATTTCTTCCTCTGCCGCACTTATTCCCATAAAAAAGGAAAGTGTAAACGAGGTTGCTTTGCGTGCAAATTCTTCAACGTTTACCGAAAACGCCGACATACTTATTATAAGTGCCGAAAGCATACTGCAAGTCCATTTTTTCAAAAAGCATCACTCCTATCGGTTAAACATATTGCCGATAGGAGTGTTTTAGAACATATATGCTTCAATTTCCTTTAAGGAAATATTATCGTGAAGCGCAAGATTTATGCCGTCGGAAATTATTTTTGCGCTATCCTTAATAATGACGTCTATTTCTTTGGGCGTTACTACCATATCTTCACCCGAATAGGATGCTATACTTTTTGCCGCCTTTTCTACTGCTTCTTCCCCTTGTCCTGTGACCTCGCTTAACATTTCCACCGCTGCATCGTACACAAGCGATGAAGCATACACCACGGTGGGCACACCTATTGCGACAACGGGAATACCGAGGCTTTCTTTTGTAAGCGCGCTACGCTTATTGCCTACCCCCGCGCCCGGCACAATGCCTGTATCGGTAATCTGAAAGGTAGAAAACATCCGTTCGCTTCTTCTTGATGCAAGTGCATCGATAACAATTACACAACCTACGTTTGCACGTTTTATTATGCCCTTGATTATATCTGCGCTTTCTATTCCCGTTACCCCGAGAACGCCTGGTGAAAAGGCGCAGACAGAGTTCATACGTTCGTCAATCTCGTTTGGAAGAAATTCGAATATATGCCGCGTTACAAGAATATTTTTCACCGTCAGCGGTCCTACCGAATCGGGAGTCATACTTTCGTTACCAAGTCCAACGACGAGAACGCTTTTTTCTTTTTCGGGCTTTATCAGCTTTTTTAATTCTTTTGCAAGTGCCTTGCTTATTTTTATATATTCTTCTACGTTTCTTGAAAGCAATGCTTCACTTTCAAAGGAAACGTATTTTCCTTTTCTTTTGCCGATTTTATTATTTTCATCAAGCACGGTTACAACGTCACCTTTTATGCCGCCATAATTGATGCTTTCACTTTTTATGCCCGTAAGCGTGCCGTCAGTCTGCGTTGCTTCGGTTATAAGATCAGTTCTAAAATTCACTTTTTACCTCCATTTTGCCTGAAATAAGTTTGTTCAAAAATTATTTTTCTATTCGTACTATTTATTTTTAAAAAACCCTTGCCAAAATTTTCAGTTCGTGATAGAATATGTCCGTTAGTATGAATCATATTGTTGGGAGGGAAAATCCATGGCAAATATTAAATCAGCAAAAAAGAGAATTAATGTTACTGCAAAGAAGACATTACGTAACCGCAGTGTTAAATCGGCTATGAAGACAAGTCTTAAGAAATTCTACGCAGTTGTTGAATCCGGTGACAAGGCTGCCGCAACAGAAATGTTACCCAAGATTACCGCTGTTGTTGATAAGGCTGCTACAAAAGGCATTCTTCATAAAAATGCTGCTGCGCACAAGAAGTCTCAGCTTGCAATTGCCGTTAACAAAATGGCTTAATGCTTTTGTTTAAAATCAGGGCATCTTCAGATGCTCTTTTTTTATTTTTCTCAGAATTTACTATTGACATATTATGTAAAATGTTGTAAAATGATGTAAAGTAATTGGAAGAGGTGAAAAGTATGAAAGCTACCGGCACTGTTAGACCTATTGATAACCTTGGACGTGTTGTTTTACCTATGGAGCTTAGAAAGACACTTGGTCTTGGCGTTAAGGATCGTGTTGAGATTTACGTTAGTGACGATCAGGAAATAGTTTTAAAGAAATACGAGCCTGCTTGCATTATCTGTGATTGCACAGATGACATTATTGTTTATGAAGGCAAGCAGATTTGCAAAAACTGCATTAACAAGATGAAAAACATCGCTGATAATAACTGATAAAAACGGAATTGCAATAATAAAGCAATTCCGTTTTTATTGATTTGTTCTACCTTTTATGTTATAATAACGTAAGAAAATAATTAGTAGGAGATTATTATGACAATTCAGGATTTTAACAAATATAAAAAGCTTATAACTGAATACGCAGAAAACAATTTTACAAAAATGTTCCGCGATAAAGGTGGTTTACTTAACCATAAATTTATCGTTCCCGGTCCCTGCTATCACCAAGAGCTTTGGGATTGGGATAGCTGGCTTACCGATATAGCATTAAGGGAAATTGCCAAGGAGGATATCACAGAATACGAGATAGGCTGTGTACTCAACTTTTTGGAGAACGTACGTGAGGACGGTTGGACGCCCGTTGTTATCACTCCTAAAAGAATACTTCCCCCATTCCATGAAAGTGATATTACAGAAAACTATTCACCTAACCCCCATAAGCCGTGCCTTGCACAGCACGCACGCTTTATAATTGAGCAAACAGGTGACGCTTCATGGTTAGAGCCACAGGTAAAGAATCTTGAAAAATACATAAATTATTATTTTGAGCATTGCTATCACGAAGCAACGGGTCTTTATTATTTCTTGGATGATACTGCAATCGGTGTTGATAACGATCCCTGCGTATTCTATCGCCCCAACGGAAGCACAGCTTCAATGTACTTAAACTCACTTATGTATATGGAGCTTTGTGACCTTCAGTTTATTATGGAAAAGCTGAATCTTGACGGCAAGTTATACGCTAACAAGGCAGAAAGCCTTAAAAACGCAATGCGTGAGCATCTTTATGATGAGCGTGATGGTTTCTACTACAATGCAGATATCAATCTTGTTCCCATCGACCTTACAAAGTTCTTGCATTCGGGTTCACCAAGACATTGGGATTGCCTTATTATGCGTATTGACGTATGGACAGGTATGATGGCAATGTGGAATAAGGTTGCCACAAAGGAGCAGGCAGAGCGTATGGTTCAGAAATGCCTTGACGCAAGAACGCTTTATGCCCCCTACGGCATCAGAAGTCTTTCGAAATTAGAAAAATCGTACGCAGTAAAGGTTTCGGGTAATCCTTCCTGTTGGCTTGGACCTATTTGGGGTATTGCTAACTATATGACCTTCCTTGGTCTAATTAACTACGGATATACCGAGCTTGCAAAAGAAATATGCGAAAAGACTATCGAGATGTTTGGTAAGGACATTGAAGAAAACGGTGAAATGCACGAGTACTACGACCCCGATACAGGTAAGGGCGTACACAACAAGGGCTTCCAGAGCTGGAACTTGCTTGTTGTTAATATGATTAAGTGGTACGACGAAAACGTTATAAAATAAGCCCATAAAAATTAAAAGGCACTTGCTTGCAAGTGCCTTTATTCTTTTATACGTTCTTTGTAGCAACAAGTACGTAATCTTTATTATCAGGCTTTAACGGGATATCGTATTCCATACCCTTAAAGTTTTCATCAATAACGGTATACTCACCTGTTCTTGTATCAAACCATTCAATGCGGTAGGTTGCATTTTTATCCATATTTACAAGCTTACCTGCCGATTCCTTCGTGCGATTATAAAGGTAAACAACGTAAGTATCGTTTCCGTCATACGCGGCAACGAAGAAGCCTTCCTTGCCCTCGACCGTTTCAAATGCTTTTGCATAATCAAAGTCGGGGGTAAGCTTCCACCAGCTATACTTTTCCATAAACTCGCGGATGTATCTAAGCTCAGTTGCGATGGGCGCATCTATAAGATCTGCCCACAGGATTTCCTCACGTTTTTTCGCAGATATGACCTCTATACCGTCAAAAGCATCCTCACCGAGAGAATATCTGCTCTTATACGCCCACATACCCGAGCAACCGTAACCGTGTCCCATACCGCAAAGGTACGCTATCCAAGCCTGCGCACGCGCATTAAAATC